>JACMKU010000084.1 GCA_014379965.1 Chitinophagaceae bacterium
ATCGTAGATAGTAAAATTGTTAGGATAGCCCAGGCGTTGCGCCTCAGCACGCAGAACTCGGGCGAACACGCTGTGAAAGGTGCCAATGTAGAGATTCCGGGCCTCATTGTTCCCAAGGATCCTTTCTACCCGCTCCTTCATCTCCTTTGCCGCCTTATTTGTGAATGTTAACGCGAGTATGTTGAATGAATCTACACCATTGGCCATCAGGTGTGCGATCCTGGTAGTGAGCACCTTTGTCTTGCCGCTTCCCGCCCCGGCCACAATCATCAAAGGGCCCTCGATATGCAATACTGCCTCCCGCTGCGGCTCATTCAATCCTTTCAGGTAATCGATCATGTCCGCAAGTTACACGATACCCCGTAATGGAGGGGTTGAGGTGGAAAAAACTTGGTAGCAAAAAAACGGGATTGCCCGGTAATTCGCATCAGGATCCACGCTGCGATCCACCAGTAAGCTTTGTATTCTTAGCCATGGCCTTGGAGTTGGTCTTACCCTTTTGTGGGAAACCCGGCCCGGTGCGCTGTTGCTGGTTCTTTTTCTTGTCTTTCTTATTGTTGTTGTTCAAAAGTGACATAGGACGAGTGTTTACGCAAATTTAGTGATTCATCTGGAAATTCAGCTATGGGTTATCGTTGATGAGTTACAGGTTATGAGTTACGAGTGATGTGTGGGCACTCCGCCAATCCATCATAATTTATATTCGAGATTACAACTATGTAAAGTCTGTTCCACTGGGGTACACGTAACCCATAACTCATAACCCGTAACTCATCAACCATAACCGTAATTCATCACAAACCGTACCCCACACCAAAAGTTAGAGGAATCATAACCCCTTCGTTCTTAGGAAAAATATTGCCATTGGAAAAATGTGCAATCTTGATTTCCGCATTCAGGCGTTTTTTTTGTCCCGCAAAGATGCCCAGACCCATGAAATCCTGGAAGGTGAATCGCTTCCCGGTTTGCTTCTCGTCGATGATAGGCTTCGAGATAAATGTTGGGCCCGCTAGCGAGTAGGCCACATACCAATCGATCGATTTGCTTCTGAGTGCGGTAAACCGAAAGACCGGAAAAAGGGAGAGCGTGAAGAAGTTTTCTCCGCCCTTCGTCTTCCACCAGCCTGCGGTCGCGCCCCAATCGAATGAGAAGACCTTTCTGCTATGAAAAATGTTTCTTTGATATTGAACTGTGATCCCACGCTTCACCCTTACTTGTCCGCCCCAGAAGATCGGAATCGTCTTGGAGAAAAGCTGGTTGATGCCATAGCCCAACTGATTTGTCGTAAACCCTATTTGCACGAGCTCACCGGGAAAAGAATACATGACTGTGTTCCGTTCTACCTTTTCCTTCGATAGCGGTCGCATCGTATAGTTGACTCCTGTGGAATAAAAAACAGTTGCGGGTTGCCTGGCTCTTGCATGTGCTGGCGATCCCATGACGCGTGAAGTAAAACTCCAATTCCTGTTTAACTGGTATTCAATTCCGACACCAAGCAAAATAGAGGCGTAGTTGGCATCCTTAACTACCACCTTATCGCCAATTATGAAACCGCTCCTCGTGATGATTCCAAGACCGGCCTCAATGCCTGCCTTCCACTTCTTCGTAAGTGGAATCGATCCATTAATGGTTATTCCCGCCACATTCATACCTACTTCGTGAGTAGCTCCGCTCCCATTGATATTCTTATACTGTATCCAACCCACAGGACGCATATAGCTGATCTGTGCAGAGAGGTTATCGTTGAAACGGTGACCAAAAAGGAAGATTCTTACGGCGGCATGTGGAACTCGGATTTCTTCAGCAGCAAACCCCAGCTCCAATTGAGCCGCTGTGAAACGATAATTAATGTATCCTAGTTCAACGCCAGTGAATGAATTGGAAAGAGCGCGTGGATATTGCGCCCGCGTATCCTGCGAATGAGAAAGACAGGCATACAACAAACCGGATATTAACCAAAAGCTTCTTGCGAGAGCAACCACGATACTAAATATTGTTTGTCTATTGTGTCAACCCTGATATATCTGAGTCATCGTTCATAATCACCATCCTGGCTGAATACCCCTTTGCAATCATGCCATGTGTCTTCCCGATGCCAATCAGCTTCGCGGGGTATAGGCTGCACATCCGTATGGCCTCACCGAGTTCTATGCCGCATTTCGTCACCAGATTTTTCACCGCAAGGCCCATGTTTAAGGCTGACCCGCTGAGGATGCCCGACGACTCATATTTATCACCTGCCCGTTGATGAGGGTAATAGCCATTATCCGTTTCTGTGACCGCATCGGTAATGACGAAGAGTCTTTCCCGCATTATCTTCTTTGCTATTCTTACTGATGAAAAGTCTGCATGATATCCGTCAGGAATAATGCTCGCCATCACTGATGGGTGATCAAAGGTGGCTCCCACAAGTCCTGCTTGCCGGTGTTGAAACGGACTCATGGCATTATATAAATGTGTGACCGTTGGAATTCCCGCATCAAATCCTTCCATCGCTTGCTGGTAAGTCGCATTGCTATGACCGGCAGATAAGACGATTCCCCGTGAACGAATGAGATCGATGACTTCCCTACTGCAAACTTCAGGGGCCAGTGTTATCATCTTTATTACATCCTTACCATAATCGAGAAGGTCGCGTACCTGGTTGGTGGATGGGGAATGGATGAGCTTCTCAATGTGTGCTCCCCTTTTGGCTGGATTAATCCATGGGCCTTCGATGTGTAGACCTAGCACTCCCTGTCCCCCCTCCCTCGAGTATGACCTCACGGCGTCGATGCAGTCATGAAATACTGCATACGTATTAGTAGCCACAGTCGGCAAACATAGTGTTGCTCCACCAATGGCACAATAGTCTACGAGTTTCTTAAGTGAGTCGGCTTCCGGAAATGCGGCGAGCAGCTTACCATAGGCACCATAGATCTGTAAATCAATAAAGGCTGGTGCCAATAAAAGCTTAGGAAAACTTACATTTTCTGTCCCTGCTGGAACTTTTTCTATTGGTACCACATCACTGATCACTCCATCTTCCGCGAGTATGGCCATGCCTGACATCCAGGCTTCACCGGTGAAGATCTTATCGGCGGTATATGCTTTTGAGTTGCGCAGAAAGTAATTTCTGTAAAAATACCGGATAAGATGGAAAGTGTGCATGCCCGAAAGACCGGCCGACACCCGAGTGCCGCGTCATTGCGAGGCCTTAGTGAAAATGGTAATAAGAAAATTTCGTGGAGGCCGAAGCAATCTCCTCGATTTCGAATCCTGGTGGAGGAGATTGCTTCGGCCTTCAGGAAGATTCTTTGATGGGATGTTACCTATGGCCTCGCAATGACGCGGTACTCGGGTGTCGGCCGGTCTTCCGGTCTTCGGTCTTCCGGACTTTCGGACTTTCGCTCTTTCTTAGGTCACCACAAACCTGTACCCTATCCCCTTAATAGTAATGATCTCCACGGAAGGGTCCTCGCGGAGGTAACTACGAAGTTTGGTGATATATACATCCAGGTTGCGGGAGTTGAAAAATGAATCATTTCCCCAAAGGAGATTGAGAATTTCTTTCCTGTCGATAATCTTGTCCCGATGCTGGTACAACAGCTTAAGCAATTCACTCTCACGAAACGATAGTTTGCGATCTTCCTTACCTGTGCTAAGCACCTGGCGGTGTATCTGGAAATTGTATTTACCCATCGTCACATTATCATTTATCAATCGTTGCGATCCTTCGGTCTTATTGCGCAAGAGATTTTGAATACGTACGATAAGTTCCTCCATGCTAAAAGGCTTTCGGAGATAGTCATTGCCACCGACGGTAAAACCCTTTACGACATCTTCTGTCTGTGTCTTGGCTGTGAGGAAAATGATGGGTACATTCTCATTCAACGATCGGATCTCATCGGCAATAGTGAATCCATCTTTATTGGGAAGCATTACGTCCAACACGCAGATATCTGGATTCGTGGACCTGAAAAGGTCGGTGGCTTTGCCGCCATCGCTTTCCATGACCACTTCGAAACCTCGACTTTCAAGACTTTCCTTTACAATCTTGGCTAGGAACTGTTCGTCTTCAACATAGAATACTTTAACGGCCATGGGTCTAGTGTTTTCTGCTTGATTTAACGGGATGCGGCATAAGGCATCTTGGTAGTGAAGGTACTTCCCTGTCCGAATACGCTTTCGGCAAACACCTCGCCCTGGTGACGACGAATGACCTCGGCCACATAACTCAGGCCAAGACCATACCCCTTGATGTTATGCTGATCACCGGTGGGCACCCGGAAGAATTTCTCGAATATCTTATTCTTATACGCAGGCTCTATACCGATGCCGTTATCCTTCACGCTCAATTCAAGGTAGGAAGGAAAAGACGAAAGACGGATTTCGATCACCGGATTCTCCTTACTGTACTTGAGTGCATTGTCAACCAGGTTATAGATAACGCTCGTGATATGCAGTTTGTCTGCTTCTATGATGAAGTTGGTTCCTTCTATATGCAATTTCACTGTCGCATGGAATTTTTCAAACTGGAGCTTCATACTATTCAATACTTCCTTTATCAACTGGCGGCAGTCGATCTGCTCCTTCTTAAGTTCCATTTCCTGTTTCTCGAACATGGAAAGCTTTAGAACCTTATCCACCAGGAGGCTTAATCGTTGCAGCTCACTCTGGGATATGTCCAGGTATTCGCGTGTACGTTCCGGATCGTGAATGGCATTGAAGTTCTTAAGTGCTTCGATGGCGACGCCTACTGTGGCGATCGGCGTCTTGAGCTCGTGAGTTATGTTACTGATAAACTGATTTTTCAACTCTGCGAGTCTGCGTTGTTTAAGCAGGCTCCTGTAGAGCAGTACGAATGAAGCGATAGTCAAACCGACGAGGAAGAACGAAAAGAGGATCGGTAGTTTTAACTGCTTTAATATATAGGTCACTTTGTTGTTAAGGCTCAGCCGGTATGTGATTGGGTTTACGAATCCTACGGTAACCTCGTTGATGTCATCAGACATCTCACCAGCACTATCGACACGTGATACGGAAAATGATAGGTCCAACTTTTCCTGATCCAACTTCTGCGAAAACGCAGCATGAAGCTCCTTAAGCGTAACAGAATCCTTTATGGAAATGGAATCGACACTATAAAGAAATTGAAACACGGCATCTCTCCCACGGCCACCCGGTGTTCCGCGTTGCTCAAAAACGCCCTCAACTTTAGCGCCGGGAATGTGAGTATCGATCAAGACGTCCCTGTTTTTAGTAACAGAGTCGAGATTTTCCTTTTTCCTATGTATAGCTATCAGATTTCTATCATTCTTTCCTTCTTTATCCAGGGATTCAATATCGATTTGCCTTAATACGCGCGGATCCAGTTTCAACACGGAGTCACTCCCGGAAACAGTAACTGTTCGATGGTTGTTGTAGATGAAGGATCCCCGGCGACCAGGAACATTAACCGTATCGCCTTGGGTAATAATGATAGTCTTTCCCGAACCCGTATCGCCATACTCCCTCATTTTCTCCTGGAGTAAGTTGATCATGGTGATAGGTGGTTCTTTATCTCCAATGTTTGAAGTTTCCGAGTAAGTGCGTACTTTCTTTGGAGGGCGTTTCGTTTGAACAGGGCGATTGGGAGGAGTTCCCGTTTCTACTAATACCTTCTCAAGCTTCATCTTTGATGCCTGGAGTGTCATTAGAGTCTGTCTAAAAGCAGCGCTCGTTTTCAATTCCAGTGATTGCTTTTCGCGATCGTAGTTATTGTTCAACCAATAGAGCTGAAATCCTGTGATGCCCAGGATCGTAATACCCATCAATATTGCCAACCACCGCAGCTTTTGCATACAAGAAATTTACAAGGCAAATGTAGACCAATGTTCGCCCCGGGATGAATGCTTTAACCTTTATTAACCTAATTGAAAGGTGGGTTAACTCACATTGCCCTACCCCTGGTATAGCTTTGGTTCAAAACAAACAATTTATGAAGAAAATACTAATCGCGGCTGGTGCACTCATGACGGTGATACCTGGCATCGCCCAGCAAACGGAAGGGAAAGTGACTTATGAACGCACCATGGTAATGCAGATCCGCCTCAACGATGGCCATATGAGTGAACAATTACAGAATTCTCTTCCGCGTTCGAGGAAGGACAATTTTGACCTGGTATTTGGCAACAACCAATCTGTATGGCGGATAGCAGAAAAAGAAGAAGACGATGCAACATCATTCGGTGACAACGGCGGTATCCAGATCCGCATGGTTGGCGGTGGAGCCGACGATGTGGTGTACACCAATTTTGAAAACCGCACACGGACTGAACAGCGGGAAATGTTTGACAAGAAATTTATCATTAATGATAGCATCCGTCCTATGAAGTTGAAGATGACTTCCGAGACTAAGACCATTCTCGATCATCCCTGCATGAAAGCAACCACTACCATCATTGGTAAAAGGTCGACGATGTCCATGGATAATGGCAATATGGAAAGAAAGGAGGTAGACGATACGTCCTACATCGTTGCGTGGTTCGCTACCGATATACCCGTCACTGCAGGACCCGCTGAGTACCAGGGTCAGCTACCAGGACTCATTCTCGAACTAGACGTGAACAATGGAAGACAGGTATTCAAGGCCATTAATTATTCATCGAAAGCAGACTTCGCGCTTATCAAAGCCCCAACAGGAAAAAAACATTACACACAGGAAGAATTCCGCAAAGAGAGAGACAAAATGTTGGAAGAAATGAACAAGAATGGAAATGGAGGGGGAAGAGTGATGCGGTTTTGAGGCAAGAAGCAATAGGCAATGGGCAATAGGCAAGAGCCAACTGGCAATAAGCAATAAGGAACTCAATAGAATTTGAAACTTAAAAGACGGCAGTGGAGACTGGCCGTCTTTTTTTGTATCTATTAAATCTTGCGGGTGTTTGATTTAGTATTTAGAGAGTTTCGATATCTGCCTGAACAGTTTTCTCTTGGCCTGTAGGACCAACCTTTTTACCGATCATTAGGTCACTTCTAAAACTTAAAGCCTACTACTCCTAACAAACAAAACAGGCGGTCAGTTTTCACTGCCGCCTGTTAACATTAAATTTTGATTGCATTATCCGAAGCTCTGTCTAATTGGATATTGCCTACAGTAACTTGCCCATTGCCTATCGCCTATCGCCTATCGCCTATCGCCTATCGCCTATCGCCTATCGCCTATCGCCTATTGCCTATTGCCCATTGCCCATTACCTATCGCCTATCGCGATATCATCCGAATCCCATTTCCCGCATTCAACCCGGTCTTGCTCAGGCTGTAGGTAAATGTCAGCATGAAAAACCTACGCAGGGTATTTGTGCGGCTATCTTCTATGTAGTTCTGATTGGTAGTTCGGCTTATCCCCACGTTCTCATTGAGCATGTCATACGCGCTCAACTTGATTTCTCCCCTTTTATAATTAAGGAACTGCTTGCTCAGGCTTGCATTCCAAAGGGGAACGCGGTTATTGAAGCCTGCCGCACGTTGTGTATTAATGGTATAGGTGAAATCTGTAGAGAAGAAGAATTGCTTGGGCAATTGCCAGTCTATTGATGAACTGTATTCCTGGGAGAGGTATACATTGTTATTGTTCGAAGCCAGGGAATAGCGCGTCCTGTTATAATTTACGTTCGCACCAACCGCAACATTTACCTTGTCATTGGGATTCATATCAAGCCTCAACTCGGGGCCGGCTGTCAGTGTAGTGATGTCGTTCGCCTGCTTGTTGAGAAACTGTTTCGTCTTGAAGAAACCCGTACGGCTTCCAACCTCTATCGTACCTTTTAAGAATCGGACTGGCATGCTATAGTTGATACTGCTGTTCAGATTGTACACACCATCCACATTCACTGGCATCGAATACCGCACGCCCGTCTGCAGATCCAGCGAGTCATAACTCACTATTTTATTCTTAGTCGCCTGGGCCGTCAGGTACAGGAAGAGGTTTTTATTCTTGTAAGGACTTACCATATTTAAATTGATCTGCATGTTGTGAGAATATTCCTGCTGCAAGTCTGGGTTTCCCTGTCTTATATTAAGCGGATTCGTCAAATCCGGCACCGGCTGCAGTTGGGACATGCTAGGCTGATTTGTGCTCGCTCCATAATTGAATGAAAAACTTTTGTACCGGGAAATATTATACTTGAAGCTGGCATTTGGGAGTAAATTTCTAAAGGTCTTCGAGATGAGCGAATCCTTTACACCGCTAATGACCTTCCCTTCTAGTTCTGCCTGTTGCCAGTTCATTCCCATCGAGTAACTATACTTCTTTTTCTGCGTTCGCATTCGGATGCCAGCATTTGTAAAGCCATAGGTGTTTTCGAAATCGTTCGTTTGAACGTTGTTGACCATATCATACTTGCCAGACAACCGGTTAAAGTCATAAGTGATCTGCTCCGCCTTATTAATTGTATTAGTTCTCCCCACGCTGAATTCCAAGAGCGATTTTTTCAGGAAAGGCTCCGTATACACGGCGCGTGCATTGTAGCCTCGAAGGCTCCCATTGCTTTCGTTACGCTGGTTGACTGTATCCCGCCGTGATAGTATTCCATTGGTGAAAAAATTGGTCACCGAATTCAGGCGTCCATCTCCATCACTCTCGTTAAGACTTGTCTGCAGTGACAACGAAAAAGTTCTTCCTTTGCGGCTGAATTTCTTGCGGAAGATGATGTCATTTTTGAAATTGAATCCCACGTTCGAGGTAAGGTTTTGGCTATTTCCTTCATTGATCATGGACTGGTCGGCCTTCCTGGTATTAAAATCCGAAGCAGCATCTGTCCTGCTACGCTGATAGCTAAATGCTGGAGTAATGCGAATTGAATGCATCGAGTCTATCTGGATTAGTGAATTGAAGTTGAACCGGTGTGAGTTGTTCAGGTTATCGGAAAAGGAGTTTTGGTTATAGAAAGTATTGGTTCCACCAGGAATGATATTCTCTCGGTTAACATGTCTTTCGATATTTGGGTTATATCGATTGAAAAAATAATTACTTTGGAAATCCACCTTGCTTCCAATGATGTTATTGTAGTTCAATCCTCCACCCCATGCCGTAGTGATACCGTTTCGATTCCCGCCCAATCCCATCGCCGCCGCATCGTCAGCCGATATATTGATGTTCATGTTACCACCACCCCCCCGCTGCATTCGGCCCAGTTCTCCTGTGAAACTCAATATATCCATGAAGGTGAAGCCCTCCGCGTTTGTATTATTGGCCATCCCGATGGCGGACATCTGTCTTGCTCCCTTAAAAGAATTCACGTTGAACTTCCCTTCATAGCGTTCCTTATTCCCCGCACCTGCCGTTACTTTCCCGAATACACCTTTCTTCTTATCCTTCTTCAGCTTGAGGTTGATGGTTTTCTCATAATTTCCATCTTCAAATCCGGTTAGCTGGGCCTGGTCACTTTGTTTATCGTATACCTGTACCTTATCAATAGCATCCGCCGGCAAATTCCTTGTGGCGACCTTGGGATCGTTTCCGAAAAATTCTTTGCCATCTACCAACACGCGGCTTACTTTCTCTCCCTGCGCCTTTACAGTTCCATCCTTTTCCACCTTCACGCCGGGTAGTTTCTTCAACAATTGTTCTACACTGGCATTTGGCTGTACCTTGAAGGAACCGGCATTGTACTGGACCGTATCGCCTACCATAGTCACCGGTGGCGCTTCATTGGAAACTACCACCTCTTCCAGCACCTTGTTCTTATCATTCATCGTCACCTGGCCCAAATCCGAAAGCTTGTTTCCGTCACTGATAGTCACCAACTTATTATTATTATGGTAACCTACGTGGGTAATGAGGACGCGATACTCGCCATTGGGCACGCCAGCGAGCTCAAAACGACCGGTATTGTCAGTCATGGTGAAGGAGACTAGTGAAGAATCATTCTTTTCAACTAAGGTGATGGTGGCGCCGGCAACCGGCAGACGCGATAGCGTGTCGTAAGCAATTCCCTTTATATTTCCGTTGCGCTGGGCTAATACGGGCAGGACAAATCCAAGCAGAACAATTGAAAGACAAATTTTTCTCATAGCTAATTATTTCTGCTACGAAAATATTCCTAGATCTCCGCAAAGCGGGTTAATCAGTCTTTCAATAAGGTTAATGAAGGTTAATAAGTGAGTGGTCAGTGGTGAGCAGTGAGTAACCCCGTAAATTGTGGGTCGCGGCAAGATTCGCAATCACGAATGGGTAACGAAACGGCCAATCACAGGCACCACTGACCACTGACCACTCACCATTCACTCTATGACTTCCCCTCTTTCCTCATCCTCCCTCTCACGGTCGTAGATCAATAGTTTCACCTTCCAATCCATTTGCTCGGCCTCGAGTACTAACTCGACTCTGAGTTTAGATACCGCAGGGTCGGAAGGATCAAGGTAGAACAATACACTGCTGAACTTCTTCTCCTCTACCGGCGTATCATAGACACCTTTTAGACGCATTGATCGTATAGCGAGCTGGTTGATCTGTCCAAAAAGGGACTTGAACTTTTTCTTTGCATCTTCGAAACTCTCGGTAGTCAACATCACGGCCTGCCAGCTCGCAGCCTTCTTCTTACCAGTATAGCGCGTGATGCTGCATTCCTCAGCACCATTTACTTTGAAGTTGCAGGTGTAGTCTGCCGATTGAGGATTCTGCATGATCAGTTCACCTAGGAGATGATCAAAATGGCTGGGGTAATCTTCAATAACTTTCTTTAGATCGTTGACTATGCTGGTGGCTGGGGTGATTCTGAGCTGGGCGAAGAGAGGACTTTGCTGGAAGAAAAGAATAGTAAAAAGCACAAGTAGTTTTACGAAAGGTTTCATCAGTTTTGGATTTAACGATTTAGAAATCAGTCGCAATATTATGAAATCTTAAAGTTATTATATACTTTGACTACGAATATTTCGTTATCCACTAAATAAAACATCCTGATTATGAAAAACAAACATATCGTTCTTGCTCATGAACAAGCAAAGATCTACCACAACTATTACAAGCCTTCGCTGAACATCGTTCGTCTACTCAAATCTGTTTTGTGTGTATTTATCTCCGGTTCATCTCCGGCAGCAGGTAATACTTTGAGAAGAAAGTAATTTTTTTACTAACCCCTGATCAATACTAAAACGTTTTCGCTGTGCGGGAACGTTTTTATTTTTAGTTCACCCTTGCGTCCTGCAACCTGCGTTCGATATTACGTGGCATCATTGGCATCTGCGGACCGGTACTCTTTCCACCTGTGCGATTGAGGTTGAATAACAGGCTTACCATGAAATAGCGCTGTAGCACCATGCTCCTTGTATCCTGAATATAATTGTCCGTCACAGTACGAGTTATGCTCTGATTTTGATTGAGAATGTCATTCACGGAAAGCCTCACTTCTCCATTCTTCTTCTTGAATAGCTGCTTCTTCAAACTCGCATTCCAAAGAGGAATATTCAAGTTGTAGCCATCAGCCCTTCCAGTATTGCGATAATAATCAAAGTCTGAACTGATGATGAAATTCTTTGGAAATGTATATGAGAAGTCCAACGAATAGGTTTGAGTGAAGTAATCCTCGTTGAGGTTTGTACCCATCGAAGAGTTGACCTTGCTGTAGGCAATATTGAACCTTGCGCCCACGTCAAATTTCTCTTTATTAATATTAACACCCGCTCCCTGGGCCGCAGTCAGAGTATTCGTATTGTTTTTTGAATTCTGCACCAGGCTTACGTCACGCGTGTAAGATAAGTTATGGTTGAAATTAATGCTCGATCCCTTCATCTTTGCACTCTTGAATGGCAATCCCAAAGTAAGGAATGCAGAACCCCTGAAGTAACCATTGATGTTTGTATAGGTAGTCCGCTGAACCGGCCCTAAGGTCGTAATATCGTTTACAATCTTGTTGCTAATGGAGCTGAAGTTCAGATTTGCGGATACGTAGCGAAAGGTGAGAATATTGAATGTATTATAATTCAGGTTAAAGCTGTGATTGAATTCCTGCTTCAGGCTTGGATTTCCAATGCGAATGTTGAAGGTGTCGGTTACATCAGGAACATTCTGCAACTGGTAGATAGAAGGTTGATTGGTGCGGCCATTATAACTGAATCGCAAGTTTTTGTTCCTACTGGGTGTATAGTTGAAATTCGCAGTTGGAAAGAAATTCGTATAGTTCGCCTTCGTAATGGAGTCCTTCGATGTCAGCGCCTGGTAACTCTTGCTTTCCAGTTGCGACTGCTGCATTCCTATCCCTAGCTGATAGTTGTACTTCTTGTTCTGCACCCGGAAATTCGCTCCAATCCTGTGCGCCTTAAAGGTGTTCTCAAATTCGTTGGTCAGCGACAGGTTGGGATCATCGTACTTAGCAGACAAGGGATCGAAATTGTAGGTGGTCTTGTTAGATGAATTATTGTTAAGCGAGTAAGCGTAGTTGAACTCGATAATTTTGTTAAGTCCGATCGGCTCCGTGTAGGAACTGCTTAAAACATTATTGTGAGTGTTCGTCGTCTGATTGCTTTGTTGATTCTGCCGAATTTGACGGTTCACAGATCCGGTCTTGCTGAAATAATCACTATTGGTAATGCTGAAACTGCTACTCTCGCTCTGACCGAAGGTATTCGACCATCCTAGAGTGAAGGTCCTGCCAGGTTTCTTGAATTTTCTGCGATATAGCAGGTTATTGTTCCAGTTGATCCCATCTCTTTCATTAGAATTAACGCGGTTACCCACTAGACCCTGGTAATCAAATCCAGGTATTGTAACCCTGGTGGAAGACGTATCCCTGCTATATGACTCTGAATGCTGTACAGTAATCCCAGGAGTGAACAGTATTGAATTCATAGAATCGAGTTGCGCCTCTATCCTGAAATTAAAGCGATGGTTCTGGTTATTGCTCGTTGAGCGGGAACTTCTGTCGAGATAGGCGATTGAATCGGAGAATGAACTTTTGCGAAATGTACTTTGCTCCTGTTGGTTGTCGGTATTGGAGAAAAAATAACTGCCGCTAACTTTGATCTTGTTTGTCCACTCGTCGGCATAGTTGAGTCCTGCGGAAATTGATTTCAGAATTCCAGTATTGCCACCGCCTCCGCCAAATCCACCGAAGCCGCCCAAGCCACCCATTTGCATTCCACCACCACCACCGCCCCTGGCCCCGCCCATGGAACTAATGACATCAGAAAATGAAAATCCTTGCTTGTTGATATTGTTAGCATTAAATAAGAGAGATACACGTTGGCTGCCTCTGAATTTGTTGATGCTGAGATTGCCTTCGAATCGCCCCTTGTCACCCACACTTAGCATCGACCTTCCAAAATATCCCTTGTTCCTGTCCTTCTTGAGTTTAATGTTCATCGTCTTGCTACGACTACCGTCATCGATCTTAGTGAACTTAGCCTGGTCGCTCATATCGTCGAATACCTGTATGCTCTCGACCATGTCTGCCGTTAGGTTCTTGGTGGCAAGCTTCGGGTCGTTGGCAAAAAATTCCTTCCCATCGACATATATCTTCTGAACCTGCTCGCCCTGTGCCTTTACCGTTCCTTCTTTATCCACCTCCACTCCCGGGAGCTTCTTCAATAGATCTTCGACCGTGGCATTGGGAGGTGTTTTAAAACCGCTCGCATTGAACTGTACCGTGTCGCCCTTGACTACGATCGGCGCTTCACTTGTGACGGTGACGCCTCCAAGCGTCTTATAATCTTTGGGTGGTGTCAGTGAGCCCAGGTCTATCTGTTTCTTCTCGGCGGTGATCGTAACAGATTTTCTCATTGGCTCAAATGCCTGGTGAGAAATGACGAGGTCATACGTGCCTAGTTCGAGACCCTTGATAGTGAAAATGCCTTCTTTATTACTGAGAGTAAATGTGATAAGTGAAGAATCCTTTGCGTTGATAACCGAAACCGTAGCGTCTGAGATGGTCAACTTGCTGGCAGTATCCACCAATTTCCCAGCAATGGTTCCGTCTGTCTTCTGCGCCATGACAGTACAGGATGCCAACAGGTGAAAAACAACCAGTCCGATGACCTTTCTCATAAGTGTAAGTATGTATTCGAATTTAGACGTAATGCGTGAGAATTACCAGCGTACTAACGTTAAAATGCGGGGAAAATTGGTTGATTGGAATGGAAAAGTAGTTGAGTGGGTTGAATGTGTTGAATGGGTTGATTAAGTTGATTGAGTTGGCAAGGATCGAACCCCCATAGATGGCATACCTAATCAACTTATTCAACCCATTCAACCCACTCAACCCATTCAACTAACTAAACAAGTACTCAACATCCTCCTTCGTCAACGATTTCACAAAGCCGGAATCATCCGAGATGAGCTCCCTGGCGAGGATGCGCTTCTTCTCCTGAAGTTGCAGAATCTTATCTTCGATCGTATCCTTGCAAATCATGCGGTAGGCAAAAATGTTCTTTGTTTGTCCAATACGGTGAGTACGGTCAATTGCCTGCTGCTCAACAGCAGGGTTCCACCATGGATCGACTATGTAGACATAATCGGCAGCCGTGAGGTTCAAACCGACTCCACCTGCCTTCAGTGAAATAAGGAACACGCGCACCTCGTGATCATTCTGGAAACTCTGAATCGCCTTTTCCCTGTCTGGAGCAGATGTGCTGCCGTCGAAGTACTCATACTTTATTCCCAGCTCTTCGAGTTTTGCCCTGATCAGTGCAAGCATTCCGAGGAACTGCGAGAACACCAGGGCCTTGTGATCGCCAATGTTTTCCACGATCTCCCTCGCCAACTCGTCAAGTTTGATGGAGTGATTCTCAAACTTCTCCTCCTCGTTGAGGATAGCAGGCGAATCACAGATCTGCCTGAGCTTCATCAGACCCTGTAGGATCGTGAGCTGCGAACGATGGATACCCTGCTCCTGGATGGTACCGAGGATCTTATCGCGGAAGTCATTGCGATAGGCATCATATATCTTCCTCTGCTCGTCTTCCATTTCACACCAAAGGATCATTTCCTGCTTCTCGGGCAAGTCCTTTGCAACCTGTTCCTTCGTGCGACGGAGTATGAAGGGATATAATATTTTCCGGAGGTGGTCTTTACGGTCTGCCTCTCCAAATTTGTCGATAGGAATGGCGAACTCCTGGCGAAAAAATTCCATAGTGCCAAGCATTCCTGGATTCAGGAAATTCATTTGGGCGAAGATGTCGAACGTATTGTTCTGCAGTGGCGTACCACTCATACACAACCTGTTTTTCGCATTGAGCAGCCCTGCCGCCTTGGTTACTTTGCTGGATGGATTCTTGATCGCCTGAGATTCATCCAGGATCACATAATCGAAGTCAACGCTCATCAACAACTTGATGTCGCTTCGCAAAGTACCATAGGTCGTGATCGTGACATCGTGATCAACGATCTCTTCCTTCACTCGTGTGCGCACGGGACCATGATGAATGCGATAGGTGAGCTTAGGTGTGAATTTTTTTATTTCATTCTCCCAGTTATATATCAGGGTTGTCGGGCACACAACAAGCGCCTTCAATCTTCCGTGTTCACTTCTAAAATGATCGAGGAATGAGAGCGCCTGTACGGTCTTACCTAGACCCATGTCGTCAGCAAGAATTCCACCCCATTTGATATCGCTTAGATAATTGAGCCATTGATACCCCGCGACCTGGTAAGGTCGTAGGATCGTCTTAAGGTGATGAGGTGGGTCGATCTCCTTGATCTTATTGAACTGGCGGAGATTCTCATACTTCTCTTCAAGTTGGACTACGAGTTCCTCTTCATCTCTCGTCTCGTACAATTCATCGACTACGCTAAGGTGGTACCTGGAGAGTTTTAAATTGTTGCTGTTACCCTCGCCTACGCGAAACAATAATGAATATTTCTTTAGCCACTCCTCTGGCAGGATACCTAAAGTGCCGTCATTCAATTGCACGAACTGTTGCTTGTTGGCTAACGCTCGCTTGACCTCGGCAACGGTTACTTTCTGTTCGCCGAAGAATATATCGACCTTGGCATCGAACCAATCCGTATTGCTACTGATGAAAATCTTGGTTTGCGGCTTCGCGGTGTTGAAGCGGAAATTTTTGAGGGCCTCAAACCCGAAGACTGGCGTTTTCATATCCTTCATCGCATCCACGAAGAGGAAGAACCAGTTATTTTTGAGAACGTCAGTCCCCTTCAATGCAAGAGAACCAGTGTCCTCGTTGACGATGAAATTGGAATGAAGATTTTGCAGCTTATCTACAAATGCTTTCTCCGCTTCCCTATTACGATGAACGATCATCACCTTGTCGCCCTGTGGTACTACTATTTCATTGCGATCTTTCGTACGAGTCTCAAACCCCTTGTAGGAAAAAGAAGGCTGGAACACCAGGTAGTCTCCCTTCTCAATAAGGAACAGTTTCACCTCCGGCTCACCGGACTTAATCTCCTGCACCAGCGATTTATCAAAATCTACTTTATGTTCTTTGGTAAGCGGCAGAACAAAATTATTCAGGCTCTTATTCCATTCATCGGACGGGACGGACATCTTACCCGTCTCGAGAAATTTCTCAACCAGGTGGATCACCTCGTTGCTCTTCCACAAGTGAAGTTGGTGATTGTACAGGAAGAATAAAGGCCCGGGACTTTCATTGTCCTCGAGATCATATTCCATGCTTCCGATCTTCACCCGGCAGGAAATGGTATAGTGCGAATTCTTTCTTATATGAAAATGCGGCTTGGCCTCTTCCGTTGCCAGTTGCAACATTTCGAGGTTCGTGGTCTTGAATGTCTTTCCTTCCGGGAGAAGAAACACCATCCTATTTTCAGCAGCGTCGGTAAAGACCTTCTTTAGCTTGGGCAACAGGTACTCGGCCATCAGCTCCTTCGTTTCCTCCGGGAGGTCATCCTCTTCATGATGAATGATGTTTTCCCATATGCCTGAGAACGGTGAATTGCGGCTAATGTATTTGTTGATCTCGGTCTCCTGCAGCTTTCGTAGGGAAGTCAACAGCTGCTTATCCTCTTCTGATAATTTATCCGTCTCAACATAGCGGCTGATATCGAGCTTCTCGGCTTTACCAACAAAGCCATCGTTGTTCTCGTTCGGTTCTCCAAGTATGACTTCAATCGTAAACTGGGGATACGTTTTTTTATTGAAATTGAAAACGATGCCCAACTTGTGGGAAGGCTTGATGACTTCATCCTCTAGCACTTCAGGCTGTTGCTCCTCCGCTTTCTGTTGCGGTATCACAACGGGCTTGACATACGAATTGCTTGGACTCACGGCCACCCTCTTTATGTTGCTGTCGAGCACGCGGAGAAAAGGCTTTCCTTCCTTATAAGCAAATTCGAATTTACCTTTCAGGTCATCGCTTAGCGAGTACCCATAGGCTTCCAGTAATTTATTCTTCTCCTTATCCCAGTTGCGGATACTGTCGAAATAATTTGAGCCGTGGCCATTCAGCAGTTGTAGGAAAACAATAACCTTCGGCAGACAAAGAACATGATCTGTGTCGTCATAGTCACAACTTGTATCGAAATTCCTTTCCTCATTCTTACGAATGATGACTTTATAGGTCATGCTGTTGATAACAACGGATGCCTTCACCATCTCATTCTCGGCATATTCTATTTTAGCTTTCTGTGTACGTAGGTATGTCTCCGCTTCCTCAAAAGTCTCTTGTGATGACAGCAGTCGAACTGTCTTTAGTTCTATTGCTTTCATCTTGGCAACGGTGTGGCGCTGGTCATACTTCACTTCATCAGATTGCAGGTGGCCACGATCGATCATTTCCTGCAACTGAAACAATGATGCGGACTCATGCCGGCAGATGTCTCCCAAGTTGTAGGGACAACTGCAACGAAGTGAAAGGGACTTGGGATCTTTAAATTGCTGGATGTATACTTTGTAAAACGTGGAGTAACTGTCGTCTTTTACACGGAAGACGGCGGAGCCAAACAGATCGTCGTATTCTACTAATTCAACGAACCCAATTGCATGAATCTTTTTACCACGCCGGATGACTTCGTCTGTTCCATGGGTATATACATATTTGATAAGGTGCGGTAACGCCATTCTTTGAATTTACATTTAACAGCCAGCCATCAACAAACTGTCCAGTTGAAAAACGGTGGGACATGCCTTGTCCATTGCTGACTGAATGGGACAATCTGGCAAAACTAAAGCAATAAGATTCGCATTTCCAGCTAATAGAGAAGAAATAATAAATAATGCGGAGTGGGGGTGAGTGAGGTGAAAATCGAGTAACTTACATGCCTTTTTTAAGAAAAATTTCGTTGTGGGGGGGTAGCCCCTGTTCCAGTTCCTCGCTCTCGCTCTGTTTCTCGCTCTTACTTAAAAATGAAGGAGAAACAGAAACAGAAACAGGAACGGAAACAGGAACAGAAACAGAAACAGGAACAGAGCGAGAGCGAGAGCGAGTGCGAGTGCGAGGATCACACCCCCCTATTCCTACTTCACTACTAACTTACCCTCCATATAAATCGGTAACACATTCGCTCCATCCTGTGTGAGACAATAGCGAATATCTTTTTCCAGTTCGAAGTTCATTAGACGATGATAATGTGAGGCGTCATTCTTCTTGAGGAAGCCAAACAGGTCCTTCTTTGCTTTCTCATACATCACTTCGGCAAGATGAGAAGAATCGCAATTGATAGTGAAGTGTTCTTTGACCTGGTTTATTACTGCACCGGCGAATAAAGTGTCTTCAATATTGACCCGGTCTTTCCATGCCGCACAACCGAGAATTACATTCTGTTTCATTTCCAGCAGGTGATCGCATACGGCGGAGAGATTGGGAAAGGAACCTGTTACGATCTCGCGTGCGCCTTTCTCCAAAGCCATGTGTAGTAATCGCGTTCCATTGGTGGTGGTCAGTACGAGTGTCTTCCCGGCAACAAATTCTCTTGGATATTCGAAAGGCGAATTGCCGTATTCGAGTCCTTCGGCGATTTTTCCATCGCGCTCGCCCGCAGTGATGCCTTCTATCTGTCGGCCGATCTCCATACAACGAGATACGCTGTCGACAGGTATTACGGAACGGGCGCCATTAAACAACGCTGTGGCAATTGTAGAAGTCGCTCTAAGTACATCTATGATGACGACAACGCTGTTGCTGGCATCATATAGATGCAAGAGCGCAGGTGAAAGTGATGTAAATAATGTAGGCTTATTACTCATGCTATACTGGGCAGCAAAAATAAAGGATCAAAGTCGAATGCTGGCCGTTGCGATAGAGTTATTTGGCAAGGAGGCGCTTCCATTTCTCCGTTTCAGCAAACTCCTTGATAGTCATGTTGCGACGAAGAATTAGATTACGCATATATCGGGTGAGGTAAAGACTGTTGAACCACTTACCGATCGACCCATACGGTGTTTCAAAATGAATGATGTCGATCATGATTGTTCCGTTCTCGCAAGGCTTGAAATGATGCTCGTGCTTCATCATCTTGAAATCTCCCTTAGACTGTTCGTCTACGAATATTTGTGGCTTGATCATTTCAGTGATCTTGGTGCGCAGGATTCTTGTCTTGAAGAGATGTTTCGCTTTCCAGGTAACAGACTCATCCTTTTCAATTAATCCGAAACGGATGCCGGCAACTGCCTCTTCCTTGTGTTTGGTCATTGATTCCTTATGAAGATCGATATTGCGACTCAGGTCGAACACCCTGTCTACCGGGGCGGCAATGAAGGTCGTAAGATGAATGGTCGGCATTACTGAAGAGGTGGTCAGTTTCATGGTGGCGGATTTTATGCTATACTAGCAAAAACTCGACCATTCCACAATTTTTTAACTAAAAGGAATTTTTGAAACCTTTGCCTGTAGTAATTTGTCGCGCACTTTAATGTAAATGTCCGTTCCGATTCCCGCAAACACTGTTCGTACGTATCCCATTCCAATTGCCTTTCCGAGACTCGGTGACTGGGTTCCTGATGTCACTACCCCTATCACCTCGCCAGCATGGTCCTTAATCTCATAGCCATGCCGTGGTATTCCTTTCTCGATCATTTCAAATCCGACAAGCTTTCTATCGACACCGGCTTTCTTCTGCTCTTCGAAAATATCCCTGGCGGTAAAATTCTTGGTAAACTTGGTGATCCAGCTTAGCCCGGCCTCGAGTGGGGATGTCTTATCATCGATGTCGTTTCCGTAAAGGCAGAATCCCATTTCAAGGCGCAGGGTGTCCCTCGCGCCGAGGCCGACAGGTTTGATGCCTGAAGATTCACCTGCTTTGAATATCGCGTCCCATATTTCCTGTGCGTCATTTCCTTTATCCTCAAAATAGATCTCCACTCCGCCCGCACCGGTATAGCCAGTTGCGCTAACCAGTACATTGCTTACGCCCGCAAACTTTCCCTTCTGAAAAGTATAGTACTTGAGATTCATGATGTCCATATCCGTCAGGGATTGCAATATTCGCGTAGCGTTGGGTCCCTGTACAGCAAGAAGGCATGTCTTCTCAGAAATATCATGCATCTCCGCCTTGTTGGTATTAAACTTAGAGATCCAATTCCAATCTTTCTCAATGTTGGAAGCATTGACCACGAGCATGTACACCTTGTTTTCTTCAATACAATAAACCAGCAGGTCGTCTATTATCCCGCCTTCTTCATTTGGAAGACAGCTGTACTGTGCCATTCCAGCTTTGAGCTTGGAGGCGTCGTTACTAGTAACGCGCTGGATCAGGTCGAGTGCATGTTCGCCTTTTAATATGAATTCACCCATATGGCTTACGTCGAAGACTCCCGCATTGCGTCGAACGGCGGCATGCTCATCGTTGATGCCTGTATAGCTGATCGGCATATTGTAACCTGCGAATTCGGCCATCTTAGCGCCGAGGATGATATGTCTATCTGTAAATGGAGTATTCTTCATAAAGGCGAAATTGTCCGCAAATGTAGAGTAAAATCATTTCTCTATTTTCCCCATGCGTAAGTATAAAGGAAAAACGATATTCATCTCGCTGGATTTCCAATGTGGTCGAAGCTCATCGATAATGCCGGCAACAGGATTGAAATTATTAGCGCCAATGAATTTTTGCAATGCGGACCAGGTAGTAAGATAGCCTTCGAGTTCTTCCAGCGACCAATGGAATTTCATTTCAAACGTCGGCGTGGCTATTTCAGCAAATGGAAATGGTATAGTGGTGTAATTTGAATTTACATAGCCGCGTTCCTGATCCCAGTATTCCCCCAGTATCTGGTAGTGAAACCGTTCGATGATCTCATCGACCTCGGGAGTGATTCTCAAAAGCGAATACATCCAAACGGCTAGCCACGACCCCGGCTTGCCAGTCCTGTTGACCTCTGAATAAAACGAATCAAAATTAAACCAGTGAAGAGCCTGGGAAACCGTAATGAGATCGAAGTAGTTGTCGGGGAAATTTGTCTGCTCTGCCGGCTGTCGTGTATAAACTACTTGTTCCGATGCCGTAGCTGCATCCAGTTGTTCCTGACTAATGTCTGTAGCGAAGACCTTGTCGAAATGACGGGCAAGTTGCAAGGCCGATTGCCCATTGCCGGTAGCACAATCCCACGCAACCTCGAGTGTGGTCACGTGAGCAATAATGAATTCAAATAATTCGGGAGGGTAATGGGGACGATAGCGTGCGTATTCACCAGCCTGTTTGGAAAAATTGTCTTTCATATTTAGAGAAGACCTAAAGGTAACTACAAAATAAAAGGCCCTTCCGTAAAGACGGAAGGGAGCCTTGTTCCCGTGATGAGCGGGATCCAACTTCAACCTAGATTATAGCGAGGGTGAATTGTGAGTAGTGAATAGTGAGTGGTTCCCGTAGTTCGAGAATGTACTGCAAAAGAGGAATGCCGAATCCAATTCTAACACGCAACCATAGGTTAGCCACTCACTACTCACCATTCACTATTCACCATTAGAAAAATGTCTTAACCATCGCGAAAACAGGTGTAGTGGAGCTTCCAATGGCGTCACTCTCCTCATCATCCATTTGCTCTACCCTTGTAGAAGAACGTTTATACTGCTGCTTTTCCTCGAGTTCCTTTAATTCCTGTTTTTTAAATTCGATTGCCTTTTGAATTCTTACGCTGTCAGTCTCATTATATCTATAATCTTCACCGGGTACTACTCTTCCCGAAGCGTCATTCAGTTGACCATCTGCTTCCATCACATAGTCCGTTTCGGGCCTGAGATATCTTGAGTAATAATGATATTCGCGGCGCTCTTCAGAGTACCTGTCGACGCGGCGTTCATAACGGCGATCTCTTTTGAAATCGAAATTGCCCTGGTTTAATTTGTCATTTACAGATCTTGCAAAGCGAATCTTCTTACCAACCGGGATCATTATATCCACCACCACATGCTGCCAGCGAAACTTACTATCACTGTCGATAGCATATCCACTTCCAAGATCCAGCACGCTATCCCTTGATATGACACGGTATTCGATTTTATCTGCACGGTTCATCGCCTCTCCAGGCGTACTGCCGAAGCTGTATCGCTTGATAGTTACATGATAAGACGAGTCAGGACTTTTCTGAAAATCGAAATCAACATTCGACAGCTTCATTGTGTCGGTTGACAAGTCCCAGCCTTCGCCTCCATCGTTGATCCAGTCGAACCTGCCGGTATATGACAACTCCGGCTCGGAAACGGTTACAATCATTTTTCCACCTGCGGGCTGTGCGATTGAAACGGGTGTATCGCTGTGTTCATGTTCACGATGATCCCTTACCAGGCTAGCTGTAAGCAATGTGGCTGCGACCCATCCGATGGTCCATAGGAAACCGAATGTCCATCCGAGATAACTTCTGCGGGAACGAACTCTCATGATCCTCCGCACAACCCATACAATGAAGCCGATCAATGGCACACAAAGGAAGAATATTAGAGTACCCCACGCATAGAGTTGTTGCCATTTACTGGTCCATAAGAAATTATTGATTGGCCACCAGGCTACGCCACCGAAGAGCAGAGCAATCAACGCTACAAACAGGCTAAATGCAATGGTACCGGCAATGAAGAAGAAGAACACTTTAAATATGACGCCAATCGCATGACCGATGCCACCACCCCGTCTCCTTGCAGTTTCACCAACTTCCGCTGCGAAAGTTTTGCCTCTTGTATTGGCGAACTCTCTTGCCCTGTTTCCCAGGTTCTGTGCTGATTCCTTCACCTCTTCACTCCAGCCCTGCACACGGTCCTTCACACTTCCCATCCCGTCCTTTACATTCTGACGAATGGTATTTACATCGACCTTCTCACCACGCATTTCCATTTTCTCGTAGGGGCCATTGGCCTCGGGCAACACGATCCATAGAATGATATATGCCAGCATGAAGGTGCCACTAAGAGATCCGAATATTATGTTAGGGAAGAAATCGAAACCATTCCTCCACGTCAACCCATCGAGGAAACTGAAAAGAATGCTCAGCACGATAGGCGCAGCAAATATTAAGCGAAGGGTGGATGCCTTCATATTAAAATAAGCGGACAGTCCCCCTGCTACACCGCCGATCACGCGATCGTCGGGATTACGGTAAAGTCTTTTTCCCGTATATCCATCGATGTCACGGGCAGGAAGTATCATCCATAATAATATATAGATAAGGAAGCCCAAACCAAAACCACCGAAGGTGATGATGGCGAATAGAATTCGTATGATCGCAGGGTCGGTATTTAGGTAATGTGCAATGCCACTACATACACCGCCTATGAATTTATCGCTGCTGTCGCGATAAAGTCTCCGGCGAGCGCGTGGTCCTGTATATGCTGTATCGGGTCCGGCACCAGAAGCAAAAGAAGCTGAAGCAGGCTCTGTAGTATCCGCATCGAAGTCTTCCGGTCTTCCCATTGAAGCCGCAATCTCTTCTACATCAGCCTCGGTGATGCTGGCTGCACCTTTACGAACTTTTTCATTCATCAATTCCGCTATGCGGCTTTCGATGTCATTGATGATTTCATCACGTCCATCTTCATGAGCAAAGTATCGCCGTAAGCTCTCGATATAGGACTGCAGCTTTTCATAAGCCGAATCCTCGATGGGTATCACCCGTCCGCTCAGGTTTATGTTAATGATCTTTTTCATGCTAGAATGTTTATTGGTTGAAGTCCCGGACTACCGGGATGAATGGTTTAATTATTTAGGGGTTGATCGTTCTTGTTTGCCAGGGCATTTACTCCGTTTGACAACTCGTTCCAGGTTTGCTCCAGCTCCTTATAAAAGCCATCGCCCTTTTCTGTCAGTGAGAAATATTTGCGGGGCGGGCCAGAGTTGCTTTCTACCCAACGATAGGTGAGCATATCCGCATTCTTCAGCCTCGTAAGGAGTGGGTATAGGGTTCCTTCCAGGATCTGGAGATTTGCTGCCCTCATTTCTTCGACAATGTCACTGGGATAAGCCTCACCTCTGCGGATAATGGAAAGGATGCAAAACTCCAGTATCCCCTTCCTCATCTGGCTCTGTGTATTTTCAATATTCATAAAATTATTTTTAAGGGCTGTTGAAGCGGCGGCGTGTGGCTTTTCGTGATGGTTTCCAGCCGGACGTCGACCTTTTTTCAACTGTTATAGAACAAAGATAAGGTGATAGTTGGTACTTTGCAACACCTAGTACCAACTATTTTAAGGTAATGCTCATTGAATAGGAGGTAAAATGTGGCTGTAATCGGCCATGGGCTTGATTTTTCAAATTCGCAGACCCTATAAAAAATTATTTTCAGCCATGGATGAGTGGTTATTTTATTGGATAAATGACGGCCCTCGAGCCCTTTTCCCTAATTTGTTCCCATGATTCGGTTTTGCTTATTGGCAGTTTTTGTGTGCCTGTTTACCTCCTGTTCCGACAAGTACCAGGCTTTCAGGGATCGGTATCAATTCAAGGCCGCGGACGGGAAACCGGACTACGCCAGCCTGGATTATTGGGCGGCGCATCCCTGGAAATGGGACCCTTCAGATAGTGTTCCCCGTCCCTTGAAGAATGAAGCCAGGGATTCCATCGCCGATGTCTTCTTCCTTCACCCCACTACATACACCAGCAAGAAAATAACTGGGAGCGGAAATGCTCCTATTGATGATGCATATCTCAATGCAAAGACGGACTACTCTACTATTCTATACCAGGCGAGCGCATTCAACCAGCAAAGCAGGGTGTTCGCGCCTCGTTACCGACAGACCCATTTCGATATCTTCTTTTCTGATGATGAAAAAATGAAGGCTGAGGCATTTGAGTTGGCCTATGCAGACGTCAGTGGGGCCTTCCACTACTATCTCACAAATTGGAACAAGGGAAGACCCATTATCATTGCCAGCCACAGCCAGGGGAGTAAGTTTGCTGAGCGTCTCCTGAAAGAGTACTTCGAAGACAAGCCTCTTTCAAAACAATTAGTAGTTGCCTATGTAATTGGTTGGGCAATTCCCAAGGAGTTCTTCAGTTCATTAAGAATGTGCGCCGACTCTATTGAAACAGGCTGTGTTTGCGGATGGCGGACATTGCGAAACGGTTTCATTCCTTATTATCTGAAGAATGAAAAAGGAAATTCATACGTATCAAATCCGCTGACGTGGAAGTTGGACGAGGAGTATGCGTCTCGTAAGTTGAATAACGGCAGCGTGCTATTCAAGTTCAATAAGGTTTATCGCCGCACCACCGATGCGCGAACAGGGAACGGTTTCCTGTTTGTCAGGCGGCCTAAGTTCCCATGGAGCTTTCTTTATTTTACGAAGAACTACCATGTTGGTGACATCAATCTTTTCTACATGAATATTCGCACGAATCTCAGGCAAAGGATATTAGCCTTCCAGAATAAATAGTTCCTAATGTTTCGAGCGCGATGGCCAATATCCAATGGGCAATAGGCAATAGGCAATAGGCAATGGGCAATAGGCTTGCTTCGCTTTGCTCGCAATGACGATTAGCTGGCCACTCACCATTGACAACTCACCATTCACCCCTGGGAAAGCGGGCATTGTTCTTGTTTATTCATTAGCTCAAAGAATTCATTATGAAGACGATTATTATTCCAACTGATTTTTCCCCCGCAGCTACCAATGCCATGAATTATGGTGTGGATATGGCGCTTTCGATAGATGCGAGCGTGTTTCTTCTTCATGTATATACTATACCTATCGGATTTGGCGACATGCCTGTATCACTAGTCTCCGTTGAAGAGATCAAGCGTGCGGCAGAAGACAATATGATTCGTCTTAAGGAAGACCTGGTACATATTACGTCAGGTAAAATAAAAATATACACTGAGGCGCGCCTGGGCCTCGTAATTGATGAACTCGAAGAGTTGTGTAAGAGGATTCAACCCTTCGCAATCGTGATGGGAACGAGTGGTTCTTCGGAAATGGAGCGCACACTTTTTGGAAGCAATACACTTTCGGCCATTAAACATCTCCCTTATCCTATCATTTGTGTACCTAAAGGAAAAGAATATGGCCAGGGGATTCGAAAGGTTGGTCTAGCCTGTGACTTTAGAGAAGTGGTAGAGACAACACCTGTAGAGGAAATCAAGAATTTTGTAAAAGAGTTTCATGCGAAGTTGTTTGTCCTCAATGTCGATCATGACAACAAACAGTTCACGGCCGACACGCCGGAGCAGTCTGCGTTATTGCATACGGGTCTTGCCGAAGTGCGTCCCGAATATCATTTCATTACTCATACCGATATCGAAGACGGCATCAACGAATTCGCAGAGACGCATGACCTTGACCTGGTCATTGCAATTCCAAAGAAACACAAATTACTAGATGGAATATTCAAGAAGAGTTCTACGAGGCAATTGGTGTTTGAGTCACATGTGCCGGTGATGTGTGTGCATGAGTGAGTTTTTCAATGGGGAGTTTCGAATTAGGAATCGGGAATTGGAAATCAGGAATCGGGCTGCGTTCCTAGGACATGGCGAAGGTGGCCCAATTCCTGATTCCAAATTCCCGATTCCTAGTTGATTGTGTAGCTCGAAAGGCGCGTAGTATCGATGAGCACCGCGGGTCCAAACCCCGACATCAAATCGCTTTCAATAAACCCTACTCCTTTAGCGAAATAATACTTCCCTTCACCGACCTGGATATCTGGACCACCCAGTGGATTAGCAACACTGAGCGCATAACCCAATTCAATTACGTTGCTATAACTCTTTGTAAGAACGGTCTTCGTCAACCCCTTGGCCGTAACAGTATACTTATGATTGCTGGCAGTACCCATATAGCTGATCACATTTGTCCACGTTGTACCTACGGCTGCATCTTTGAGATAAATAAGCGTGAGGTTTGGTATGGTAATGCCTCCTGATGTCGTGCCGCTGGCATATGTGGTGTAAACTCCACTCTCTTTATTGATGTAACTCCGGGAGGTACCAGCGGGTGTAACATTATTGAACCTGTAAAAACTTTTTCCACCAATCAATGAATCTGTACCAATAGAAACGACCTTATAACTTCCCGTAGGACCAGTTGATACATAATTCCACTCTGATGCTGCCGTGACTGGTTGGTAGTCTGTACCCGTTGTTCCACCCCCTCCCGTGCCTCCGCCACTTCCGGGCGGTGTGTCAAATTCAAGTTCTTTCTGACACGCGGTCAAAATGGTGCTCGACATTATGATCAATAACAGAAATCTATACATGGTTAGGGCTTTAAACGGTCAGGCAGTAAATATATAAAATTGTGAGCTAAGGTAGTGAGTGGTCAGTGGTGAATTGTGAATGGTGAGTAGTGAGCGGCTCCCCGTGCTTCGAAAATGACCTTCATAAGGGCTCTTTTTCAAACCCGTAAACGACGTATAAGTCAAGGTCAAGAATCACTACTCACTATTCACCACTGACCACTGACCACTCACTCCTAGAATTCCGCGCTCCCAGGAGTTCTCGGGAATGCTATCACATCCCTAATATTCGTCATGCCCGTAACAAACTGAACCATTCTCTCAAATCCTAACCCAAAACCAGCATGGGGAACAGTGCCGAACCTGCGAGTATCGAGGTACCACCACAATTCATCGGATGGGATATTCATCTCCTTCATCCGGGCTTCCAGTTTATCGAGACGCTCTTCCCGCTGGGAGCCGCCTACGATTTCACCAATGCCCGGAGCAAGAATGTCCATTGCTGCAACGGTTTGACCCAGTCCTTCCGCCGGACGCGCATCCTCATTCTGACGCATGTAGAACGCTTTGATAGCCGCGGGGTAATTGTGAAGGATCACAGGCTTCTTGAAATGTTTTTCCACCAGATACCGTTCGTGTTCGCTCTGGAGGTCCATGCCCCAGCCCGTAATAGGAAACTGGAATTTCTTCTTCTTGTTGTGATTGCTTTCCTTCAATATCGTTATCGCTTCGGTATACGTTAGACGCTCGAAACTATTGTTGATTACGAATTCCAGTTTTTCTATCAATCCCATTTCTCCGCGCTTGTCCTGTGGCAATTGCTTTTCTTCCTCGGCTAATCGCTGTGCAAGGAAATCCAGGTCGTCCCTGTTATTCTCCATGGCGTACCTTATGAGGTATTGGATAAACTCCTCGGCTAAATTCATGTTATCCTCCAGATCATAGAAGGCCATCTCTGGCTCGATCATCCAGAATTCTGCAAGGTGCCTTGCGGTGTTGGAATTCTCTGCACGAAATGTTGGACCGAATGTATAGATCTCTCCAAATGCAGTAGCGCCTAATTCGCCTTCGAGTTGCCCGCTTACAGTAAGATGCGTACTGCGTCCGAAGAAGTCTTGCTTGAAGTCGATTACGTTGTCGGGTGTTGTCGGCGTTTTATCGAGAGGTAGGGTCGTTACCCTGAACATCTCGCCTGCACCCTCCGCATCACTTGCAGTGATGATCGGTGTGTGCATATATACAAACCCTTTATCATTGAAAAATTTATGTACTGCAAATGCCAATGCATGCCGGACCCGAAATACCGCTCCGAATGTGTTAGTACGAAACCGGAGGTGTGCATTCTCCCTGAGATATTCGAGTGTGGGTTTGTTGCGCAACTGTATAGGATACCTCTCCGCATCACTATCACCGAGTACTTCGATGCTGCTCGCCTGGAGATCCATTTTTTGTCCTTTACCCAATGAGGAAACAAGCGTACCTGTAACCTTGAGTGAGGCAGATGTGGTGATGCGCTTTAGGAGTTCATCATCAAACCTGCCTAATTCCGCCACTATTTGCAGATTGCTATTGGTAGAACCATCGTTGATGGCAATGAACTGGTTATTACGGAAGCTGCGTACCCATCCCATAACTGTCACCTCTTGCGACTCGGGCGTCAATACAAGCACATCCTTGATCTTTGTCCGCTTATTGAACATACTGGCTTTTTAGGTTGGCAAAGATACTGGCCAGCAGTGAATAGTGAGTGGTCAGCGGTGAGTACCCCGTAAGTTGTATATTCGATTGTGAGGGACCGACTCACCACTGACCACTCACTATTCGCCCCTCTTACAACCGCGTTAAAACTATGGAGGTCAGGCCAAAAATTTTTGTTTTTACCAAAAACAGCGTAACATTGCAGCGGAGACGGCCAGATTAGTTCGTTACTCTCTTAGTTGGCTCATCTGATTTTTCAATTCCTTTTACATAAACTCAACCTTTTTACAATTTTCCGACTCGTGATCAGGGCACTGTGATAAAATTCAAGCTTTTTGTATGTATGATATTCTGCAACTGAACGATATGCTCGTTCCTGAACTTCTCGACATTGCCGAGCAGCTCAAAATCCCCAATGCAAAGAAATTAGACAAGCAAGGTCTTGTATATAAAATACTCGATGGCCAGGCAATCGCTGGGTCAAAAGGCGCTACCAATACAGCCACCGATGATAAAGGCAAACGTAAACGCATCATCAAAACCTCTACTGGCATATCTACAGAAGAAGCTGTAGTTGAAGACAATGGCGAAGAAAAAAAATCTCAAAAAAAATCCCCAATGCCCGCAAAGAAAGAAGATAAGGCACAACCTGCTAAGAAGGTGCGCAAGAAACCCGATGAGAAAGAATCCGTAGAAGTAGCACAGGAAGAAGAAGTGCACACGCAACCGGAAGACAATGGTTCACTCGACAATGACCAGGACGATGATAAGGAACAAAGTCAGGAGAATGAAACTTCGTCATCAGAGCAACCTGCGCAGAATAAAGTATATCCTACACGCCGTGAGCAGAATTTCAATATAGAATTCGATGGTGTAATCTTATCAGAAGGTGTATTGGAAATGATGCCAGATGGATATGGTTTCCTTCGTTCATCTGATTACAACTATTTATCTTCTCCGGATGACGTATACGTTTCTCCCTCACAGATAAAATTATTCGGACTTAAAACCGGAGATACCGTTCATGGTGCAGTACGTCCTCCTAAAGAAGGAGAAAAGTATTTTGCATTACTTAAGGTAGACACCATCAATGGAAAGAAACCCGACGAGGTTCGCGACCGTGTGCCCTTTGATTATCTCACGCCGCTATTTCCATTTGAGAAACTGAACTTGTTTACTACACCTAGCGACTATTCTACACGTATCATGGACCTATTCACGCCAATTGGTAAAGGCCAGCGTGGATTAATAGTTGCGCAGCCGAAGACAGGTAAGACCATGTTGTTGAAAGCTGTGGCAAATGCCATTGCTGAAAATCATCCTGAGTGCTACCTGATGGTGGTACTGGTTGATGAGCGACCTGAGGAGGTTACCGATATGGAGCGTAGCATCAAGGGTGAAGTAATCGCTTCAACTTTTGATGAGCCAGCAGAGAAACACGTTAAGGTGTCTACTATGGCGCTTCAGAAAGCGAAACGTCTTGTTGAGTGCGGCCATGATGTAGTTATTCTTCTGGATTCTATCACACGTCTTGCACGTGCACACAATACTGTTGCTCCAGCATCCGGTAAAGTTCTATCGGGTGGTGTAGAAGCGAATGCGATGCAGAAACCGAAACAATTTTTCGGAGCAGCACGTAAGATTGAACATGGCGGATCTCTAACCATCCTCGCAACTGCACTGATTGATACCGGTTCGAAGATGGATGAAGTAATCTTCGAGGAGTTCAAGGGTACTGGTAACATGGAGTTGCAACTGGACCGCAGACTGTCGAACAGGCGCGTTTATCCGGCCATTGACCTTACGGCATCTTCTACGCGCCGTGACGATCTCCTACTCGACCGCGAAGTGTTGCAGAGAATGAACCTGTTGCGCGTCTATCTAACTGACATGAATACTGAGGAAGCAATGAACGAATTGCTCAAGCGAATGAGGGGAACTAAGAGCAATGAAGAGTTCCTGGCCAGCATGAATGGGTAATTAGGGCAAAAAAAATAGCATTTTCACTCGATAGACCGCTGGTATTTTTCCAGCGGTTTTTTGTTTGAATAGTCCTGACTTTCAGCTTACTTTATACAATCTAAGCGAGCAAAATTCGTTATCCAAAGGCTATCCAATCGTCGCACCATGAAAACCATCCGGCTTACCGCCCTGTTATTAGTTTTTCCCCTCATATTCCAGGCTCAATCGCTTACCGGTCTCTGGACAGGTACGTTGAGCAATGATAGCTCCACCATTCGTAAAGACCAGTCATTTGAAATACTATTGACGCAATACAAGGATAAAGTATACGGCTATTCACGGATGACTTTCTTCGTCAATGATACTCTCTATTATATCGTGAAGCGAGTGAAAGGAAGCGTAGAGGGCGATGTGTGTGAAGTAAAAGACGACGATATCATCTCGCATAATTTTCCGCGGAAACCGGACAAGGGTGTCAAATTGGTAAGCGTCTTTCGTCGAGCCCAGGACAGCGTATGGAGCCTCGATGGCGATTGGAAGACTACCGAGACGAAACGACACGGTTACTATTCCATCTCCGGAAAAATGAGCCTGCAAACAGAACCTGATATCGATAAGTCGAAACTTATTTCACATCTTGAAGAATTGAAATTGGCTGAGGATATTGCTTTCTATCAGCAAGCGAGGCAATCGAAGACCGAATCCCTGGTTGCCATCCAATCTGCTTCCATTCAAAATAGAGAACAGATACGACCCGAGACAAAGACGAGGCCAGCTGCCGAGGTAGTCACCATGGCTGAGCAACCGACAGCCAAAATATCTACAAAGGCAGAGCCAATGACCAACAATGCAGATATCATCCGAAAGGATGAAAATAAAGTGGTTAAGAAAGAAACGCCTCAGGCGCTCAGCGACAACCGGGGCGAAACAGTTACGCCGGCGATTGCAAAAACGACGCCTGTTAAGCAGGAAGTTATTAGTACCCCGCCACCTGCCGAACAGGTAGTGGTGAAGGAGCAAAAACCAATTCAGCAGAAACCTGTTATTCGAGAGCCTATCGTTGAGTCAAAACCTGCACTGCAGAAACCGGTTGAGTCCATCGCCAAACAAACAAAGAAGGAAGAGAAGCTGGTGCCAAAGCAAGAGACGGCGATTGTTTCAACTGAACCTGTTGCGAGCGAAAAGAAACTGGAGACAATTGCCAGCGCTCGCACGACAACGCCTGTCACTCAATCCACAACGATCGTCAAGCCGACCATCACGGAGATCAGCCCTGCTAATCGACCAATGGCTGGCGGTGCTGCTGCTATGATAGCAGAAAGAAAATTGGCAGTGCCACAGACAGTCTTCTTCAATTCAGATAGCCTTGAGTTATCGTTGTACGACAACGGAGAGGTTGACGGGGATACCGTAAGTGTATTGCTGAATGGTGAGCTCATTCTCGCCAGGCAGGGATTGAAGACGTCGGCCATCAAGAAGACAATCTATGTTCCGAAGGGCCAAACCGATTCACTTACACTTGTGTTGTATGCCGAAAATCTCGGAAAATACCCTCCTAATACCGGCTTGCTTGTGGTACACGATGGTGACGATGTTTACCAGGTGCGATTCACAGCCGATTTTCAACAGAATGCTGCTGTGATATTCCGAAGAAAAGGGAGTGGCCAATAGTGAATGGTGAGTGGTGAATGTGCCCCTGTTTATTGCATCCTCAAACCATAAACGACCCACTGACCATTCACCACTCACCACTCACCTTATTCATAGATCCCCTAATTTTACCAGATACCGGAAGCCTTTGTCATTTAGACGAGGTGTGATCAAAAATTGCCTGCCAATGCATTCCTCTTTAAATACAGGTTTGGCCACACATTTTGTGCAATCACAGCAGGTTTACTTTATTATTACGGATACCGACGGCAACATTGTCCAGGCCAACCCAATGTTTGAGAAGAGATCAGGCTTCTCCAACGAGCAACTTACCAAGTATAACATAGCAGACATACTTTGTGCGGTAACGAAGGAGAAGTGTCACGCTGCAATAGAAGCAGCATTAAAAAATCCGGAAAAGGTCCATAATCTTTTGGCTGCGGCGCGAGATTCCGTGGGTGCCTACTTTGAGGTATCATGGGAGTCTTCTGTTTTAACTAGCGAAACCGACGCGCCCGGATGTATACAATGGGTCGGCGTAGATTTAAAGAAGTCGTCGAATTCAAGTGATGGAAAAACGCTCAACACTGAATTGGCCGAGAGGTACACAGCCTACAAGCGAACGATGGAAGGACTATGGCTTTTTGAATTAAGGCCCGCAATTTCTACATCTGCCGGTGTTGACGACATACTGAATCATTGCAGGAACCATGCTTACCTTGCCGATTGCAATGATAACATGGCATGGATGTATGGTTTTGAAAAAGCGGACGAATTCAAGGGAATTTCGCTGAATGCACTGATCGACTTCACCGATGAACTACGCGTTGAAAATCTCCGACGTTTCATAAGGGACGGCTTCAGTGCTTCGAAGATCGAAACCAAGGAGTTTGATCGCTACGGGAGAACTGTATACTTTCTCAATAACATGACCGGCATTGTTGAGGATGGCATGTTGGTACGAATATGGGGATCGCAACAAGACATCACGTCCCAAAAGCTAGCAGAGGAAAAGATAAGATACTTCGCGCAGCTGGTTGAAAGCGTTTCAGACATCATCATCTCGCAGGACACTGAGTTTAACATAGTATCATGGAACAAGGCAGCCGAAGAAGTCTACGGGTACAAGGCATCGATGATGATAGGAAAGAAGATGCCGGGCCTTCCCCACTTCCACTTCCAGGGTGTATCGCGTGAAGAATTTTTCCAGATGCTGGATGCCAATGGCGCCTGGACAGGAGAAATAAACATGTTGAACAAGTCAGGCAATATAGTTACCGTACTCACAACGGTCACCCAGATGAAAGACGATGCAGGAAAGCTGATTGGATTCGTAAGTGTGAGTAAAGACATGACGGAAAAGAGGAAAGCAGAAAAGAAAGAGAAGGAAAGCGAATTATTCTACAGAAATCTTATCTCACATTCACTCGATGGCATCATCATAATTGACATTTCGGGTACAATCAACTATTGCGGTCCGTCGGTGACCAAGCTTTCGGGATATGAGACGAGCGCGCTTATCGGTCGTAGTGTTTTTGATTTCATTCATCCGGACGACATGCAAAAGGCGAAAGACAGTTACGTGCAGGAACTAAGGAAGCAGTCGCGCGTTCACTACATACCGCTAAGGCTATTGCATGCCAACGGCAACTGGGTATGGTATTCTGTGAGAGCACACAATCTCCTTAACGAGCCAGGAATCAATGGGACCATTATTTATTTCACCGATGAGACAAGGAGAAAGGTTTTTGAAGATCGATTACGTAAGAGCGAACAGCGCTTCCGGCAACTGATTCAGAATCTCAATCTCGGCGTTTTGCTCGTTAACCGACAGGGAGAAGTAATTATATCCAACCAACGCGCATTCGACCTACTTGGAATCAGCGAGGAGCAACTCATGGGCAAAGGCATGCACTCTATTCCATGGGATACCATTCACGAAGATGGCCGTCCATTTCTTCCTACCGATTACCCGATTTACATTTCAATCATGGAGAAGAAGGCGCTGCGAGACATCGTCATGGGCGTCTACCAGGTGAAAACCAAGGAGAGAGTATGGCTACTGGTAAACTCGGAGGTAATCCCCGGGCATACGGAAGATACATTTCACGTTATATGTTCCTTCACGGACATTACCGAGCAGAGGCGATTATCGCAACAGCTGGTCGATCTTGAAATTCATAAGCAGAAACAACTCATCCAGGCGACTATCGATGCGCAGGAACGTGAGAGGAAAGAAATCGGCAGGGAGCTACACGACAATATTAGCCAACACATCACCACAACACGCCTTTACCTTGAAGTGGCCAGGGATCAAGCCTCGGGTGAAGTACTAACCATCATTAACCAGGCGCATAAAGGATTGCTGAATACGGTCAACGAGATGCGGCAGTTGTCACAGTCACTCGTCCCTCCCTCTTTAAGTGACATCGGCCTGGTCGAGTCCATCGAAGACCTTTGCAATCCATTGAAGAACCTGCATGCATTTTCTATTCATTTCCATCATCCGTCGTTTGATGAGAAGCTGCTACCTGATAATATGAAACTGATGCTCTTCCGCATTATCCAGGAGCAGATCAACAACATTATCCGTCATGCTCATGCCGATACCATCGTCATAAGCCTGTACATGCCTCCGGGCCAGGTGATCCTCGTTGTAACAGACAATGGTATCGGGTTCGACCCTGGCTCAGTTAAGAAGGGTCTTGGGTTCGCGAATATCAGCAACAGGGCGGGTTTATTCGGTGGGGCATTGGAGATTACTTCATCGAGCCAGCATGGCTGTACCATTCGAGTGTCAATCCCACTGGCCTCTCCCGTGTCAGAGGATAATTCTTAATATGAATTAACACACCTGAATCCCTCCAATCGCCTAACTTTGCGCCTTCTTTAGACCACTTCATGAGCGATCCGATCAAGCACGAATGCGGCTTAGCATTCATCCGGTTAAGAAAACCATTTTCCTACTACCAGCAGCAGTATGGCACAGTGATGTGGGGCCTCAATAAGCTCTACCTCCTGATGGAGAAGCAGCACAACCGCGGACAGGATGGCGCCGGTATTGCCACGGTGAAGCTGAACGTCGAGCCGGGGTATCCCTTCATGAACCGCAAACGCAGCAACGCGCCGCAGGCTATAGCAGATATATTTCAGCAGATCGGAAAGGAGCTGGAAGAACTGGAGCAATACCATCCAGGAATCAAGAACCATCCAGGCCTGATGAAAGGCCATGTGAGTTTCCTGGGCGAACAACTCCTTGGTCACCTGCGCTATGGTACACAGGGGAAAAATAAGCTGGAATACTGTCATCCATTTATCAATCGCGATACAATCCCTTCAAGAAATCTGGCTCTCGCAGGCAATTTCAACATCGTTAACTCCGACGAATTATTTACGCTGATAGGCAAAGAACCGCACCACACTGTCAGGTTCAGTGATCTCGCGGCCATGATAGAGCTGATGCACACCTTCCTTTGCAGGGAGGATGAGTCTTCGCCTGGGAAAATGGACATCAAGAAAGTGCTGAAGCAGACCCTGCCATTGTTCGACGGTGGATTTCACGTCGGAGGTATGACTGGCAACGGGATTGGTTTTGTGTTCAGGGATGCGCATGGCATTAGACCTTCATATTATTATATCAATGATGAAGTGGTGGTTGCGGCATCGGAAAGGGCGGCGATAAGAACAACCTTCAATGTGGGTGAGAACGAGGTAAAGGAACTGATGCCAGGTTGTGCGCTGATCGTAAATGAGAACAGCGAGATTGAGATAGCACAAATTCTTGAGCCGAAAGAAAGAAAGGCTTGCAGCTTCGAAAGGATTTACTTTTCAAGGGGTAGTGATGAGAAAATATATAAGGAGAGATCAGCTCTTGGGTACAATCTAAGTGAGCAGGTATTAAATTCGATCGGTCACGATCTTAAGAACACGATTTTTTCCTTTATTCCAAATACAGCCGAGGTAGCCTTCTATGGAATGGTGAAAGGCATGGAAGATTACCTGGCGAAAGTGAAGATCGAGAAGATAATGAGCTGGGGCAAGGACTATGATACGGAGAAACTCTCGGAGATGATAAATCGCCGCATTCGTATCGAGAAGGTAGCTATCAAGGATGTGAAGATGCGGACGTTCATCACGGAAGACGTTGGACGCAACGAGATGGTGCAGCACGTGTACGACATCACGTATGGCACTGTACGCGCTGGCGAAGACACGCTTGTAGTCATCGATGACTCTATTGTTCGTGGCACAACGCTGAAGGAAAGCATCATCCGTATGCTTTCCAGGTTGAAGCCCAGAAGAATCGTTGTAGTTTCTTCTTCACCACAGATCAGGTACCCTGACTGTTATGGAATCGACATGAGTAAGATGGGTGATTTCATCGCCTTCAATGCTGCCGTAGATTTGATGAAGGAACAGGGGAAGGAGGATTGCCTGAAAGAATTGCTGGATAAATGTAAGACGCTGCAGCGAAACAATCAATTGCATACCGAGAACATCGTTAAACAATTATATAAGCAGTTCACTACAGAAGAAATTTCCAGGAAGATTGCGAAGTTGATAACTCCACCCGATATCACTATCCCCGTAGATGTTATCTTCCAAAGCATCGAGGACCTTCATAAGGCTTGTCCAAGTAACCTTGGCGATTGGTATTTCACCGGAAACTATCCAACGCCGGGAGGGAATAAGGTAGTGAACAAGGCTTTCATGAATTATATGGAGGGGAAGAATGTTCGGGGATACTAGGGGTGAGTGGTCAGTGGTCAGCGGTGAGTATCTTGGTGAGTAGTGAATGGTGAGTAGTGAATGTCACCCTGTTTTTCGGAGTTTCAACCTAAAACGACCCACTCACCATTCACTATTGACTTGCTCCGCTTCGCTCACAATGACGACTCACCAAAACACTCACCGCTGACCACTGACAACTCACAACACTGATAAAATGAAAACACTCCTACTTATCCGCCACGCCAAAAGTGATTGGAGCACTGCCGTCTCAAACGACTTTGACAGGCCACTCAATGAACGAGGTAAGCGGGATGCGCCGGATATGGCGGGACGCATGATGGAGAAGAAGATCAAAATAGATGCGTTTATTTCCAGCCCGGCCAAGCGCGCGAAGAAGACTGCGCAAGTATTTGCAAAAGAGTACAAGAGGGATAAAGATGAGATCATCTACAAAGAAGAATTGTACCTGGCAACGGTCGAATGGTTTTATCATATCATTGCAAAAACGGATGATGAATTCAAATCCATAGCCGTTTTTTCTCATAACCCTGGAATCACGGACTTTGCTAATGGCTTAACGTCTGCAACGATCGACAACATTCCTACCTGCGGGATCTTCGCAGTGAAGATCGATACCAAGAAGTGGAGAGACTTCGAAAAAGCACCCAAGGAATTCCTGTTTTCCGATTACCCGAAGGCGGGACAGGATTAGATTTCCTTCGATGAATCATTTTTCTTTCTCCCAGCCAGGTACACGCCCGTGAGTATCAGCACGCCGGCACTTATCTTCTGCAGGTTCAATTGTTCGTTGAAGAACAATACAGCAATCATTACAGCGAATACCAGTTGTATATAAATGTAAGCGCCAGTTGTACCAGGTCCCAGCACGCGGATACCGTAGGCATTGAATAGGTAGGCAACAGACGTTCCGGCTATCACCACGAAAGCAAGAGTGCCCCAGTGACTCGCATCAAATAGTTCCCAATGAATCCGGGTGAACTGGGGTATTCCAATCGGCAACATCATAATAAATCCAAACGTGAACACCCACCTGATAACTTGTAGTGGAGTATACCTTTCCATGAGTGGCTTGACGAGGATAAAATAAAAAGCATAGGAGATTGCATTGAGTATGATCAGGATGTCGCCAATCAGGTAACCTTCAGGTTGGCCTGCACCTTGCTGTCCCGCGATTAGCATTACCGAGCCGAGCACGCCAAGGATAAGTCCCGCCACGCGTAACACGGTGAATCTCTCCCTCAGTATCCAAAATGATAAAACGGTTATCATGATAGGCGAACATAGCGTCAACAGGGAAGCATGAATCGCAGAAGTCATGGTGAGCCCTTTGATGAAGAGCATCTGGTTCAAAGCCACGCCGAGCAACCCACAGAGCATGAGGCGACCCACATCGCGGCGTTCGAGCTTTACTTTGTTCTTCGCAAATAACCAAAGCGTCCAGAATAATACAAGGCTTCCGCCAACCCTCAAGAGGTTAAGGGCATATGGACCAATGGGTGAGGGGGAGATATATTTTACGAAACTGTAGTTGATCGCGAAGAACAGGTTTGTAGCCAATACAGCAATATGTGCTTTGTGAGTGTTCTTCAAGACAGTAGTGGGTTTCTGCGGTTTAAGCGTTTAACGATTCAACAGTTTAAGAGTTTAATGGTTTAAAAAAAGTTTAATCGTTCTTAAGTTTGAAAATTCATTTGTATAAAGTATCTGCGAACTGAGTAACTATTAAACTATTAAACTATTAAACTATTAAACTCTTAAACTCTTAAACCATTAAACTCTTAAACTTTTAAACCGTTAAACCCGCCGCAGCGTCCGAAGAAACTCCCCCACTACTATCGACAGCCTGTCACCGGGAGTGGTAGAAGGGAATTGAAATGAAAAATTCCCGGCCTGCTTCAGCGCATCATCCAATGAAAATTGGCGCTGCTCGATACACAATGCCCACCCCTTCTCCATCATTCTCCTCCCGAGGTATTCCTGCTCCGTTTGTCCAGGTGTTGGTATAAGGATACTTTTTTTGCCGAGTCTTTCCAGGTCCATTACTGTACTGTAACCACTTCGCGCAATTACCAATTCCGCGCGACTCATTTCCCTATTCAGGTCGGCGGTCGGTAGATGGTTATAAAAGTGGATCGAATTGGTAGACGGAATCAACTTAGCTCCCAATGGAAGTCCACGGACAACAGTCGCGGAGCCATTATAGTGAGCTATCCGATCGAGTATTGAATTTTCGAGAATCGAACGTTGTGGTTCGGGGCCCGATAAGATCACTAAAAGGTGACCAGGCTCCTCGGGGACCTCTAACCTTTCAAACCGGGACAGAGGGCCGGTAAACTGAATTGGTACACGGGGCTTTATGACGGGATGTGATAGATCTCCAGCAAGGCTCGTTGCTCCCTCCCGATCTGGGACCCAACAGGAAGTGAACCGATCGAGGTGTTTGTTGCTGAGTCGCTGTAGCCAACCCTCGGTCCAGGGTAAAGGTGTTTTTATCTTCAATTGGTGCGTAATAAAGACCGAGGGAAGCACCTCATGCGAAAGGCCGTACCTATTGTCGGAGATCACTGCATCGAAATCGTGTTTTTTATGCATGGCAACAAGCCATTCCTTTTCACGGCGAATGGTTTGGACGATTCGAGGCACCTGGTACATTATTCGCCAGAATAATCCGGTTGAGGTACGCGCGTAGCGTACTCGGTAGCCCCAGAGTTCGAGGAACGGCAATGTTGGAAATTCCTCCCGTAATAAGGCTTCCTGAGCACCTTCGCCGGCCAGCCAGACTTCGCAGTCGTGGCGTAGCAATTCATAAATTACAGGAATGCAGCGGGTGGCGTGTCCGAGGCCCCAATCCAGTGGAGCTACCAAAATGCGTAGTTTACGCAGGTTATTTTCGTCGAAGTGTGAAATCATACCTTTTTTTGCCATTTCGAGCCCCGGTGCATACTATTTTGTTTGTAAAATAGTTTTAAATTACAAGGCCGGGGTAAGAAAATTAAGCAGCATTTCCCGGTGAATTTGGGTCTACTATCTGGAGTGAGAATAGACCTGCCAAAATCCAAATCACACAACATCCATTATGAAGACAATAAACAAACTTGGAATTTTACTGTTACTGGTAGGCATGGTTGTTGTCACTTCATGCAATAGAAACTATTATTCCGGTACGGGCAAAGGCGGCAAAAACTGCGGATGTCCAAGCCAAAAGGGAATGTGATATTAAACGAGCGTCATGCGAATCCCAAACCGCGATCTGTTAGTATTACTCAGAAATGAGTTTGCTAGCCAGCAGGCCATAGAGAACGAGGTGGAATGTATCAATCACATCCTGGTACAGGCCGAAGCCGCAGACAGATTCTGCCAGGCACATGAACTCGTTGATCGCAACCGAATCACTTCAAAGTCCCGCAAAATCCTTCGCGCTATACGCGTTTCTGAACTCAAGCCGTTTTGCTTTCTAATCAATAAGAATTGAAGATGAAGAACGTTTAACGTTTAACGTTCTTTAGGCGACGTCTACTACTCAAACAAACACCCAAATTAGATAAGTTGATATCATTAGCCCCATACTCGATTCTACGGCTGGTTGCTTTAACAGGGAAAGATTCCACTAGAAGAACGTTAAACGTTAAACCTTAAACGTTAAACGCGAAATGAAATTTCTCCTTCTCCTCCTGCTGCTTCCTCATTTCGCTGCATCGCAAATCAACCCAAAAGAAATTACCATCGTTCGAGATAGTTTTGGCGTTCCCCATGTCTTTGCGCCAACCGATGCGGCAGGATCGTATGGCTTGGCATGGGCACACGCTGAAGATGACTTTATGAGCTTGCAACTGGTGGTGTTGTCTGGAAAGGCAAGACTTGGAAGCGCCGTAGGTAAGAAAGGAGCTGAAGCAGATTATGTAATCAACCTCCTTCGTTGCAGGCAATTAGTGGACGAACAGTGGCACACACTAAGCCCCGATTTCCTCGAAGTCGTAAGAGGTTATGTCCAAGGCCTTAATGACTATGCCAGGCTTCATCCCAAAGAGGTGAAGTATAAACAGGCGTTCCCCTTTGATGAAAAAGATTACATGACGGCCGTTGTTTTTTCAGTAGCGCTGTTCTGTGGTGTAGACCAGGCATTGCCACAGATACTTGGGGGTCGAGTAGCAACACTTCCGGGCTTTGACACAAAAGGTTCAAATGCTTTTGCTATCCACCCATCGAGAACAACGACAGGCGAAGCCTTCCTAACCATAAATGCTCACCAACCACTCGAGGGCCCCACGGCATTCTATGAGGCGCATGTACAAACCGACCAGGGATGGAATATGCTTGGAGGCGTGTTAGCCGGTGGTTGCGTCATACTTCATGGAACGAATGAGAATCTTGGCTGGGCTCACACTGTAAATTATCCCGATAAGATCGACATCTACCAACTCGAAATGAATCCAGCTAATTCCAATCAATATCGATTCGATGGGGAATGGTTGAAACTCGAGACCAAAAAAGCCAAGCTGCGGGTGAAGGGAATACCTGTCACCATTGGGAAGAAAATTTATTGGAGTAAGTATGGCGCCACCGTTAAGACGAAACAGGGAGTCTTCTCTATGCGACTGCCCTCGATGATGGATATCCGTGCGATGGAAGAATGGTACCGGATGAATAAGGCAAAAAACTTTACAGAATTCTATCGTGCAATTAACATGAACAGTCTGCCGATGTTCAACATTATATATGCTGACAGGCACGACACGATATTTTATATCAGCAACGTAAAGATGCCATTGCGAAATCCGAATCCTGCTTATAAATGGTCGGGCACAATTCCGGGTAATACCTCAGCCACGCTTTGGACGAGCTATCGAGCGGAAAATGAATTGCCACAAATGATTAACCCTCCATCAGGGTATTTGTTTAATACTAACCACTCACCATTCCTGGCCACAGACAGTCAAAATAATCTTTCGGCGAAAAACTTCGATCCCAATGACGGGTTCGAAAAATATCATAACAACCGGAGTCAACGTGTCACGGAACTATTTCGTGGGCTCGGCAAAGTCGATTATAATACTTTGAAGCGAATAAAGTTCGATCAACAATTGCCGCAAGAACTTAAGTATCCTTATGGCATCGACACGATGCTGAGAATGGACGCTGAGAAATATCCATTGCTGAAGGACGTCATCAATTCGCTTCAACGATGGGACCGCAATACGGCTGCGGATAGTAAAGGCGCCGCGGTATTCCTATTGACCTATCATTATGTTGCCGGCAAACTAAGGGGCAAAGCTCCACGCGAACTCACTTTGGCAGAATCAGTAGAAACATATCAATATGTTACGGATCATATGCGGAGCCATTTCGGCCGGACCGATGTCGTACTCGGAGATGTTCAGAAGTTTGTAAGAGGAACAATTGTCCGGCCGGGGTGGGGTGTTCCTGATGTGCTTACTTCTACATACACCGAGTTGTATAAGGACGGGATGAGAAAGATAATTTCGGGAGATGCGTACATCTGTTTTGTACGTTACCCAAAAAATGGATTACCTATTATCGAGTCGGTAAATACCTTCGGCGCCTCGTCCAACCCTGATTCACCTCACTACGCCGATCAGATGGATATGTTCGTTAATCAACGAACCAAGACGATGACTTTAGATAAAGAAGAGATATTCAGGAAGGCGGTTAGGGTTTACCATCCGGGGGAGGGAGGCGATAGGCAATAGGCAATAGGCAATAGGCGGGAGGCAATAGGCAATAGGCGGGAGGCAATAGGCAATAGACGGGAGACAATAGGCAATAGACGGGAGACAATAGGCAATCGTATTTATTAGCTGAATAAGGAGTGGCCTCACACCTGTAACTCATAACCCGTAACTCATCCTCATAAACCGTAACTCTATCTCAACCGGGAGACTGCTTCCCTTAATTTGCTGATCATCTCTCCAATTTCTTCCTTCCTGCATGTTCCAACACTTAACCTGTACCAAGCCGAGCTACGGTCGGCTCCAAAAGCATAGAATGGAACTACGGCAAGTTTAGCTTCATTGAGAATATAAGCAGTCACCTCTCCCTGGTTCTCCAGCTTATTTCCAGCAGGGGTAGTCTTTCCTGTGAGATCGAGTTTTATAGTCAGGTAAATAGCGGCCTCCGGCGCAATCGCGTCTACTGCGAGACCCTCCTTCCTTAATTGCATGAAGCCCTCGTAGATACGACGTAGCCTAACTTCGATCTCCTGCTTAAAATGTGCGAGGTAACGTTGAATGCCCTCCCGATTATTAAGGTAGTAAGCTACAGCCTTCTGTTCTGCCATTGGCGCCCAGGCACCGAGGTGCGTGAGAATAGCCTTCATCTTACTAATTACAGTTGCCGGACCAATACTCCAGCCAACTCGGACGCCGGTGGCGGCAAACACCTTACTGATTGCATCGATGAAGATCGTATACTCGCGCATTTGTGGCCGCAGAGTTACCGGGTTGTAATGTGTGATGTCTCCATACGTCAGGTGCCAATACATCTGGTCATACATAAGGTATAGCTTCTTCTCGCTGTCGCCGCGCCTCTCATTCTCCTCAAGTACGAGGTCGCAGATAGCCTCGAGGTCCTTCTTCCTGAAGGTGGTGCCCGTAGGGTTTTGTGGTGAACACAGCGAAAGCAAAGTCGCCTCCTTAATATGAGGACGGATATCCTCCGCTATAGGCATGAAATTGTTTTCCGCCCTTGCCTCGATAACGATATGCTCGCCGCCAACAAAATGGGTATAGTGATTATTATTCCAACTGGGCACAGCGTATATCACCTTGTCGCCCTTGTCGCAGATCGCGCGGAATACTGCATAGATCAATGGTCGGCCACCGGATGCCACCAATATCTCGGCAGTTCCATAATCGAGTTCTTCGGTATCTTTTGTAAATGAGAGAATGGCTTCGCGCAGATCCAGGTTACCCTCTGCTGCGGGGTAATTGGTGAAATGTCTGCGATAGGCCTCGACAATAGCATCTTCCAGCTCTTTTGGGATGGGAAAAATAGCGGGGTCGAAATCACCAACCGTGAAGTTGTAAATTCGTTCGCCCTGGCGGATCTTTTCCCTGATCTCGCCCCCTAGTTTCACGATTTCAGACCCTATTAGTGTTTCTGAAAGATTCGACAATTTCATACAATCGGTTTTGATCCCCTGACGAGAAGTTAACTGGGACAAAAGTAAAAGGATTGCTACACATGACAAGCAGAAACCGACTCGTATAAACACGAAAAAGGGCTGCTTTTCAGCAACCCTTGTTATATGTTTTTGATGTTTCCAATATTAACCCCCGTACTTATCACTGCTCCGCTTAGCTTTCTTAGCACTCGCCTTTACCGAGCTCTTGGCTTCGACTCCTGAACCTCCGGCATACCTAATTTTATGTTGGGCATTATACCGATAAGCCCCAGCCTGGTTCACCACTACCTTGTTACCGCTACGCAGGTCGAAATTTTTGCTGTCAGCAGGTAAGGATGATGAAAACGCCCAATGGCCATCCTTCTGGTAAATGAACTGCTTACGCGGAACAAAATAATAAGCGTCTATATCGGGCAAATAATAATACTCCACGTAATCGCTAACACCCTGTCCCCATTTGGGCTGAGCATCCACGTTGTTACTAGTGTTTACTCTGAGCTGGGCAGAAGCGGTTGTAAACATCGCTGCAGAAAGAAAGACTACAGCTCCAATTATTATTTTTTTCATATGCAACGTTTTTAATAAGATAATTAAGATTTACTCATACAGTAGTTCAAAGACGGTGCCACTGTTGGAGTCAAACCCTAATAAAACTCTAATGAACCAGATTATTATCAAGGAATTACAAATAAGTAAAAATTAGAATCTATAGGAGCGACTATTGGGTGAAATAATGAGTGGGATATGATGAATCCGTGACATACCATGAACGTAAAGAAGGGGAGTATTTATTGTGGGAGGTTGTGTGTTTAACATAAAAAGCAGGTGGCGATGTAATTGATTGGGTAGATTAAGCCTGGAAGTTCCCGGTCTACTTAATCAACTTTAATTACTCGGCTTCTCCTTCCCATCCGCATTATACTTCTTCTCCGCCTGCTTCGCTTTTTCAAAATCGAGAATTACTCCGTTTATGCAATAGCGAAGGCCTGTGGGGGGAGGGCCATCGTTGAATACGTGTCCTAAGTGCGCCTTACACCTCCCGCATTGAACCTCGGTTCTTACCATACCATGCGAGTTATCTGGAGTATTAATGATGCTGGTCTTACTAATGGGTTCATAGAAGCTGGGCCATCCGCATCCACTTTCGAATTTCGTGTCGCTTTTGAATAGTGCATTTCCGCAAGCCGCGCAATAGTATGTGCCCTTATCAAAGAAGCTTTCGAACTTACTTGTCCACGCTCTTTCCGTTCCTTTTTGGCGAGCGATATGGTACACCTCTTCCGGCAGGATCTTCTTCCACTCCTCCTCGGTCAGAGCGACTGTAGAGGTATCTGAATTCGAATAAACGGGGTTGCCGGGTTTGGGCTGGCCTGCTTTTTTGTTGGTGCTGTCCATCTTATTTGAATTATTGTTTGTCGAATTGTTCTGTGAATAGCTGCATTGCTGTAGCGACATCGCGAGAACTATTATGAATACGCTTCGAATCATGATTTCATTTGTTTTACAAATTTACGTTTTCAGGAGGTCCGCAGTTTGCTTGCCTCTCTGGTGAAGCCTTCTTTAACATTTCACGCATATTCGGGCCAGTACTCGTTGAATTGCAGGAATTTCAACTAAAACTGCCGATACCAAAGATTATTTAAGACCCGTATACTATATTTGTTTTTCACCAAGATCAGCAAGTGTTTATGTTTAATTTGATCCTGTTTGGCCCACCTGGGAGTGGCAAGGGTACGCAATCCGATAAGCTGGTGGACAAGTATGGATTGGTTCATCTCTCGACGGGCAACCTCCTGAGGGCGGAAATCGCGAATAAAACACCCCTTGGAATGGAGGCGAAAAATTTCATCGACAAAGGCCAATTAGTACCTGATGAGGTAGTTATCGGGATGATCGATAGTTCGCTTGAGCATCATAAAGATGCCAATGGTTTTCTTTTCGATGGTTTTCCGCGGACGCTTGCACAGGCAGAGGCACTTGATAAACTATTAACTCTGAAAAATTCCGAAGCTGCCCTGGTCTTAATCCTTGACGTGGACGAAGAAGAGCTTATTCGCCGCCTCGTGCACCGGGGTAAGACCTCCGGCCGAAGTGACGATAGCGATGAGAATGTTCAACGTAAGAGGCAGGATATTTATAAGAATGACACCTTTCCCGTAGCTGCCTACTATCAGAAACAAAAGAAACTTGTACAGGTTGATGGGATGGGAGAGGTAAACCAGGTGTTCGAACGACTATCAAATGCGATTGACAAAAAGATATAAATCAATCGGTGAGTGAATAGTGAGTAGTGAATAGTGAGTGGGTCGCTTGCTTTCGAGGCTGCTATCCACGGAGTGCATTCACTACTCACTATTGACAACTCACCGAATCACTCACTTCTGACAACTGACCACTCACAGAAGCGTAAACTTGTAAATTTCTAGCCTGCCACATGAGTTTTGAGAAGGAGAATTTCTTGCGAACCAGGTTGGTTCAATACCTCCAGCAGTTGGACCCTGCAACTCCGCCAAGATGGGGGAAGATGAATGTGCAGCAGATGATAGAACATTTCTCGGGTGATGCTATTCGTAATGCAAGTGGCAAACTAAAGATCGAGAACCTGGTTACGCCCCCGGAAAAACTTGTTGCAATGAAGGAATTCTTGATGAGCGACAAGCCATTTAAGGAGAATACAAAGAACCCCTTGATGGCGGAAGAACCAGCACCTCTTCGATTCAACACCGTGCAGGCCGCCATAAGTGTATTGCAGCAGGAGCTCATCTATTTCTTTGAAACCTTTACCCGCGATCCACAACTGATTACCCGCAACCCTTTCTTCGGAGATCTGAACTTCGAGCAGAACGTGCAGCTCCTTCACAAGCATGCCATACATCATCTTCGCCAGTTTGGAGTAGAACCCAATAACCTTTAAGCTAAACTGCGGCACACGACATTGAAATCATTTGAGGATGGTTTTTTGTTTTTCAGGTAATTTCGTTGCAGCTAAATCAAGCTTGCAATATGTATAAACTTCAGAATTATGTTACGGGTCGGTGGATATCAGGAGATGGTGATGGCCAGATGCTTTTCAATGCAGTTACAGGCGAACCAATAGCGCAGGCTACTTCCAAAGGTTTAGACTTCAAAGGCATTCTCGAATATGCACGGTCGACTGGCAATCCTGCTTTAAGAAAGATGAGTTTTCATGAACGTGGCAATATGCTAAAGGCTGTCGCACTGCATTTGAGAAATCATCTCGAAAAATTCTACCAGATCAGTTACCAGTCCGGGGCAACGAAACTCGACAGTTGGATAGATATTGAAGGCGGCATCGGTAATTTATTTGCGAATGCCTCCCTCCGCCGTAAGTTTCCTGACGAGTCATTCTGCCTGGATGGCGAATCGCATAATCTGAGCAAAGGCGGAAGCTTCATGGCAACACACATCCTCGTACCGAAGGAGGGTGTCGCAGTCCATATCAATGCATATAATTTCCCTGTATGGGGAATGTTAGAGAAGGTTGCAGTAAACCTGCTTGCAGGCGTTCCTGCGGTGGTGAAACCAGCGACTGTCACGTCTTATCTCACCGAGGCTGTAGTCAAAGAGATCATATCTAGCGGAATTTTACCTGATGGTGCTTTACAACTAATATGTGGAGGAGCCGGCGATATCCTTGACCACGTGGGTTCGCAGGATATAATCACTTTCACGGGTTCTGCTTCTACTGGGTTGAAATTGAAATCACACCCTATCGTTTTACGCGAAGCTGTTCCATTCAACATGGAGGCAGATTCGTTGAATTGCATCGTGCTGGGAAAAGACGTGAACCCGTCAAATCCCGAGTGGGACATTTTCATAAAAGAAGTAAGAAAGGAGATGACGGTGAAGGCAGGACAAAAGTGTACGGCGATCCGCAGGATCTTCGTTCCGGAGAATAAGCTGGAGGATGTACAGAACGCTTTAACCGCTTCTCTTTTGCATACAGCCATAGGTAATCCATTGAATGAAAAAGTAAGGATGGGCAGCCTCGCTGGCGAGGGACAACGTACTGAAGTGAGAACGCAGGTACAGAAGCTCCTCGCATCATCACAGTTAATTTATGGCTCGCTCGACAGCGTGAGCGTGATTGATGCGGATGCGGACAAAGGTGCATTCATATCTCCGTTGCTCCTATTGAACGAAAGGCCATTCGCGTCTTCATCGGTTCACGAGGTCGAGGCCTTTGGTCCTGTCAGTACATTGATGCCATATAACCACATGGACGAGGCGATTGCATTGAGTAAGAAAGGTAAAGGCAGCTTGTGCTCTTCTATCGTCACTGCCGATAACTCTATCGCTCGCGAATATGTACTTGGCGCGGCCACGCATCATGGGAGGATACTCATATTGAATAATGAATGTGCAAAGGAAAGCACAGGTCATGGATCGCCATTACCCTTGCTCGTGCACGGCGGACCCGGACGTGCGGGAGGCGGAGAGGAAATGGGAGGTGTCAGGGGCGTTAAACACTACATGCAAAGAGTCGCGTTGCAAGGCTCGCCTACGACGATCACCGCCATCACCAATGTTTACCAACAAGGAGCAAAGGGAATAGAACCTGGTACGCATCCATTCAGAAAATATTTTGAGGACCTGAAAGTTGGTGATCAGTTGCTCACAGAAAAGAGATTGATCACTTCAGAAGACATAGATCGCTTCGCCGACCTGAGTGGAGATCATTTCTACGCACATTTGAACAAAACGGATTTTGCGGGGACGATGTTTGAGCGGCAGGTGGCACATGGCTACTTCCTGATCAGCGCTGCCGCGGGATTGTTTGTTGATAGCTATGAAAAAAACCCTGTGCTGTTAAATTATGGAATCGATGAGTTGCGATTCACAAAGCCCGTATATCCGGGAGCAGAGATCCAGATCCGCTTCACATGTAAAGAAAAACTGCCACAGGATCCGAAAGACGAGAATGATATTCAAAAAGGCATCGTGAAATGGCTGGTAGAGATTCTCGATGGTACGGAGGAACCGGTGGTGGGGGTGGCTACGATATTAACTATGGTGGCGAAGAGAGATAGGAACTAGGAATTGGGAATCAGAAATTGGGCTGCGCCCGCCAAAGCGAAGCGGAGGCGCGGCCTAAGCAACCAAGCAACCCCGGATCGAGCCCGGGGCTTGCCCCGGGCTCGATCCGGGGCAAGCCAAGCAACGAATAACTCCCTTTTATGTCAACAGATAATGCATATGTAACCTCGGTATTTCACAATGGCATTACTACCATTGAGTTTTTTCATCCCCAGAGTAATTCCTTACCGCGACGTATACTGGAGGACCTCGCACAGGCTATCCATGGTGCTGGCAATGATGAGGACACTAAAGTGATCATCCTGCGATCGGCCGGTGAGAAAAGCTTTTGTGCTGGCGCTTCCTTTGATGAATTGATGGCTATTAATTCCGCAGACCAGGGACTTCAGTTCTTCAGTGGATTCGCCAACGTGATCAATGCCATGCGAACATGTCCAAAGTTTATTATCGGTCGTATACATGGAAAATGTGTGGGCGGTGGCGTAGGATTGGCCGCGGCCGTAGATTATGCCATAGCCAACGAATCCGCCGAAGTAAAACTAAGTGAGCTGGCAGTTGGCATCGGCCCATTCGTTGTGGGACCGGCAGTTGAAAGGAAGATTGGAACCTCTGCTTTTTCGCAACTGGCAATAGATGCGACGCTATGGCGAAATGCAGACTGGGCGAGACGCAAAGGGCTTTATGCCGAACTCCATTCTGATACTACGCAGATGGATGAGTCGATTCATCGGCTTGCTACTGAACTGGCACACGGTAATCCCGAGGCCATGGCAGAACTTAAAAAAATCTTCTGGAAAGGCACTGAACACTGGGACAAGCTTCTCCTGGAACGCGCCGCCATTAGCGGCAAACTTGTATTAGGCGAGTTTACCAGGAAGGCTATTGAAAAGTTCAAAAAGAAATGATCAGGCAATTCAATGCAAAGGAATTTGGTTCGATCTGCGCAGAGCTATCTGAGAAAGACGAGGACCTAAAAGCCATCATGCAACAACATGGCCTTCCGCCAATGTGGACAAGGCCCGGTACATTCCAGACCTTGATCCTTACAATACTCGAGCAACAGGTTTCACTGGCCTCGGCCTATGCAGCATTCAAGAAACTAAAGGAAAGATTAAGATGGATAACACCTGAAAGGTTGTTATCGCTTAACGACGAAGAATTGAGAGCATGCTATTTCAGCAGGCAGAAGATTGTATATGCCCGCGACCTTGCCAATGCCATACAAGAGGGACGATTAAACCTGAAAAAATTCGTTGCCTGTACCGATGACGAGATAAGAACAGAATTAAAAAAGATAAAAGGAATAGGGGATTGGACCGTTGATGTTTACCTGATGCATGCACTGCAACGCACCGATCTATTTCCACTTGGTGACATCGCCCTGGTAAATAGTCTCAAAGAAGTGAAGCGCCTCCCCGCAGATACCACCAAAGAAGAACTGTTAGCCATTGCTGAACCATGGCGCCCATACCGTACCGTGGCGTCGATGATACTGTGGCATGCGTATATTAAGAAGAGGGGGATACGAATTCAAGGTTAAGTCCGACGAAGACCGAAAGTCCGGAAGACGGAAAGTCCGAAAGACCATGCCTTTAGTTGCTATTTTCAATAAGCTAAGACTATTCCTCTGTGTAGGCAAGATTCTATTTAACGCTGGTCTTTCGGACTTTCCGTCTTCCCGACTTTCGGTCTTACCGGCTCGCAACCTGACTAGATATTCAAGCCTCCACAAACACTAATCGTCTGCCCCGTTATATACGATCCCATTGGGGAGGATAGGAATAATGTGACGTTTGCTATGTCTTCTGCCGTTGCGAATCTTCCGAGGGGAATACCGGCCTTATACTTGTCACCCGCTTCGCCTTCCTTAAGGTAGCTCGTCATGTCGGTCTCCACAAATCCAGGAGCGATCGCATTACACCTGATGTTGCGGCTCCCTAGTTCTTTGGCTACGCTCTTCGTGAACCCTATGATTCCGGCCTTCGATGCGGCATAACTGCTCTGTCCTGCATTTCCCATTTCCCCGATGACTGAGCTCATATTGATGATTACTCCATTCCTGGCCTTCATCATTGGCTTGATCACCTGTTTAGTCATATAAAAGACGCTGTTGAGATTTACGTTGATCACGTCGTCCCATTGATCAGGAGTCATGCGCAATAATAAATTGTCTTTCGAGATCCCGGCATTGTTTACGCAGATATCAACTGTTCCGAACTCTTTCATCACGTCGTTGACAAAGGACTCACATTGCGCAATGTCGCCAGCATTACTCTTCCATGCCTTTGCTTTTACACCCATGCCCTTCAATTTTTCCTCAAGCGCGGTCGCTCTTGCCGCGCTGCCGTCACTCACATACGTAAATGCAATGTTTGCTCCGTGCTCCGCTAATTTTATCGCGATGGCTTCTCCAATTCCTCGTGCGGCGCCCGTAACTATGGCTACTTTCCCTTCGACTAACTTCATACCTCTTGTTTTAATTGTCTGGCAAAAGAAAGGAAATTATTTGAGTCTGGCAGTTTGGTTGCTTAGTTTCTTGGTTGCTCGGTTTTTCTTGGTTGCTTGGATTCCAGGCCATTCAACCAAGCAACTAATCAACCAAGCGACCAATTCTCACCATTTCCAAACATAGTAAACTACACCATTCTTATCATCGCTCACAAAGAAGGAAACGCTATCCCATTGCATCACGTCGCAGGGCCTTCCAAAACGCTTGTTCTCGGTTCTCCCTTGCAGGAAGCCAGTTATTATTTCTTCTGGTCGCCCTCGTTTCGTTACCCGCACTACCGAATTTCCACGTTGTCGCCAGACACTGGTGCTGCCATGAAGAGCGACGACAAAAGAATTATTCAGCACAGTGTCGCTAAATCCTGCGAAATGATCGAAGCCTAGAGGAGCTGTGTGAGCCGCGAAAGCCCAGGGCGATACGGGCGGCTTCTGTACCCAGTTTTGTCTCGCGGAATCCTTGAATACCTCATCTGTAATGATTCGTTGCCTGTGTTGATAATAATACGGCCAGCCATAAAACACACCTGGCTGTACAGTATGGAGCAGTTCTTCCGGTTGATCAGGACCGCGATTATCGCGTCCCATACTTGTCACCCAAAGTCTTCCATCGATCCATTTCATGCCGACCGAATTGCGTAGTCCCCGGGCATAAATTCGTTGATTGCTGCCATCGGGGTCCATTTCGATTATGGTTGCCCTCACCTCTTCCTTCTCTATACACGCATCACAACTGCTTCCCACACTCACATACATCTTATTGTTGTGAAAAGAAATGCTCCTGGTGAGATGCCAGCCTCCATACTTATAACTTAATCCATAGTCAGGAAAAGTAGCGATCACTATTGGTGATGAAATTGGCGTGCTATCGCCTGGATTGTATTGATAATAGCTCAGTCGCCCTGTCTCTGCAACGTAGATCCGGTGTTGGTCTTTTACCTGGTAAAAAGCTACCTGGTTTGGATTATGCAGGTTCTGGAGAAATGTAGTTGTCTTTTCAAATCGCTTCGCAGAGTCGTTCCAGTTCTCCAGGATTAATACGCGGCCATTCCGGTTATCACTTCTATCATACATGTCGGTTATGAAGATTCTCCCATCAGGGCTCTTTGAGAAAAACCGTGGGCGCTTCAATCCCTTAGCGGCAACACTGATGCCATAGCCTTGCGGAATTTGAAGTGTGAATGCCAAATCCTTATTGATTACGATGGGATGAGGTTCCAAAGAAATCTTTGGTTGGCAAAATGAAAAACTCGAGAGACTAATAGCTGTAATGAAAAACAGGAGAGTTCTTGACCGCATGCGGAGCAGGTTATTTTAGCGCGAGAATTTCTTCAAGGAATTTCCTTTCATTACTCAACCTGGGAATCTTGTGTTGCCCTCCCAATTTACCTTTTATTCGTAGCCATTCGGCAAATGTGCCTTTCTTCAACACATGTACCACAGGCATTCCAAGTGCAATGTTCTTGTATCGTTTGGCCTCATAATCGCTATTGGCCATTTTGAGAGCATCATCAAGCTCCTGGGTGAACGCTTTTATGTCGGAAGGTTCTTCTTCGAATTCAATCAGCCATTCGTGAGCGCCATTAGCATTGTCGGAGAAATAAACCGGAGCTGCAGTATAATCATTCACAATCACTCCTTCCTTCTGGGAAGCCACCGCAATCGCCTTGTCTGTGTTGTCGACAATTACTTCCTCTCCGAATGCATTGATATAATGCTTTAGCCTGCCCGATACTTTAATACGGAAAGGATCAGTGGAAGTAAATTGTATCGTATCGCCTACTATATACCTCCAAAGGCCTCCATTTGTTGTGATCACAAGAGCATAGTTCTTTCCCGTCTCCACATCCGGTAATCCAATAGTCTGCGGATGTTTCTTCCCGTACTCACCGACAGGCATGAATTCCATGAATATCCCATGATCTGTGAAAAGAAGCATGCCTTCATCGCCTGGATTCTCCTGCGCGGCGAAAAATCCTTCACTCGCATTGTACATTTCCAGGTAATTGATCTTCTTTCCAATCAGTTTTTCGAATTGTTCTCTATACGGGGTGAACGAAACGCCACCATGCATGTAGAGTTCAAGCGATGGCCAGACCTCGGAGATATTATTCTTCCCCGTGAGTTCGAGTATTCGTTTAAAGAGTACAAGTGTCCAAGTTGGCACTCCGGAGATAGAAGTCACATTTTCCTTTATCGTGCTCTCAGCAAGTTTCTCAATCTTACTCTCCCACTCATCCATCAGTGCGATGCTAAGATCAGGTGTACGTAGCCAATGTCCCCAGAAGGGAGTGTTTTGAAGTAACACCGCGCTCAGGTCTCCATACTGCGCCTCATTGTTCATCGGGTTGATGTTGTGACTTCCTCCGATTACCAAACCTTTCCCAGTAAGCAACTCTGACTCCGGATTGAATTGATAGTACATGGTGAGGACATCCTTTGCTGCCTTGAAATGACAATCCTCTAGATTTTCATCACTTATCGGAATGAACTTGCTCTTGTCACTTGTGGTACCACTACTCTTCGCAAACCAGAACACAGGAGTATTCCATAGTACATTCTGTTCGCCATTCATGATTCGCTCGATATAGGGCTTCAGGTCATCATACTCATGCACCGGGACGGCTTCTTTGAATGCACGGATGTTGAAAAGTTCATGAAAGCCATACTTTCGGCCAAATTCGGTGTATTGGGCAGATGTAACAAGGTCCTGTAACACCTCACGCTGTGCCTCCTCAGGATTATTCTTCCATCCTTCAATACGCCAAAGACGCATGCGGGCAATAGATGATATGGCTGGACTTAACAAACTCATTAATAATAGCAAGTTAACAAAGTACAATGGGTTTCCATGAAAAGCTGGTGGATGCAGGCCTGGAATTTACCTCGACATAACATTTCCTACCTCCGGGTTTTCGATGACAGTTCTGACCTGTTCTAAAATGCCTCTGGTGCTTATGAGGGCGTCTTTGAAAACACCTTCGTTGTGGTATCTCCCGATATTTGTGGCTTTATGTGAAACAACGTCCATGAATGATGATCCTGAGTATAGTTTCTCTTCAAGCTTCAGTGCATTTAACTGCTTGGAATAACCCACAAGCTGTTCCATCCCTTTACGTTGCCCATACTCTCTCACTAGTGTTATTATTGAATCCGTCATTTTGAAGAAATCGGTTTCCCCTAGTCGTTGATCGAGCGGATCGCCGGAATAATCCTGCAGGTTATCTACAAGCACCAGGTAATCGGCAATCATGCTCAGTGCTCCAGTTTCAGCCCTAGTACCATTTTCATCTTTCGCCTGTTCGTGCAGGTAATCCTTTCTCTTCAATTCAAAATTCCTGCCGAGATATAATTTCTTAACATCGTCATTGGATGCAAGTTCCTCTGCAGTGCCGTGCTGGAAGATCTTTCCTTCAATCAGGAGATATGCCCTATCGCAGATCGATAACGTCTCGGTAACATTGTGGTCGGTGATGAGGATTCCGATGTTCTTAAACTTTAATCGCGCAACAATTGCCTGGATATCCTCTACCGCGATTGGGTCGATACCCGCGAATGGTTCATCTAGTAGAATAAATTTCGGATCAACTGCGAGGGCACGCGCGATCTCCGTTCTCCTCCTTTCGCCGCCGCTTAATACGTCACCATTGCTTTTACGGACATGCTGCAGCCTGAACTCGTTTAACAACGACTCGAGTTTATCTTTCTGCTCCTGCCTGCTCAATTTCGTCATCTCCAGTACCGCAGCGATATTATCTTCCACGCTCAGCTTGCGAAATACGGAAGCTTCCTGTGGGAGATAACCGATTCCCATCTGGGCGCGTTTATACATTGCAAGCTTGGTGATATTCTGATCATTCAGGTACACCTCGCCTTCGTCCGGCTTTATCAATCCAACCACCATGTAAAACGTGGTTGTTTTGCCGGCCCCATTGGGTCCCAGCAGGCCTACGATCTCGCCCTGTTTCAGCTCTATACTGGCCCGGTTCACGACCGTTCTGCCGTTATAGGTCTTCACAAGATCCCTTGTATGTATGATTATAGACATGCCCGGCAAAAATAAGCTTTGAGGGTAAAAAGAGATGGTAATATTTCATTTAACACCGCTTTGTCTAATGGTCTTGCATCATTAGCTTTGCACCCTTATGAAAGTCATTGATCATATCAACCAGGCAGCAGGAAGGACGCTAGTCTCCTTTGAAGTGCTCCCTCCTTTGAAAGGAAAAGGAATCGAGGCATTGTACAAGCACCTGGACCCACTAATGGAATTTAAACCTTCCTATATCAACGTTACTTATCACCGCAGTGAACACGTGTTCAAGAAAAGAGCGGACGGTACGTTCGAGAAGGTAATTGTACGCAAGCGGCCGGGCACGGAAAGCATCTGTGCGGCGATCATGAACAAGTATAGCGTGGATACTGTGCCGCATCTCATCTGCGGTGGCTTTAGTATCAATGAGACCGAAGACGCATTGATCAACCTCCGGTATCTCGGCATTGATAATGTTCTCGTGCTTCGTGGTGATGCTGCCAAGAACGAAACAGCGTTCGACCCTGAACCAGGCGGCCACAAGTATGCCAGCGAATTGCTACAGCAGGTCGTCAACTTAAATGCTGGTATCTACCTCGAAGAAGACTTAAAAGGAACGCAGAAGACAGAGTTCTGTATTGGCGTTGCAGGTTATCCCGAGAAACATTTCGAGGCTCCGAACATGGACACCGATCTCCGTTACCTGAAAGCAAAAGTGGATGCCGGGGCCGACTACATCGTCACGCAGATGTTCTTCGATAATGAAAAATATTATGCTTTCGTAAAGGCCTGCCGCGCTGCAGGAATAAATGTTCCCGTCATTCCGGGTTTGAAACCCGTCTACACGAAGAAGCAATTGACAGTTCTTCCCAAAACCTTCCACATAGATTTGCCTAACGACCTATCGAACGAGATGCTGAAATGCAAAACGGATGAAGAAGTAGAACAGGTAGGAACAGAATGGTTATTACACCAGTCTAAAGACCTAAAGAAAAATGGAGTTCAGGTGCTTCACTATTACACATTGGGCAAACCGCATGTGATTGCGAATGTGGTGAAAGAACTTTGAGGCCAGAAATATGAAAGGGTGAGTTGTGAGTAGTGAGTAGTGAATTGGCCTCTGGGTTTCGACTTTATTTAGAGATTCGAAATTCCAGGCGACTTTCAGTAATCGGGTATCCACTCACCATTGACTACTCACCACTCACCCGTTCGGTCTATTTAGCTATCCTCTGTAGTTGCTTCTGATTCACCACCACCGGATACTTCTTCCTCAGGTCTTTGATCCATTGCTCCTCCAGCCAGGCCTGGTAGTCATTCATCACAAGTCCTCTCGCTTCATTAAAGGTTCGCGGTGCCGGCGATGTATACACTTTTACTATATAGGCGAACGACGCCGTGTTGTCAGTAGGATTTATAACGAGTGAGGTCACCGCTCCTGCGACGGGAGTAGTGTTTTCAAGACCGGGGATCTGTCCCCACTCAAATCGGGCCGAGTCGGCAACACCTTTTTCACTAATACTCTCCGCCACTTTCTTCCAGGAAGAGGGTTCCTTCTTTAATTGATCATGATATGAGCGCGCGGTGGCGGCATCGGAAGAAAAGAATATGATTGCATCTGCACTTGGTTGCCAATGGTACTTGTCCTTATTCTTTTGATATAAGGAAAGGAGGGCTGATGAATCGTTCTGCGTACGATTCCATATTTCCTGTTGCATGATCTCGAAAAACAGGTTGCCATCCCTGAACTCACTCATCTGAATCCGAAACTCCTCATTGAATTCTTCCAGGTGACTACGATAATATTCATGCATAGCGTTCTTAGTGAATTCATCCATGAGGTCCGGATATGCCTTTAGTCCACTTCTATCGGCCTTATATCGAAATGCCTGTGCATACGCGATCCACTGCGTTACAGGAATGGTTGTGTCACCAATCGTAAACAATTTAGTATCCGTATTAATAATCCTTCCATTTCCAATTGGCTTAGACTCGAGGATACTATCGCTATATGCCCAAAGAGCAGTCTCGTTGTAATTCAGTTTCCTGAATCCTGCCTTACTCTTCACTCTTTCATAGATAAAATCACCGGCAGTCTTCCAACGATCATCGAACGAGATTCGTTGTTTTAGATCATCCATATTGGTCTTGTCACCCGGGTCCGTTACGACAGGCTTCACCGAAATCCTTTTCACAATATGGAAACCATGGTTCGTGAGGAAGGGTTTGCTAACGGCACCATCTTTTGAGAGTCCCCAGATATTCTTCTCAAATTCCGCATCATATTGACCTACTGAAATGTCAGGAATGTTACCTCCCGTAGCCGCGCTGATATAATCGTTGCTAAACTCGGCCGCGAGCAGAGAGAAATCACCACCAGCCATGATACGGCTGTAGAGTGAATCCGCCCGTAGACCGATCTTCTTCTTTGTTTCCCCATCGGCTGACGGAGGAATTGCGAGAAGAATTTGTTGCGCCTTGATCTTACCTACCGCCTTTCTCTCTCCAAGGTTTTTGAAAAAATGGTACCCGGCCTTAGATGTAAAAGGCTTGGACACTTTCCCAACAGGTAGTTTGTATATTATATTTTCAATAGCATAAGGCAGGCTCATGAGCGTTACATATCCCAGATCACCTTTCTGTGTATTGGAAGCAGGCTCATCGGACGCATCGGTTGCCACCTTGAAGAAGTCTTCGCCTTTGTTGAGTCTCGTGATTATTTTATTCAATTTCTTATCGGCAGCCGCCTTGTCGATTGCCCCGGAAGGAGAAGTAAATGAAACGAAAATGTGACCTACATGAATATCTTTAAGACTTCGCTGGAACGCTTCATTCACTAGCCTTGTTTCTGCAGCTGGATCATTCATGTATTTGTCGATGATCTGCGAGCGCAGGTTGTCCACTTCGCTCTTTATCTGCGCGAGCGTGTCATATCCCCTCGCATAGGCCTCCTGGATCTTCAGTCTCGAGTTGATGTATAAATCAAGGTAATCTTTCATGGCCTTCGACTTGTCTTTCGAAGTCTGTGCATTGTTCTTATTGAACGCCCGAAGAAAGTCACTCGTCTCGCCAGTGTATTTACCGTAGGTGAACAGCGGCTGTGACGAAGCCTGAAGGAAGAGGAAGGAAACAGTCAGGGCAATAAGCCATCTCTTGTTCATGGTATTGAATTTTTTAAGACTTCGCGTGAAATCTCTTTGGAATGATTGAAAACGATCTTACTGCTTTTTTATTTTTATCTGCAAAATATCATCAATCTGCTGCCACGTCAGTTTCTTCGCAACAATTCGCTTGTCTTTGTCTAGCAAATATACTGTAGGCAATGTCTGTACATCATACAGTTGGGAGTAGCCAGGGATATTCGCATCCACTCTCGACTTCTCCTCTGCCTTCGAATAGTAGACATTTGTCCATTCTCCAAGGTGATGCTCGTTGATAAAGCTGAGCCAATCCTTCCTCGTGCCCGATGTCTCCTTGGCGACGGCGAACATTCTTACACCCGATTTCTTCCACTTGACCTGGTACATAGAATCGAGTACGGGTAGTAATTCCTTGCAGTGACTACAGGTAGGGTCCCAAAACGATACAATGGTAAAGGCGGCAGAGTCGGAATATAGTGTTCGCATCTTACCGGATGTATCCGGTAGGGAGATGTTTTCGGCCGGATTGCCCATAATGTTAGCCATGAGGCTGTACGCCCTGTCAGTGATGATCTTCTTGCCTTGCGCAGTCAGCCAGGGATAGTCTTTTTGTGAAAAATATTTCTGGTAGAGGTGAACGAAAACCGCATCCTCCCACATGTACTTCTGGTTAAGATACCTGTTGATGAATTTCACCAGCAGGTAACGAGTCATTTCCTCACTGTTAGCAGCAAAGCCTAACATATAGTCAAGTTCCTTAATTACCGAGTCTGGTTGTGGAAACACCAGTGTATTGTAATACTTATCGAGTCGTTCGTCGAATAGCGATGCCGGGGTACGTGCCACTCGTTCGTCCCAGAAATTGATGCCATCCCAATAATGGTCTTTGAAATATCGGTACGCAAAAGTGGAATCATATTTCCCACCGGGATGTTTAGAAGCAGGTGGAATTTGCGGCTCTTCCATCAGGTGAAGTAAAGTCGATAGAATACTGCCGGGATTCTTTTGTGCGATGTCCTTTCTGTATGCAGCGATCGACGAATCCGTTTTTCTTAAAGAGGAAACCCAGCGTGCCGAATCCGCGGCATTCGTAGATGCTGCAAGGCTACGTCGACCTAATTCAATTTCTTTTCCCCTCGTTGCCATTTGGCTTTGATAGGCGCTGAAGAGAAGATTATCATTCGAGTTGACAAACGTTTTCTGCTGCTTCAATGTAGCGGTATCCGCAATCACTGAAAAATGCTGTTGTTTGTCGACCAGGATCTCGAAGAAGTTGTTCTTCGCGGGGTAGACGACCAGGTAGATGCCTCCACCCAATTTCTTCGCGCCTTTGAAGACACCCTCACTCTTTTCGTTCAACTTCACCGAGTCGACTATCGGAAATTGCTTGCCTGAATAATGACCGAGGTAAATAAACTCATTTTTGAAGGGCTTGAGGGTTACTTTGATCTCGTAACCGCTTTGAGCAAAGGCCAGGGACGTCCACAGTATGACAGGAATCAGTGCAATTTTTTTCATGAGCCAGAATAATCAGGTAAAGATATTTAAAAGCTTGAAAATGTGTAGCGGAGGAAAGACTGGTTTTTGGGGGGAATGGTTGGATCGGTAGGGAATGGTTACGGGTTTTACTGGTGGTTGATTAAGTTGAGTAAGTTGATTAGGTTGACTGAGTTAGCCGCCCACCTTAATCAACTTAATCCACTAATCAACTTAGTCAACTACCCCCCTGCTTTCCTTACTTTTGCCGCGTGAGAAGAAAAAAGAAAAAGATCGTGTTGGAAAAGATCCTTGTCGAAGACTATGCGGCTGAAGGCAAATCGCTGGCCCGGGTGGATGGCAAGGTGGTGTTTATCGAAAATGTCGTGCCCGGCGATGTGGTAGATATTCAATTGATAAAGAGCAAGAAAGATTGGGCGGAGGGTCGACCTTCCCGATTTCACTCCTACTCACCGGATCGCGTGGACCCTTTTTGCATTCATTTCGGGGTCTGCGGCGGCTGCCAGTGGCAAATGCTTCCCTACCAAAAGCAGCTGGAGTATAAGCAGCGGCAAGTGCGGGATAATCTACAGCGCATCGGCAAGGTTCCACTTCCCGAGATGTACCCTATTCTCGGAGCGACGCAGACCCAATACTATCGCAATAAAATGGAGTACACCTTTGGAACCAGGGCTTTCATTTCAAGGGAGGAGTTCGATAGATTGAAATCACAGCAGGAATCTGCGGAGAGTACGGAAGGTGAAGTAGCCCCGCTCCCGAACCCCAATCATGAAAAGGTCCTTGGTTTTCACGCGAAGGGAATGTTTGACAAAATCGTGGACATCCAGAAATGCTGGCTGCAGGAAGAGCCGACCAATGCTATTCGTCTTGCCATCAGGAATTTTGCGCGCGAGAATGATTATAGCTTTTACGATATAAAAAATCATCATGGTCTCCTGCGCACGCTGCAACTGAGAATTTGCAAGACTGGCGAAGTAATGGTGAACGTCGTATTTGGCGAGGACGACGGGATGAAGAGAGAAAAATTGCTCGATCATCTCATCAGGCATTTCCCCGAAATTACAACGCTACTATATACGATCAATACAAAGAAGAACGACAGCATGCACGACCTGGAGCCGGTGGCGTACCACGGCAAAGGTTACGTAGTGGAGCAGTTGGAAGATTTTCGTTTCAAGATTGGTCCAAAGTCCTTCTTTCAGACAAACACCTACCAGGGCGAACAATTATACAAAGTCACACGGGAGTTTGCCGAACTAACGGGAAAGGAAATTGTATATGATTTGTATTGCGGAACCGGCAGCATTGGGATCTTCGTTAGTAGGAATGCAAAGAAAATTGTGGGCGTGGAAATGATCGAGGCTGCAGTGATGGATGCCCGGGAGAATGCGTCGATGAATGAATTGACGGCGGCGGAATTCATTGCGGGTGATGTGATAGAAATTTGCGACGATGCCTTCTTTGAAACGCATGGCCGGCCAGATGTGATCATCACCGATCCGCCTAGGGCGGGAATGCATGAGAAGCTTGTTAGGAAGATTCTCGACATCGCCGCACCCATCGTGGTATATGTAAGTTGCAACCCCGCTACGCAAGCAAGAGACCTCAACTGGCTCGATGAGAAATACACAGTCACCAAGATCCAACCCGTGGACATGTTCCCCCATACTCTCCATATTGAGAACGTGGTGCAGCTACGGCTGAAAGATGAATTTAGAAACTTATAATTCCCTTACGCAGTTTTACTTATAGACATAACGGTTAATTTTGCCCCATGAGTAATTTCCAGTATTACCGTCCCAATAGGTTTCCACCGGTGGTCAAGAACCTCCTTATAATAAACGCACTTGTTTATGTCGCGCAGATGACTCTTCAGCAGAGTAGTCCCAACTTTATGGAAAACCTGTTTGCATTGCATGATGTCAGATCTGGATTCTTTTATCCGCACCAGATTTTCACTTACATGTTCTTGCACGGAAACTTTACACATATTCTTTTTAATATGCTTGCCGTTTGGATGTTTGGCAGCATGCTCGAAAATCATTGGGGAGCCAAAAAGTTTCTTCAGTTCTATGTCATTTGCGGGATAGGCGCCGGATTGTTACACTTACTCGTCTTATACATAGAAATGAAGCCGGCATGGGATTACATCAGCATGTTCCCGGCAAGCGAAAGAGAAAAGATTCTCCACGTTAATAACATATTGATCCAGGACAAAGCGATCAATATCGCTACGGTCGGTGCCTCGGGTGCAGTGTTCGGATGCCTTGCAGCTTTTGGGTATTTGTTTCCAAACAGTCTTATATATGTTTATTTCATGATACCAGTGAAGGCCAAATGGCTGGTCATCATGTACGGTGCAGTGGAACTATGGCTGGCCGTGCGGAATTCACCGGGCGATACTGTCGCCCACTTCGCTCACCTGGGAGGTGCAATTACAGGGCTTATAATTGTATTTATATGGAACAAAACGAATAGGAAAACGTTCTACTAGAGGCAGAGTCCGGAGTGTGAGCATTCCCCGGACTTTGATCTGGAGGAGTGCGAGACATTAACTTTTAACCATCCTAGTTTAATTATACCTTGTGATTTGAATTTATGGCTTACTACCAGAAGGAATATAAGCGGCGGTTGTTGACGGGGGAAAGGAATCATGCTCTGGTGACCCTCATTGCTATCAACCTCATCATCTTCGTTATTCTTGCTTTCGTAAAGGCCCTTTTTTTTCTTCGATATGAGAATGGGGGACAGGCAGTGGCCATATTCGATCAATCGGTATTAAAATGGTTCACACTCCCGACCGACGTCTCCCAGATTGCTAGTAAGCCATGGACCATACTCACACATATGTTTACCCATGTCAATGTCTGGCAGGTGTTTGCCAATATGCTTTGGCTTTGGATGTTTGGGTATATCCTGCAGGACCTTACCGGTAACAGGAAGATCTTCCCGGTTTTCTTTTACGGCGCGATCGGTGGCGCAATTGCCTTTATTCTGGCTTATAATTTTCTTCCGGCGCTGAAGCCACAACTTCATGTACAATCGGCCCTTGGAGCATCGGCTGGGGTAATGGCAATAGCGGTAGCTACCACATTCATCGCACCTAGTTATCGAATATTCCCTAGATTAAATGGTGGAATTCCCCTGTGGGTCATCACAGCCATTTATCTGATAATCAATCTTGTAACTATCTCGCGTAGCAATCCAGGTCTATACTTCGCTCACCTTGCCGGCGCTCTAACTGGTTTTCTTTTCATGTATTCATTCAGGCATGGATACGACTGGAGTGGATGGATCAATAACTTCTTCGATTGGTTTACTAATCTTTTCAACCCCGACAGGCCCCGGAAAGGAAAGCAAATAAAGCAGGAACTGTTCTATAAGTCGGCTACCCAGCCTTTCAAGAAAACTCCGAATGTAACGGAGCAACGGGTCGATGAAATTCTGGATAAGATCAGCCAGAAGGGCTACAACTCCCTCAGCGAAGAGGAAAAAGACATGCTTAAGCGTGCCAGCCAGCGTGACTAGTTGGATCAACGGCGTTTTTTATAAATTGCAGTGATGTCCACCAGATTTCGTCTTTTAACGAAGCGCTTCTTTATAGTTCTAAACCTCGGCATAGTGCTGTTTTTTCTACTCGCATGCCTTGCGCCTTATCTTAGCCCGCAGCGTTGGTGGTTCATCTCCTTTGTAGGCCTTGGTTTTCCCTTCCTGCTCGTTGCAGTGATAATGTTCATGGTCTGGTGGCTGTTCGTCAAACGGAAGTTTGCACTCATCCCTCTCGCAGCATTGATTCTTGGCATCAAAAGCATCTCGGTGTTCTTCGCATTTCATCTCCCAAGGCAGTTCAATTATAAAAAGGACCCCGCAACAATCCGTATCGCCAGTTGGAACGTAGCCAGGTTTCTTGAGATGAAAAGGAACAACAACAAGGGCAGCCAGCTACGGCTAAAAATGCTCGAATTGATCGGGCAACAGAACGCGGACATTTTCTGTATGCAAGAGTTCTTTCACTCCAGGGATTCCGCATGGTATCCAAACCTCGATTACATTCAGAAACATTTCAACTATCCCTATTACTATTACTCACACGATAATGATGGTGATAATCATTTCATAGGAAACGTGATCTTCTCACGGTATCCCATAGTAGACAGTGGCATGATCCGATATCCCAGACCCACCCTACCGGAGTCGCTGATGCATGCCGACATCCGCATCAATGATGATACGATCCGGGTTTACACCACACACCTTCAGTCGCTGCAGTTTAAGAAAGGAGATTACGAGAAAATAAACAAGATAAAGGATGCTGAGGATGGCATGGTGTCGAATTCCAAAACCATTTTCTCAAAGTTACGTACCGGCATCGCCTACCGAAAGATCCAGACCGATATTGTAAGGCAGGTAATGGACGATAGCCCGTACCCCTTTCTGTTCGGAGGCGATCTTAATGATGTTCCCAACTCATATACATACTTCACTATCAAAGGTGATCTGCAGGACGCTTTCCTGAAGAAGGGCTTCGGCATTGGTAGGACATTCTCTTCAGTATCACCCACCCTCCGCATCGATTACCTGTTTGCAGACGACCATTTCAAGATCCATCAATTCAATCGGGTGGTGAGAAATTATTCGGATCATTATCTGATAGTGGCGGATGTGCAGATGAAATAGACCGAAAGACCGGAAAGTCCGAAAGACTTTTCTGTTGTTTGCCGAATCGTTTACTCTTCGAAGATAATTTTCAACTTCGCAGTCTGAACTTTCCAACCACATGCCTGGTCTTTCGGACTTTCCGTCTTTCGGTCTTTCGGTCTTCGACCTTTTCCCGCTATTTTTGTCCCCTACTATGAGCGAGTTGAAAGTCTATAATTCCCTGACAAGGACGAAAGAAGTATTTACGCCAATTACGCCGGGCCACGTCGGCATGTATGTTTGCGGTCCCACGGTGAGTGGCGAGAGTCACCTTGGCCACGCTCGACCATACATCACATTCGACGTTGTGTTTCGTTACCTCTCACATTTGGGAAATAAGGTGAGGTATGTTCGAAACATTACGGATGCAGGGCATTTCGAAGAAGAAGGTAGGGCCGCGGAAGACAAGATTTCAAAGAAAGCAATTCTGGAAAAACTCGAGCCCATGGAATTGGTGCAGAAATACACCAACCTTTTTCATTGGGCGATGGCGCAATTCAATACGGTACCTCCATCGATAGAACCTACTGCCACGGGTCACATCGTCGAGCAGATTGGTATGATCCAGGAGATCATCAAGGCCGGCTACGGATACGAGGTCAATGGTTCCGTCTACTTCGATGTGAAGAAGTATGCCGCCTCCTATGATTATGGGAAACTGAGTGGCCGCATCCTCGACGATCTCTTAGAAACTACCAGGGAGTTGGAAGGACAGGAGGAGAAACGCGACCGCGCGGACTTTGCCTTGTGGAAAAATGCGGCGCCTGAACATATCATGCGTTGGCAGAGTCCATGGGGAATCGGATTTCCCGGCTGGCATATCGAGTGCTCGGCAATGGCAACAAAATATCTTGGCGCACAGTTCGATATTCATGGTGGCGGCATGGACCTATTGTTCCCGCACCATGAGAGTGAAATAGCACAAAGTACGATCTGCAATCACAAAGCTCCCGTCCGTTATTGGATCCATAATAACATGATCACCATTAACGGGAGGAAGATGGGAAAGAGTTATAACAATGTGATCAAACTCACCGAGCTCCTCAGTGGTGATCATCCATTGTTGGAAAAGGCTTATCATCCCATGACCATTCGCTTTTTCATCCTGCAAACACATTACCGCAGTACATTAGACTTCAGCAACGAAGCGCTGTTGGCATCAGAAAAAGGACTTAAGCGCCTTATGGAGGCATATGAGAATCTCCAGAAATTGAACAGGGCAAACAAGCCACCGGAGGCAGAGGACACGGATCTCGATACTAAAGTGAGGAAGCTCGTTATCGACCTTGACGACTTCATGAACGACGACTTTAATACGGCGAAGGTGCTCGCTAATCTTTTTGAACTCGTGCATGTGATCAACGGGATGAAGGATAGGACGATCCCGGTTTCCGCCATATCGGAAGAAAGCTTCACACTTTTACAAAAACAACTTAAGCTCTACC
>JACMKU010000085.1 GCA_014379965.1 Chitinophagaceae bacterium
AGTTGGTGAGTTCCAATCATAAACGACCCACTCACTACTCACTATTCACTATTCACTCCTCCGCTGACCACTCACTGCGTAATAGAAAAAGCCCCCCAGCCAAACGGCCGGAGGGCTTCCCTTATCCAAAGCAGATTGAACCGTTTATTGAACGATCAGCTTCTTCACGTCGTTGAAATCTCCTGCCTGCATTTTGTAGTAGTAGACACCTTTTGCGAGTACATCTACATTGACATTGATAGCGTGTGTCCCTGATTCTTTCGAACCGTTTACCAACACTTTCACTACCCGTCCATTGATATCAAACAGTGAGAGGTTTACCCTTTCTGCCTGTGGGAGGGAGAATTGAATAGTTGTCTGGCGGTCGACAGGATTGGGATAATTCTGTCCAAGCACGAATTCTGGTCTGCCATTCAACGTCGCAGATACGATAGCTGAATACCTGAACCGATCATCAATGTCTATTTGCTTGAGGCGATAATAGTATTTTTTGAGTGCAACATTTTGATCAAGGTATGTATAGCTCTTAGCCGTGGTACTATTTCCCGCACCAGCCACGAAGCCTATGGTTGTCCAGTTGACTCCATCGTCGCTGCGTTGCACATCGAACCCGCGGTTATTTACTTCCGAAGAAGTCGTCCACCTCAATGTCACCTTGCTGGCACCTGGTGATGCAGAGAAGTTTAGTAGCGTCACTGGAAGTGTGCTACAATCAACAGAAAGTACGTTGAGGGTCTGTAAAGCACCTGTTACGCTACAGCCATTGTCGTCGGTAATACTCGTCAGGTTAAACGTATTCGTGTTTGAGGCAAACACAACATCTACCCAATAGTTAGATTGCTGATAAAATTGATTAGGCACACCCTCACCTACGCGATAGAGACCATTGGGTCCGAAGTCACCATCTCTTGGAGCAGTAAGAGGGCCGTTAGTTGCAGCATTCGTAAAATAACCGTCAGTCACAGCATAGTTCCCATCTTCAGAATAAACCGAGGCGATGTAGGTAGTATTAGCTGCAATTTGTACTGGCGATGTAAATAGAACTTCTTTCCAACCAATCCCTGAAAGGCCAGTAAAGTTAGCGCTAGCCAATAGGGTCGTCCCATTCCATAATTTGCCAGTATATCTTCCACCAGGGTTGGCAAGACCGTTGTAGAAACGAATGCCCCTGATGAAACCAGTACTTGATGACCGGATCTTTGTTCCAACCTCGATGGATGGACCATCATCGTTCTGTGGAGCAAACGGTGTTGCAGCCGGTGAGAATACAGAATATGTGGGGAATGGAATAGTTGCGAATGCGGCGGTTGAACTCACTGGAACAGAGAGATAAGTCGATCCATTAATTATCAAGTCATAAGGAGCCTGACCAGTTGCATTAGTCAGGTAAAGCCTGACGGGTTGGCCATTACATGTTGTTGATCCAGCAGATGCAGATAATGTCGCCGTTGGGGGCGTACAACTTTGCAATGTCACGGAGCCGTTTGTGAGTGAACCAGTAGCCACTGTTGCGCCAAGGACAGCTCTTGTTCTCCTACCTGGTACATTCACCAATACAAGTGTTGTTGCTCCAGGCGAATAGGGAGCCTTCGTTGTGAACGTTACCGATATCAGGTCGAAATCGGTTGATGTAGATCCAGCTGGCATGCCTGCCGCGTAATTGATCTGGCCGGACGTGTTGACGACGTTACTGCTATTATATGGACCCGCAGGAAGGGGAATCGTCTCACTTGTAAACTGGCCTGAATTCGGTCTTGTGATGTTCGTTACCTGGAGCTTCGAAATATCAAAGTCGAAGTGTACCTCGGCAGCATTAATTGTAAGCGAAGTGATGTCGAATCTCACAGCAACGGTAAAACTCTGGCCTTCGCCTATCGTCGAAGAGGCGGGGTTGACGAATATATTAACGGTTTGTGCAAGCAAGCTAGCTTGCGAGAACAGGATGAGCAGCAATGTGCACATGACTGTCCTTCTGAATTCCGGTAACCGGAGTGCCGCGAAGTTTTGGCGGCTACTTAATTTTGCTCTCATACACGATGGTTGTTTTTTATTTAGGTTCAGAACGGTGCTTGTATTAAAAAATGATTTATTACGGGTTTATCTCGCCTGCCATATTATAATTTAGCAATAACAATCCGAAGTCCAACAGGTCTACTTCATCATCTGCATTGAAATCGGCACGAGCGTCATAAGGTGGTGGCCCAACGACGAGGTTGTAGCTCAGTAGCAATGCTCCGAAATCCAAAAGGTCTACTTCGTTGTCATCGTTGGCGTCGCCCTCCAGCAATGTGCCGAAGTCGATGCTGTTGCCACCCGTGACGATTGTTTGGTTAAGTTTGATACGGGCCAGAGTATGTGGACTCTTTACCCTGATGTTATATGTGCCAATAGGTATACCCGTCACTACGAACTGCCCGCTGTTATTCGTATTTGTATTGAAGACTGCAATCGGAGTTGGGCTTCCTGTCGCGTACAATTCAACCTTCACGGGTATTACCCATCTCGCATTCGGTGCAACAGGCCTACCTTGTAACGCCACCTGGCCGATAAGCGTGCTGGTGGTTACCGGCCCATATGTCGAAGTATATGTTGCACTAACCGAAGCATCAAAGAAAGCATAGTCCATCCCTTTGATTGTTGATATCGTAAATGGTATAATCACCCCATTCCGCATGATCTGCGAAATCGTGTCGTCTGCAACGTAAGCGGGCAACATTCCGCTGAGGTTTGCAGATCCGCTAGCTGCGGTAATGGAAAAACTCAGAATTGATCCATTCCATAAGATGGGTCCGAACGAGGAATTATTACGGCCATCGAGCCAGGTCAACATCTGCTTTGCCGAAATGACTGGAATGTCACGCGCCAGTGCCGAGTTGATAACCGCAGCAGAACCGTGGTGATTTGCGCCCGTGTCTGTGTGCATGTTCGCTGTGAATACACCATAGTAGCCCTCCGGTCCGATGGCTTTATTTAATAAAGCATCTGTGAAGGTGCCCACACCTAAACCGGACTCGTCCGTTATCTGGGTTGCGGCCTGGTACGTATTAATAATCGAACCATCAAGGTCTGCGAAACGCATAGGCATGCCCGAACCAGTAAATACGCCCGGCCTGTTCTGGACCCATGATGCAGGCCAATAATAATAATTGACATCGAGCCGCATCCCTTTCACTGCTTCTACCTTAGCCTGTGAGGCCCAGTCGCTCCATGGCAGGCAATGCGTTCGGTTAGAAACCGGAGAAGGAATTCCCGGCAGGAACCCGGCAAGCTCAGCCATCTGGGAGGTGAAGGCGGAGGTAAGCGAAGCCTGAGTATAATTATTACAAAGGGTAGTTGGATGAAGCCCTATTTCGAACCCTCGTGTATCATAAGAAACCGCCTGGGAATTCGAAATCGGGGTTCCTGGAAAAATATATGATGTTGCGCGGATAGCACGCCAGTTAGCCACGTCCGCTGGTGTATTTGGTCCAAGAGTTAGATAATGGTTGAACCGCTCTACCGTTCCATTACTTGCATGATCATCACCAGTCATGATAATCGCCGCCTTCAGTTCTCTTGGCAGGTACCAGAACCGGGGAAGTGGTTTACGATGCAGGTTGGATTGAATAATGATATTAGCGAGCAGCCGCTGTTGTTCGTCGGCTTGTGGAATGTCAATTTTGCTGAAGTCGATCCAGTCCGCACCTGTACCAGCGGGGATACCAAAGAAAAGATCATTAGACCTGATTGGTCCGCTATTGCCGTCTCTTTCCTGGCCGGCCCATACAGGGTTGCCCTGTCTTGTATAAACGATAGAGCGTGCGAGGTCGTACGTAAACGCTATCGCCTTTCCTCCATTTGTGCCGACATTAATTGTCGTCACGGCCGGATGAGTAGTTGCAGTAGTCGCATTCGAATACAAAGTCGCAAGGCTGGTCGCACCATTCAACCCATGCAGGTTCGCGGTTCCATGAAACTGTATTGTCTGGTTCACGATCCCTTTGCCGGGACCGCTTACGGTTTGTACCAATATATATTTATCACTCAATGTCCCGGTCGAAGGATCAAGACCCAACAAAGGAAGCAACAATGGGCTTGGCCTGAATGCGATCAACGTACCGCCGGCGTTTACCCAGTCTGTCAACATCGATACCTGCGCGGCATCGACAGTGGCTTCACCCAGTACCACGATATCATAGTTATTGAGCGTGGCCGGTGTGACAGTAGTAATATCCGCCCTGGAAAATCCATTAAGTCCCTCCGCTCTCAAGATCTCAACAGGATAAGTGCTGAAGGGATTAGTTGTATTGCTAATGACAAGGATCGGACCACCTGCACCTTCTGTGGGTGCCAATACAACAGCATCAACGGTGCTAAAATTATAGGTGAGGTCGCTTGGTATCGCGTTACCCGTCGCATCCTTCACGCCTGAACTTCCTCCTTTTATTACCACTTTGTATTTCGAGGAATAGCCCAATGGTGCGGTAGGAGTCAGGGTTACTTTGTAAAGACCGGGATTATATGATACCGTGGCTGGTATTGGCGTATTGAATGCATTCCTTAATTCGATGGTCGTCGAGTTTACACTCGACACATCAAGCCCTTCGTTGAAACTGATCTGCACATTCGAGTTTACGCCAACGCCGGTAGCGTAATCAACTGGCGAAATAACATTGACAATAGGCCCGACATTGTCGACAGCGCTCGTGTGGAAGACCACATCTACCCAGAAATTGTCGCTGTCATAATTAACATTGGGGAAAGTTGGCGTGGGACTAAACTTGTAAATACCGTTCGGAGTCACCGGATCGTTATCAACCAGGCCTATTAGCGGCCCATTTTTTCTTTCCTCGGTAAAGTAGGGGTTCGTCTCCGAATAATAGCCTGTTGGACTATGATAAGAGACAATGTAAGTGGTGTTGGCAGTGACTGCCACAGGGGTTGTCAATGCAGCCTCCTGCCACCCTGAAGCCGATTCGTTCGCAAATACCACCTGCCCGAGCATGGTCCCACTCAATGTCCAAAGTGTCGCCGTATGTGTGCCCACATCGCTAGAACTTTTATAAAAACGGAGAGCTTTGATGTATCCATTAATGCTTGCCTTGAACTTCATGCCCAATTCGATACCCTGAACGTTATTGTACTGGTTCGTTACCTGCGGAACATCTGTTGTCTTAAACAACGTACATGGACAAACGGGATCCGTGATAGTGATAGTAACAGCATCGCTCGCAGGTGCAGTGCCTGGCACACCTATGTTGCCCGAGTCATCGAATCCCCTCACTTTAATAGATGCGACACCCTGCAAGGTCGGTGTCCACGAATAAGTCCAGTTGAAAGTGCCCGAAGCTACATGCCATGTAGCTCCTCCATCGGTTGATACTTCTACTCCCGCAACCGCATTCTGATCCGTAACATTTCCGCTGATATTGATTTGTTGAAACGCCGGGAAACTATTACCATGTATGGGCGACGTGATAGTGATAACTGGGGCAGTAACGTCTGCCGACTGGTTGGCGTTGACAAGATTCGATTGTAACGTTGCGCCCTGGACACCCATATCTCCAAACAGGTTTACTGTTGCCTGTTGCATATCACGGCTTACGGGTTCGCTTCCCCTGTCATGCTTATCATCGACGCCCCATGACCATTGAACGGTGCCCGCACCGAATACAAGTGCACCGCTGGAATGACGATAAAGCGAAAGGTTATGTGTCTTGCCTCCCAGCGAGGTGCTTGATAAAAGAATTCGGCCACTCGGGTAGCTACTTTCGTACAAGACTGTCTGATCTTGGTCCCACTCGTAGCCAAGTGTTCCGAATGGTAGTGTTGCACTAGTTCCACCGGGAATTGACCCAATGCTTGTATTTCTCCAAAAACGATATCCTTTGTAGGTAGATGGAACCATGATAGATCCCGTTGAAGCCGCCCAGCCTATCTGTCCGGTCAGTTTATTCTCCGGTGAGCAGGCACCTCCGGAAGGATACGTGCATCCGTCGCGCCATACACCAGTCCAGGCTGTGGTGGGATCACATTTGCTACCGCAGGAATTCTCTCCCAGCGTTCCTTCCTTATAGCAGACAAGGGTTCGGTATGGCGTGCTACTACCGTCCGTGCTGTTTTCCCATCTCGTCTTCCAGTACACTTCATTTCCGCTAAAAAATGCCAAATGTACGCCCGCATTTCGAGCGGCTTCTACATGGGCACGCTGTTCTGCCGACCAGTACTCATCATGACCAACGGATAAGAATATTCGATGATTGAGGATCAGACTGCCATTGCGGGCCATATCCAGATTGGTCGTGTACGTCACATGGTATCCGTTTCTCTCAAGAAAACGGATCATTGGGTATTCAGCGTTGAATATCCAGTCCTCCATAGCGCCGCCGCCACCTCCACCACTCCTTGTGAGGAACGGACGGTTATAACTGACCTTCGTAGCATGACCATTCGGAAAGCTCGTGGTTCCGGTGTAAAAGCTGTTGCCGCCATAAACATTATATGCCTGCCATGTCGCATCCGAAGCCTGGAAGAATATTGGCGACGTGCTCGCATCGTCCCTTACTATAAAAACAATGTGGCTAGCTCCGCTGTTGTCTGTTCTTTTTAATCGTGCTATATAATATCCTGAGACCGCAGTTGCTGGAACATTCCAATGTGCGGATTCGTTCCAGTTACCACAGTCGACAAGACCTGTTTGCAGGTCCGTTATTGGCGAAGGCTGGGTTTGTGGCAACGTGGCCGTGACGGTGCCCGTGCCCACTTTTCGTGCGCCGTCTCCATTATAATAACCAAGACGATAGATGTCGATGGTGTAATTGGACGCGGTAGTGTTGATTTTGAATCGGACCGTCTGTCCTTTATTGACGCTGATATCCGTGGCAAATCCCTGGATTGTTAAGTCTCCAGCCCCGACGATGTCCCACTCCGAGGAAGGGTTTCCTGGTAAGGCATTTTCGGTTACAATAGGGTTTTGCGCTAGCGAGGCAGTTAACGAGAATACTGCAATGCTAGAAATGAGGAATTGCTTCCAGTAGGTACAAATATTAATCCTGCCCATATAGGTTTGTTGATCGCTCTTGTTGGGTGTTCTGAGGATATTAAACGAGACGATCTTTGAAGGGGATATTGAGAAAGGGTGTGGTTATACCGGTCGGATGGGGATTGAAGCGCGGTTTAAAGAAGGATGGGGGATGCAGTAAAGATAAATTAAATGGCCGGAAATGCAAACCGTCCCCCAATTTTTTTTGCCTAAAATTTGTTAGGGAACTGTCAAACCCTTGCCTATAGCGAGTTCTGGCGATCGAAGCAGGACGAACATTTGAATAGTCGAACAGAATTCTATATCCGGTTTTTGGTTGCCTGGTTACTCGGCGCTAGGTCCTCAAATTGACCAACTAAGCAACCAGGTAACCAAGAAACTAAGGTAGATGATTCAATAAATGGAAAAACTACTTTACTGCGACACTTTTCTGGTTAAAATATTTGCCGACGGAAACCCCGAAAACCCTGTGGTAAACCTTCGGCCCACCGTCTGCATTATTCAGGTTGGCCAGGCCGTAAGAGTATTGACCGAACACAATCAGCCCGTTGTCCATTTCATATCCCAATTGAAACAGGAAATTGCCAGAATATCGTCCATAGTCCCCAAATCCAAAGGACATGCTTCTGTCAACCGGACCGCCCGTGCTCCGATTAAATTTCTCCTTACCCGCGATCTGGAAATCGAGAGAGGGTCCGAACTTGACGAACATATGCGAGGGTTGTGTAGAAAAGTCGTACTGAAAGAGAGCCGCGAGCTCGAAAGTATGAATAGTGGTGTTGTTGTCCGTTGCTAAGGGATCAGGAGGAAAGGTTGGCCTATTGAGCGTCACCTTGTATCCTTTGAGGCTATAAATAGCGGCGGGACTGAAAAACAGTTTGTTTTCAAATGGGACCTTTAGCCCAAAACCTGCCTGGAATCCGACTTTCGACTTGGTGTCTTGCTTGTATCCAGTGTTGGTAAACTTGGCAGTTGTAAGTTGAGGTCCTACAAACACACCCATTAAAGGCTTCTGGGCCGAGCAACATACTGACCACATGAATAAAAAAGAAAAAAGACCTGTCTTTATCATAATATACTAGATGAACCGGGAACCGGCTGTGAATGAATAAGCATTGTGAATATGATGCCAGAAATAGGCTGCAATTGCTTTCTGTGGACTGGATCTTTTACTGGGGGGCAAAAATAACCAATTCTGGGGTACTACTTTGTGTTTATTTCGTCACCGCCGGAGCGTCGATCAGAACTTCTTTGCGGGATCTTTTAACTGTCCACCCTGGTTATACTGCTGTGATTGACCTTTTTGAATTGACAGGTTTTTCCATTCTCCATCTTTTATCATCCTGCCGACGTAAATGATCTGACCAATATGGTAAGGGTAATGGGCGAGTTGCCTGTTGATGGCGTCTACCAGTGACAAAGACTCCTGGCGGATATGTATTGTTTTCAATAGGTCCTCTTCCTGGAAAGAACTCAATGCGGAGATGAAACAATTCCAGCCTTCTTCCCAGATACCGATGAGTTGTTCTTTGCTGTAGTCATGTGTTGTAAATTCCTCGTCCCGACGACGCCAGTCCTTTTCTCCGTCTTCCGTCAAGGCGTTAGTCCAACGGCTGAGCATGTTCCCTGTCATATGCTGGATGATGATGGCAATACTATTCGATTCGGAGTTGGGTTGAAAATAAAAATCGGCATCGTTCAATTGAGCAAAGGTCTTGTCTCCAAGATCTTTGTAATATTTCAACCGCCGTATCGCGGTCTCGAGGAATTCTTTTCCAAGGCTATTCATTCTGGTTAATTGAGTTGATTGAGTTGATTGAGTTGATTAGGCCGACAGAGTTTTCCAAATCAACTTAATCAACTCAATCAACCTAGTCAACTGCTTTACCATCCTCTCGCATCATCATCCCCTCTCTTATCCGCTACTGCTTCAAATTTACCTGATGGCAGCACCTTAATGACTTCCGTTCGTCCAATTGCACTCCTTCGACAAATTGGATACCCCATCTTCTCGAGGCTTTCTGTTACCGATTGGGGAAAACCTTTCTCCAGTTCCAGTGTATCCGGTAGCCACTGGTGATGAAACTTCGGTTGCCATACTGCATCCTCGGTCGACATTCCAAATTCGAGAATATTTACCAGCGTCTGAAACACGGACGTGGGTATCGTCGTGCCGCCGGGTGTTCCTATCACGAGGAAGGGCTTCTTGTCTTTTAACACAATCGTCGGCGTCATCGAACTGAGCATTCGTTTCCCCGGTGCAATCGCGTTGGCCTCACCACCAATAGCGCCATACATATTTGGTACGCCGGGCTTGATGCTGAAATCATCCATTTCATCATTCAGCAGGAAACCAGCACCTCCGATAACCGTCCTGCTTCCGTAGGAATTGTTAAGCGTTGTCGTAACAGCAACGGCATTCCCTTCCTTATCGATCACGCTCACGTGCGTGGTCTCCTTGCTTTCTGTGCTCAGCAACACGCCGGGGCCGAGTTGGTTGCTGGGTGTAGCTCTTAATGAATCATAATTCTTCATCCTTTCCTGCAGATACACTTCGTTAGTCAGCATATTGATGGGGACCTTGTGAAAATCCGCATCACCCATGTATTCCCCGCGATCAGCGAATGCCCGGCGTTCCACTTCGGTCATCAGTTGTACTGCCTTAAGTGAGTGAAAACCCATTGCACCCAGGTTCCTGTCCTCGATCATCTTCATCATCTGGTGCAACAGCAATCCGCCGCTGCTTGGCATCGGCATCCCTATTACTTCATATCCTTTGTAATTGAAACGGTGCGGTTTTCTCACGCTTGCCTGGTAATTACGCAGGTCATCATAGTTAATAATGCCGCCACCTCGTTTCATTTCTTCGACGATAAGCCTTGCGGTCTCACCTTCATAAAAGCCTGCTGCACCTTTGTCCTTTATTCGCTTCAGCGTATTTGCCAGGTCGGATTGGATTAATGTATCGCCTTCTTCCCAGGGAATGTCTTTCACGAAAACTGGCATCACTGTGTTGTATGCTTTCAATTCCGCCTGCAACTCATTAAGGCCACGGGCTTCGCGGCGTTTGATGACGAATCCTTTTTCAGCTAGTTCAATCGCTGGTTGAATCAATTTCTCGAAAGCCAGCTTTCCATGCCTGGCGGCTGCAAAAAGTCCCGAAACTGTTCCCGGTACACCGCCCGCGAGATGACCATTTTGGCTGAGGTCTGTTCTGGCAACGCCAAGAGAATCGATGTACATATCCCGATGCGCGTTGCCCGGTGCCTTCTCCCTATAGTCGATGGTGAAATCGCTGCCATCGGCCAATCGCGCTACAAGGAAACCGCCGCCTCCGAGATTGCCGGCCTGTGGATAGACAACGGCCAATGCTAGCTGCGTTGCGATAGCCGCATCAATGGCATTTCCACCTTCTTGAAGTATGGCGACACCAATCTTGCTGGCCAGCGGATGAGCAGACACTACCGCACCATTTTCGGCGATTGTCGTTTTCTGTGAAGTATAATTGAAGGGATCGTAGCCGCGGTCACTCTTCCGGGAAGGATTGCAGCATGCAAGAGTGAGAACAACTAAAACTAAACTTATAGGTCTTGACATAGAGACGAATTTAACAAAAACACCCGGATATGGCTTTATAGACGGTGACCATACTATGGGAACATGATTTATATTCGCCTAATATTCTACTGAATGAAGAAATGTTCCCTCTTGGTTCTTGCCTGTAGTTTCTTAATTCCCTCCTTTTCGCAGGGCCCCCAGAGTTGGACATCAGCAGACATGTATCTCGCCATCCGAAAATTAAACGTACTAGGCTCGGTGCTGTACATAGCAGCTCATCCCGATGACGAGAACACACGACTAATATCTTATTTCTCCAAAGACCGTATGTATCGTACCGGCTATCTTTCCTTAACTCGAGGCGATGGTGGACAAAACCTGATCGGTGATGAACAGGGAATAGAACTTGGACTCATCCGGACGCAGGAACTAATGGCAGCCAGGAGAGTCGATGGCGGAGAGCAATTTTTTTCGCGTGCATATGACTTCGGTTTTTCCAAGAATCCAGAGGAAACATTTACAAAGTGGGACAGGGAGAAGATATTGAGCGATGTGGTGTGGATCATCAGGAAATTTCAACCAGACGTTATCATCACTCGTTTTCCCACCACGGGTGAAGGTGGCCACGGTCATCATACTGGGTCCGCTATACTGGCTAACGAGGCGTTCACAATTGCTGCAGATCCTTCGCGATTTCCGGAACAACTGAAGTATGTGCAACCCTGGAAGGCTAAGAGAATAGGGTGGAACACATTCAACTTCGGCGGCACTAACACAACGAGCCCCGATCAATTCATTCTGGATGTCGGTGGGTATAATCCATTGCTTGGAAAAAGTTATGGAGAGATCGCTGCCATAAGTCGTAGCAATCATAAGAGCCAGGGTTTCGGTTCGGCCGGATCTCGAGGCGAATCCCTGGAGTATATTAAAACAACGGGTGGCGATGCTCCGGTGTCCGATCTGATGGATGGGGTGGATCTCAGTTGGAAGAGGGTGCCTGGTGCAGATGGTATAGCATCGCGGATAGACAAGATCATTGCCTCATTTGATCTCTTCCACCCAGAGCGTTCCGTGAAATCCCTCGTTGAACTATACAAAGCCTTATCGTCGTTGCCCAATAGTTATTGGAAGACTCAGAAGATGAAAGAGGCGCAACATTTGATAGAACAATGTAGCGGCCTTTTCATGGATGTCGTATCGCCTGCACAGTTAGCCGTACAGACCGATTCGATTCGCATCAACTTTTCATTCAACAACAGGCTTGGCGTCAGTGCGAGATTGAAGGGCGTGGCTGCCGATGGATTCGATTCAAGTATGAACGCTCCATTAGACAAGAACCGCAATCTCAATTTTGGAAAGACTGTGTTTGTTGCTGCTTCGCGGCCAGTTACGCAACCGTATTGGCTCGTTGAAAAAATGAACGAAGGATATTTTAATGTTAATGATCAGCAGAAGATCG
>JACMKU010000086.1 GCA_014379965.1 Chitinophagaceae bacterium
AAGGTAAAGGCACTGGCGACCCTACCGAAATTGCCCTGCTTGTATTTGGAGACATGCTCGATGTTGACAGGGCCAACCTCGCGAAGAGAAACAGGCGTCTTAGTGAAAAGGCATTCGACTCGGAAAGAAAACTTATGTCCACCTTGCAGGAGGAGGATGGACACCTGCGTGTCTTTGTAAAAGGAGCCATCGATAGTCTCCTTCCCAGATGTACCCATGTAAAGCAAGGCTCAGAGGTAGTTGCGTTATCAGAAGATATGATCAGGCACTACAACCAGGCCACAGAGAATATGTCGAAAGATGCGCTCCGAACCCTAGCCGCCGCCTATAAAACTGTCGACTCCATGATCACTGCTGATGAAATGGAGCGCGACCTCGTTCTTGTAGGTATGGTGGGAATGATAGATCCGCCCCGACCAGAAGTAAAGGAATCTATATTGAAGGCAGCACAAGCGGGGATCACCACTGTCATGATCACGGGAGATCATAAGAATACTGCCTTCGCCATCGCGAAAGAATTGGGGATCGCGGATAGATCAGAGCAGGCTATCGGGGGTACTGAATTACAAAAATATCCAGAGGAAGATCTTGTCAGGAACATCGCGCAATTCCGCGTGTTTGCACGGGTCTCACCCGAGCATAAAGTTAGAATTGTTCGAGCTTTCAAATCGAACGGTCAAATCGTTGCCATGACCGGCGATGGAGTAAACGACGCACCGTCGCTGAACACTGCCGATATAGGGGTAGCGATGGGTATTACCGGTACCGATGTGGCGAAAAACGCGTCTGACATGATACTGGCTGACGACAATTTTTCCACTATCATTTCCGCGATCGAACAGGGGCGTAATATTTATAACAATATCAAGAAGTCCGTAGTGTTCCTGCTTGCGAGCAATGTAGGGGAAGTCGTGGCGATGGTAGTCGCTATTCTCATTGGTCTTCCCGCGCCCTTGATTGCAACACAGCTGTTATGGATCAATCTACTCACCGATACTCTTCCGGCGATTGCCCTCGGAATGGACCCTGGCGATCCTGAGATCATGCAAGAGAAACCACGCAATCCAAAAGAGAGCTTCTTTGCGCATGGCGCAGGTGCCAGGATAATAGTAGGGGGTATCACCATCGGCCTTGTAACAATATTTGCATTCTGGCTTGGATACTATGAGCATGGCTTCAGTCCTTATGATAATGCTATTCCCGCGGATGTTCACGAATATGCCAGGACCATGGCATTCATGACAATAGTATCCTGTCAATTGCTGTATTCTCTTTCGTTCCGTAATCATCACAAATCGATATTCAGGATGCCTCTGTTTTCAAACAAGTACCTCATAGGCTCCGTGGTGATTGGACTACTCTTGCAACTACTGGTGATGGGGGTTCCGGTGCTTCAGGATGCACTCAAACTTCAAATGCTTGATCTGCGGGGTTGGATACAGGTAATAGCGTTAGGATTTGTTCCGATTCTGATCAATGAAGTTGAAAAGTTCATCATTAGACGAAAGGAGAAAACCGCATGACTTTTTTTTGCGATGATTAGGCTTCTCATTCGCAGAATATCATAGTTTTAGGATTACAAACACGTTACAAAATTTAAAACGTCATGAAATTTCTATCCCTCGAACCCTTCATTCCATCCGGAAGTAATTTCGAAGCCTCAAAAGAATTGTTCCAGGAACTAGGGTTTACTATCAGATGGGACGCGGGTGACTATGTCGGATTCGAAAGAGATAGTTGCAAATTCATCCTGCAGAAGTATGACAACAAAGAATTCGCCGAAAATCTCATGCTTAGTGTCCGTGTAGACAATGTAGAAGAATTGAGAAAAGATATTATTGAAAGACAATTACCTGAGAAATTCGGCATCAGGGTGAGTAAGCCCATTCAGCAACCGTATGGGAAGGAGGTTAATGTGATTGATATAGCGGGAGTTTGTTGGCATTTTGTGGAATGAGTCTTTGTGTGGTCGTTTAACGTTTAAGGGTTTAACGTTTAACGTTCTTCCAGATCGACATTTCAATTTACAATCGACCATCCTTCTTCTCGAGGATACAATTTCTATTGGGTCACGCATCTACTGAGATCAGAACGTTAAACGATAAATACTCTACTACACCCATTTGCAATATCCATTTCTGGAGATTAATGACGATGCCGCAATCACTACAAAAACGTACCAAACAATTGACAGCCAGAATATGTGGAAGGTAAATGCTCTTTATTGGCAGGACGGCTCTCACATACATGATAGTGGCGTGAATGACTTTACTATTACCATTACTTCTATTAGCGATACGGAGGTGAAAGGGACATTTAGTGGCATAGTAGACGACGCTGGTGTTATTAAGACCATTACAGAAGGAAAATTCACGGCAAAAATGTTTTAACCATTTGCAGAGATTCACGGCTGCATTTATCCAATTTACGCTCTTTGAACCCGCGCTTATCGCGGGTTTTATTTTTTCAATTACGCAATGCATCTTCTGAAAGCAGAACGTTAAACGTTAAACCATTAAACGTTAAACCCTACTTCCTTTGGATTGGGCTGACCCTTGCCTGTGGTAATCAGGTTGCGTAAACTCTCTTTTATATATTTGCTCCAGGCGTCGTGGCAAATGTCATAACATTCATAGTCCGGAACAAGACCCAATTGGGTAAACTTTAGTTCCGTTTTATCTCCATCGGGACTTATTTCAAACACGATGTTGTTGCCTTTCCATTCATCCTTGTCCTTCGTAAACTCGAAATAGTTATCCAGGACAAGCCACACAACCTTCTTGTTGGGAATCACCTCGATCAACCTCATTTTACACTTGTGAACCTCATTGAAGTGGTAGTCAAACTCATCATTGAGTTTCTCAGTGCCGCCTTTTATTTCCTCGGACCACCAGCCTCGTGGGTTTGTAACAGCCCTGAACACGTCCGCCGGCATATTGTCGACGACGATCGTTGTTGTAAAATCTTTTGTAGCCATAGTTGGGTTTCTTATGTTCTAGTGAGTGGTGAATGGCACTCGGTGGCTCGAACTCTGGTTTCGCTAAAAAAAGCCTTGAATGCGCAAGACTTTCGGACTGTCAAATTTATGGATCTACTTACAATTCATTTGGTTCGCTTCGCTCACAAATGACGATGACCGCTGACAATTGATCCCTGACCACTCACCACTGGCTTTTGCCATTAGGTGATGAGTATTAAAATCTATATGTTAGCGCTGGTTTGGCAGCCCACTTTTTTCACAACCATAACCTGTCACATGAGTAAATATAAGAATCTTCACTTGTGGATGATCATCCCAATGGTATTCATGCAATTCGGAATCTTCAGGGATTACTGGGGCGATTTTTCTGAAAACGCATGGTCTGTTCATATTCACTATTGGACCGGTACGGTTTGGTATATCTACCTTATCATTCAACCTTATTATGCCACTCATGGACAAATGCCAAGGCATAGGACGAATGGGATAATAGGTATGTTCATTGCAGGGGGCGTCTGCCTGACAGCGCTCAGTATGATGCATAGGGACATTGTCACAACTGAAAAAGCATTGGCGTTTCCGGAAAGGTTTGGTCCCTTTCAACCGTGGTTCTTTTTTGGCGTGGCTGCAGTGGAAATTGTTATGATGACAGCCTTCGGCTATGCTATAATAAAAAGCATTATTCATAGAAAGCAAATCGAGAATCATGCGTGGTGGCTGATCTCAACCGTATTCATGATTATGATGCCTGCGCTTGGACGTGGAATACAAAACGTTTATGTAGGGATTAACAATAAAGATTGGCCAAATATCGATATCATGTTTCCCATCTACCTCACCCAGGTCCTCATCATTTGTATGATACTACTCGGAGCATGGAAATACCGTAAACTAAAACATCCGGCCACATACCTGGCCATTGGCGTTAATCTTTTTATTTTTCTACTGGAGCCATTGGGGAGGTCAGAACAGGTCCAACGGTTCTTAAAGCAAATAATCACAGGGTGATCATGGTTTCACATAGAGGCTCAGAGAAGAAGGGAATCGGGAATTGGTAATCGGGAATTAGTCTTTACAAACCGTACACTCTATTCGATCGTAAGCCCGATTCCCGATTACCAATTCCCGATTCCCTACTTCTCTGAGTCTCTGCGTGAACCTACCCTACTTTAACAAGTCGAGAAAAGCCTTCCACCTCTCATCATCCCTCAGCGCCACCAGATCCGCATCTGTCTCAAACTCCTTTCGGGAAGTGGCGCCAAGTCGCACTGCCTGGTTTAGACTTTGGAACGCCCTGTCCTTCTCTCCAATCAGGGCATACCTGCGCGCCCGTCGCTGAAACTCGAACCTGTTGGCATTAATCGCCATCGCCTTTTCGAAATACTCATCGCTTTCTTTGAACCTCTTCATATCCAAAAGGGCGTTGGACAAATACTTAAAGCGTTCACGTCGCTGATCAGCGTTGGCGAGAATGGGTGTAAGCAGGATGTCGGCCTCGTCATTTTTTCCCAAGCCAAGTTTTACCAGCGCTGTCTCCATCGAAAAACCTATGTTATCTTTCCATTGGTGCGCATTAGTCGCCAATAATTGCTCGGCTTCAGCCGATCGGCCAAGTTTTCGCAGTGCGGAACTGTAAAGAATGGTGGCATCGAGGCTATTTGGATAGGAAGCAACCCATTCCTTTAATAAAGCGCCCGATCTATCAACATCATTCTTGTACAATGCGTCAATCACCTGGTTTCCAAGGGAAGCCTTGATTAAGTTTTTTGCGACCTGGCCGTTTCTCAACTCATCAATAACCTTTGCATCTATCCAGTAAATATCAAACCCCCAGCTCCCCGGCGCTGGATTTCTTGTGCTGCCGAAAAAAAGGAACTTGCCATCAGGAGATAGCCTTGCGAATCTCTCGGAGCCTGGAGAATTGACCTTCGGCCCCATATTTATTGGCAGACTCCACTGTCCGCTCTTATTCTTAAAAGCAATATACAGGTCTATGCTACCATCGACTCCTTCCGGTCGTATCGATTCGAAGATGAGGAAAGTCTCATCTGGTGAAATATAGGCGCCATCTTCGTAATCGACGCTGTTTATACTATAAGGCAATACAACAGGTTTAGCATACCCGTCCTTAGATTTCCTTGAAGTCCGGATATTGAAATTCGTACCTCCACCAAGCAATGAAGTATAATAAAGAGTGCCATTGCTGGTGACTGAGTGAGCGTAATCTCCTCCTCGAGAAATTGCAGTATCGAACGGAACCGGCCTTCCCCAACCCCATGGGTTTCTATCCACCTCCCATATGCGGATATCTGATGCTTCGGTATATCCCTCGGGGACTTTTCTTCTCGAACTGAAGTACAGTTTCTTTCCATCAATGGAAAAGGATGGATAATAATCGTCTGCCGTACTGTCGGCAAAAGTGGGCCTATAGGGAGACGACCATTTTCCATTCTCATACTTCATCTCAAACATTGATGCACGGTAGTTCCTGTCCACTACTGTCCACAAAACAACGCTACCATCGGGCGAGAATGCGGGTGAGCTATGCTCGTAGGAAGCGGTGCTGAGGATGCCCGGCGCGAATAATGTCGCGACCTGCCCGGGTGGGTTCTGCCCGAGGTAATTGACGTTAGTTTGTTGAGCCAACAAATTAACCGATAGGAGGATTGAACAAGTGAATAAGAAACATTGGATTATGGGAAAACGATTGCGAGTGGTTACCATGGCGCAAGCTTTTGATTAGTGGAAGTTCTGACGAGAATGGGGTGATAGAAAACAAAATAGTATAAAAGGCTTCCTGTGATGATAGAAATCATTCTTAGAGTACGACCAAGAGAATGCTAAATCCTGGTCTCAATATTTTCACCTGTCGAATAAGGAAAGTCATGCTTGGACGAAATGGAGTAAATATCAATTTCTTTTCCCAGACGCGCCAGGTGAAAGGAATACACGCTGAGATCTATACAAAGAATATATACCATAGTTTCGATACTCAAAAAATTTGATCACATGCGATGCGGAATAAAAAAGAGTAGTATGGGATATTAAAGTGTGGCCGCAGATTGCAGTTGTTTCTGTTGTTCCATTAGCTCGCGACGGCTTTCGATCTCGATCATTGCGTTCTCCGCGAAGAGGCCTAAGAGCGTTTTTTCTTCATTGGAAAAATCCCTTGGTTCGAAGCCGACGACACAAGCTGTTCCAATATTGAAACCTTCCTTCGTGACGATCGGGGCGCCTGCATAAAAGCGGAGTCCAAAGTCACCAATAACTAGCGGGTTGCCCAACAGGCAGGGCTCCTTCAATGCATCCCTGAATACCGTCGGCTCCGAATCAAGTACCGCAAGCGAGCATAAGCTATGTCCCCTGTTCGCCTTCGTAGTTCCTTCCATTCCGAAATTTCCTTTGAAGAAGACAGTATCCTCTCCAACAAGAGATATCAACGCAATCTTAGTATTGAAAGCGCTGGCCATTATATGAGCTAGATTGGAAAAATACCGATCGGGTAAATCGTTCAGTATATCGTAGTACTCGAGCGCCTTTAAACGCAACTCTTCATTCTCCGGGACTATTGGCTTATTGAATGTATTATCGATTGCCATGGGGGACAAAGGTATGTCTTACTAATGCGGAAGCGGCCTCTATTTCCGTATACACCACCATCAAACCACCATGGATGATCATTAACCCTTATATGAAAAATTGACCGCTGATTTTCATGATAATTATGATCTACGCAGATCGTGTATTGATCTGTGAAAATCATGCTTATCAAGAACAAGGCAGATATTGTATTAGCCTGTGAAAAATCATAATTATCATGATCTACGCAGATTATGTATTGATCTGTGTAAGTCATAATCATCATTACAATCTGCGGTCAACTATTTCTTCCCACCTACCTCTTTTAACAATTCCCGCACCGCTACATCCAGCTGGCTATCCTTATCCTTCTCTCCTAAAGGATTGGACACTGGGATATCAACCGGTCTTGGAGCGAGTTCCATATTCTTCCCATCATTATCGGTGATCTTGATGAAAGGCAACCGTACCACCGTACCATCAAAGAGTCCGACATTCGATGTATATATAATCCACCCTGACGTGGGTTCACCTACGATCTTTCCAAGTTTCATTCTCCTGTACCCTTCGCTGAAGTCTTCCGCATCAGAAAGCGAGTGCTGGTTCGTAACCAGTATCGTCGGCGCATCCAATGCACGTTGACCCAATTGCAACCTAGCTGGTGCCGCCGGTAGTCCGCGTATCGTCATCGTCATATATCCCTTACGTGACAGAACATCCAGCGCATATGCATTCACGAAACCACCATTGTTGTTTCGTATGTCGATGACGACTCCTTCACGTGCATGATTCTCCGCATCCAGGTCCACATACAATTGGTTCAGCGACTCCTGCCCCATATCAAACATATGGACGTAACCAAGTTTGCCTCCACTTGCCTTTTCTACATAATCACGTTGCTGCTTTACCCATTGCCTGTACATCAAACCCTTCTCGATGGGATTATTGACGGGTCGAACCGACACCTTTTTTCCATTCTTATCCGATAAAGCTGATGCAACTGTGAGTGTAACCATCCGGTTGATTCTGTTTTCCAGCAACTGGTCGATATTCGTTTCGACAGTGATGGTGACTCCATCTACTGCGAGAATATAATCCCCAGCCTGTATTCCGGAAATGGCGGCAGGGCCCTGGGCGACCACTTCCGACACCTTTAATCTTCCGTTCTTTTCAAATTCATTCCTTTCATATCTCAACCCGATCCTTCCTACGATAAAATTCAATGCCGGGCCGCTAACTCCAGAATGTGAGGCGTTCAATTCGCCCACCATCATTCCAAGGATCCTGCGAAGTTCATCTACCGTACCCGCTCCTTCGACTAGTGGCGCATAAGTCTGTTTCACCTTACCCCAATCTGCGCCATGAAAGCCAGGATCATAGAAATTGCTTTGTTGTAGATCCCATGCGAGCTTGAAGACCTCTGTCTTCTCTTTATTGAAGTCTATATCCATCTCGGCGACTATGGCGAGAGGCTTAACCACTCTCGAGTCAAGCACTACTGATTGTATCCGTCCCTGCTCGAGGAAGAATACTTCCTTACTATCAGGTGAAAACTGCAGTGATGATTTGAAAGCTATCGTCGACGTGATTTGCTTCAATACCGCCGGCTCGCGGGACAATTCATCGAGCGTATACGAATAAATATTACTCTGGTTTCCGACATTCGCGATCATTACAAGGGTGTTCCCATCGGGGCTGATGATGTGCTCATCAACATCTACACCACCCGGAAGCAAGCTTAGCCGCTGTTGCAATCCTTCCCACACGATCGTTGCGCTCTCGTTCTTCTTCATGAACGCCTTGTTGCTCGTATCGGCAACTGATTGATTCGACGGCGGTGTGACTCGTTGGTCCTGACGATCAGGCGCAGGTGAAGTGGGATCGACGAACATCTGCTGGAATTGCTCCTCCCTGAACTTCGGTCTTTGTGGAACAAGGTCAACTCTCGCCACTACACCGTTCTCCGTTCTTTGACTCGTGTTGAATAATATGTATTTCCCGTCCTTGCTCCAGCTTACACCCTCGCTGAAAACGTTGGCGAGAAAGCTAACAGGTTTACTCTCGCCACCAGATGCACTCACTACGTAGATGTTGCGGAATGTCTTTGTTCCAAACCCGGCATATGCAAGCCATTTATTGTCGGGCGACCAGGTATAGGAGCCCTGCGATGGAAATGCAGGGAAGCCGAAATATCCCTTCGTGATCAACGTTTCATTCTTCGTCGTCATATCCAGTACTCTTAGTTCCTGCGCGTTTCTCACGAATGCAAGCAACTTGCCATTGGAAGAGAATCGTGGTGAAGCATCATCAGCATTCGTGTTGGTAAGTCGTGTTTCTGTCTGATTGGTGAAATTGTATTGATATAAATGCGAGGCGCCGTCTCTGTCGGATACGTAGACGAGGATGTTGCTGTTACTCGCCCATGTTACTTGCGATTCCATTCCAGTGGTCTGTGTTACGCGCATCGCATCGCCTCCATCTTTTGCGTTCGCTACAAAAACTTCGCCGCGAGCAGTAAACGCAGCCTTCTTACCATCGGGCGAGAGGGCAAGGTCACGGAATTGATTATTCAACCGCACGTGTTCGACACCAGGTCCTGCTGGTGAACCTTTACGAGCTATTGAAACGGGTGATGTTTTGCCGGAGGCTATATCATAATACCAGACCTTAAAATCCCTCTCGAAGACGATCGCCTTCCCATTGTTAGAAATCGTCGGCCATACTACGCGGCCTTTATCGAACTGTGTTAGTTTCTTAGATGTGCCTCCAATTGGTAGCACATAAAGATTCTGCGCGCCCGTCTGGTCCGAGACATAATAGATCGACTTTCCATCCGGGCTCCACATCGGCCAGAGTTGCCGCGCACCACGATCGGTGATCTTCTCATACGAACCATTCTCATCCTTCATCAACCAGATCTCGGATTCATCCAGGTGACTTCGACCGTTCCTCCACCATTGGTGCGAGGCGACACCACGAGCCGTCATGGCCAGGGTCTTCCCGTCGGGAGATGGCATCGCGAAGAATTCATTCACATACCTGTTGCCGCTCACCGACATCGGTGTGCCACCACGAACCGCTACACGAAACACATCACGCATTGCGCTGATGTCCCTGCTCGATGAGGAGAAATAGACGTATTTACCATCTCTTGACCATGCGCTCAGCTCATCGGGTGCATCGTCGTAGGTAAGGCGCTTCAACTGTCCAGATGCGAGCGTCAACACGTAGACATCACCATTCCCGGATCGCGTAGAGCTGAAAGCAACTGAGAGTCCGTCTGGGGAATAGAGTGGCCGCGAATCGTAATCCGCATGCGATACGAGCAACCTGGCTTCTCCCCCGGCAGCTGGCACCGTCCAGATATCTCCTCCGGATACGAAAGCGATCTCCGTCGCATCTGGCGACAACGCAGGGTCGGAGAAATAGGGCGTAGCAACAACTTGCGCGTGTATAGTTATTTGAATTGTTAGAGGAACTAAAAGCGCGAAGATGCAGGAAGCGGTCCTGGATAGTGAGTTCATAAGCGAGATTGTTTTTGGAGAAATTGAAAATAGGTGATTTTGAACAAATCCTCGATAGGAAGGATGGACCGCAGATTTTCATGATTGTCATGATGGGTAATGATTGATTCTGATACCAGGTACAAATCCAATTAAATCATAACAATCATGAAAATCTGCGGGCCGTCCTTCTCGAAAAAAATCTCTAATTTCCTATCCTAAACCAATTACCATGGCTGCACCATCATCCAAACCATCCACCTTCCTGATATTTCCCTGGGGACTTCTATCCATCGTTCTGATACTCGGTCTTAATCTGGCCTTGAGCGATGGGTGGTTCAGGGACAACTGGAGTTGGATCACCTTGGTCCTCATTATTCCCGCGGCTATCTTCGAAAATTTCAAGGTTGGCTATTCTACTATGCGAATCATGTTCATGAAGGTGATCTACTCCCTTATCTCCTTCCTACTTGTAGGCATGGCATTCGGCGCAGCACTGGCGGGTTGGCATCTTGAAAAATTCCAGAACGTAGTTAACATTGAGAAAATAAAATTGCCGTGGTATGTCCTGCTTGCTCTGGTAGTGATGCTGCTGATTCAGGTGGCCCAATTATTTAGCATGTTAAAGGCGGTAAAGCGGGAGTTTATGCAGCATGACCCGGACCAATAGCAATAGGCAATGCGCAATGGGCAATGGGCAATAGGCAATAGGCAATGGGCAATGGGCAATAGGCAATAGGCAATGGGCAATGGGCAATAGGCAATGGGCAATTGAAATGTTCCTTTTAAGATTTCAACCTCAAATCTGATTTACCGCCGCTTTCAGGAACGGCCATGTAGGTAATGACGAAATGATCTTCACCTCATCCGCTAATGTGCTCTCATTGTCGAGGAAGCGAAATACTCTTCCCGCGTCGTTTTTACGAAAGAGGTCAGTAAATATCTTCTTTCCGGGTAACTGATCATGGTAGAGAATATGCAATAGCGTATTGTCATAGAATCGGAACCGTGACGGTGTTGCCGGTATCGAGTGGAGAGGTCTTCCTGCGACGAGACAATTGACGATCTGCTCGCTCTGCTTCTGTATGAATTGAAATGTATACCCACTTGAAGCCTTGGTTTGACCGCCGGCGGTACCGATTTGCCAGGTTGCTTGCTTGTCTCGACTGCTGAAGTGGAAACGTTGGTTCGTCATCGGAATTACTCCAAATTCTTCTTCCTTCACTTCGTAATCCGTCAATCCAAGATAGGCGCTGATATAGCTTCTGAGTTCTTCGTCATATTGTGCGGGTTTCAATAATTCCTTTGTAAACAGTGTGTATTCAACCAGCGCCTCGGTAGGACTAAGAGGAAGGACATAGGTGAATGTGGTCCCATACCGTTGATGAACACGGAAGTCCATCATGGTAGCCTCTCGGGGATTGAAGGCTGGCCTCGGACTAGCGATCACCCAGCCTTTGAAATGTTGCAGCAGTCGTATGTCATTCCTGGATATCGATGGTTCATAGATAGAATTGAATACGATTGCTGACTCAAGTAGGTAGGTCTTATCATCGAGGACGAGTTCGATACCATTGTGCGTAACCCACCAATTATTGACAGTGGCGTATACGACTTCGATGTTTGGCTGAGTCTTTATGGCTGAGAAGCAGTAATCATAGAAATCGCTGCCGCGGATCATCTTATAGACATACGGGGTGATATGCAGCGCGGAGTCGAATGCTTCGCTCCTGAACGAGATGCGCTCCCATTTGCGGTATACGATTTCTTCGAAGAATCCCGGTCGCTGCTCCCAGAAACACCAGGTCCGGTCGTTCCGCGTCTTCGGTTCCCGGTCTATTAGCAGTATTGATTTGTCGCCGAACTTTCCGCTGCGGATCATGCGCGTCAATAAACTGAGGCTGGCGCACCCGGCACCGAAGAAGATAAAGTCGTATTTGTGCGAATTTAGCAGGTGAGGGGTGTTTAAAGGTCCAGGGTTCTTATGTGTTTAAAGGTTTAATAGTTTAATAAGTTTAAAAGTTCTGATTTCAGACCCTTCAATATTATCAGAAACTGACTGAAATCAGAACTTTTAAACTTATTAAACTATTAAACCTTTAAACTGCTAAGTTACGCTCACTGGGTCGACGCCTCTGGCGCATACGCCACCTTCTTATTTCCAGCCATAAGTTTCTTGTCGCGCCGGATTTTATCCCAATATTTCTTCGCCACGTACAGCATGCCAAAACTCTCGCCCTGGTGCCGATCGAGATGCCTGTGATGCATTTTGTGCGCCCACCGTATGGCGCGAACATATGTATTGCTGCTCCTGGTAAACCACTTAAACCGCTGGTGAATGATCACATCATGCACGAGAAAGTAGGCGATCCCGTAGGCCATGATGCCGAAGCCTATTGCCTGCATCCACCAAACCGAATTATAAGTGCCGAATGCAATCAGCAACATGCTTGGCACCGCGAATATGACGAAGAAGGCATCGTTCTTCTCGAAAAAGCCGGGTTCGGTCTGGTGATGATCCCGGTGAAGATACCATAGGAACCCATGCATCACATACTTATGCGTGAGCCAGGTTACACCCTCCATTGCAAGGATGGTGGTTAGCAGGATTAATATGTAGAGTATGACGATCATGTTTAACGTTTAACGTTTAAGGGTTTAACGTTCTGAAATCAGTGACTTCAATTGCTACATCGGAATTTCATTAAGAAAAAATCATCAACTTTTCTAAGGCGTTGTCAACTGTAAGAACGTTAAACGTTAAACCCTTAAACGTTAAACGTAATTATACCGACCAGCCCACCACGCCTCGACTCTTGGGAAGGCTAGTTTGAACCAGGTAGTAAATTTATCTGGCTGCTCCCTCAGGTCGTTGCGAACTTCGACCATGTTCTTGAAACAATAGTCCATTACTTCATGCCTGTCAAGTATGATTTCACCGTCATATTCTCCGGCATAAACATGATCGAATTCATGCTCAGTCATCCCATTATTAAATTCGATGCGATACACGAAGTCAAACAATTTTTCCAGGGGAGTCGTAAACCCCATTTCCTCCTGCAACCTCCTGGCGGCAGCATCCGCAGTGACTTCACCTGGCCCGGGGTGGCTGCAGCAGCTATTGGTCCACAGACCAGCACTATGATATTTATTCAAAGCCCGTTGCTGCAGCAGCATTTCTCCTTTACTATTGAACACAAAGACACTGAAGGCACGATGTAGTATTCCTTTCTGGTGAGTTTCCATTTTTTCCATCGTCCCTACTTCCTTGTCCTGCTCATCTACCAATATCACATTCCGCAATTCCATTCAAATCAGTTTTAACTGGTGTTTAAGTCCGGCCCTGACTACGATCATCAATTTTAAGTGATCGGGTATCCGGATACGCTTCTGCAAGATATGACAGGGGTGGGTACGTTTTATCTTCCGGAATAGTGATAGGTAATATTTATAGGCAACATACACACCGAATCTGGCCTGAACAGGTAACTGCAATATCCCGAGATAGGCCTCCCTGAAATCATGTTGGATATCGTCTTCAATCTGCTTCTTATCGGTCTCAAGGAAATTGTTGAAATCACAACCAGGGAAGTACATGCGCGCGAGGCTGTAAGTGTCTTCCTTCAGGTCACGTAAGAAATTAACCTTCTGGAAAGCCGCGCCAAGAGCTCGGGCAGAAGGCACGAGCTTATGATACATTTGCATGTCACTTTTCGTAAAAATATACAGGCACATAAGTCCTACTACCTCCGCCGAGCCGTAAATATATTCGCCATACTCCTCTTCGTTATAGACTTTCTTGGTAAGATCTAGTTCCATGCTCCTGAAGAACGCTGCGATCAACTGCCGGTCGATGCCATACTCGTTTACCGTCAGTTGGAAGCTATGAAGGATTGGATTGAGACTGATGCCACGATCTATAGCATCATATGTCTCATTCTTGAACCGTGACAACAACAAAGCCTTATCGTGATCGTGGAATGTATCGACGATTTCATCCGCAAACCTCACGAAGCCGTATATGTTGAAGATGGGTGCCCGCATATCCTTATGTAACAAACGAATGGCAGAGCAGAAAGAAGTGCTATACTTTTCCGCTACTATACGGCTGCAATTCTCACTCACGGTATGAAATACCTGAAGCATGTCGTGTAATTTATATAATTAATCAATTTCTTTGATTACCTGTCTTGCTACTACTTCCCCACTTATCAGGCTCGGCGGAACTCCAGGCCCCGGCACCGTTAGTTGCCCCGTAAAAAACAAATTGCGGACCTTCTTACTCCTGCAGGACGGCCGTAGGATGGCTGTTTGCGATAGCGTATTTGCCAGGCCATAGGCGTTCCCCCGGAAAGAATTGTAGTCATGTACGAAATCAGTGACCGAATAGGATTTCTTAAATACGATTGAGTTCTCCACAGATTCGCCCGTATGCTTTTCAAGGCGATGGAGTAATTTCTGGAAGTAACGCTCCCTCAACTCCTCGTCATCTCCCGATAGTCCTGCGGCTACAGGCACCAGGAATACGAGGTTTTCGTAACCAACCGGGGCGGCGCCAGGATCCGAATAAGAAGACACGCTTAGGTAAAATAGGGGCTCGGTTGGCCAGGATGGTTCCTTGTAGATCTCGAAACCATGTCGGTCGAAGGGAACATCGAAGAAAAGTGAATGGTGTACTACGCCCTTAAGTTTTTTATTCAGGCCAACATAGTATAGTAAGCAGGATGGAGCCATCGTCCTTTTCGTCCAGTATTTTTCGGAATAAACGCGGCACTCGGGAGGAAGCAATACTCGCTCGGTGAATTCATAATCCGCTCCGCTTATAACGGCATCGGCATGGTATCTGCCGTTGGAGGTGATGACCTCCTTTGCAGTTCCCGATTTCACGACTATCTCTTTCACGTTCTCTTCAAACCTAAACTTAACACCAAGTTCAATCGCAAGACGGTACATCCCTTCTACGACTGCGTACATCCCGCCCCGTGGATACCAGGTGCCACCTTTAATATCCGCATAATTCATAAGGCTATAGAGGGCAGGCGTATCCTCGGGTAGAGCTCCAAGAAATAGGACAGGAAATTCCATCATCTGCCTCAGGCGAGGATTAGTGAAGTGTCTTTCGATATGTTTCTTGATGGAGGTAATGATATCGAGCCTGAAGACTCCTTTGATCACCGACCAATCGAGAAACTCCAGGAGAGACAGCCCCGGTTTATACACCAGATTCTGCATCCCGGTCTTATACTTATACTTCGCTTCTTTGAGGTAGTGTTCGAGTTTCAACGCGCTGCCTTTCTCGAAAGATTCGAATACGGCCTTCAGCTCATCAAACATCGCGGGGATATTGGTGTAACCATCATTCCAGTAAATACGGTAGGAAGGATCGAGGCGTTCGAGGAGATAATAGTCGGATACTTTGCGGCCGAAGCAGGAAAAGTAACGCTCGAATACATCGGGCATCCAATAAAAACTTGGACCCATGTCGAATGTGAAGCCTTGGTCTTTTAACTGACGGGCGCGGCCCCCAGGAGTTTCGTTCTTCTCGATCACCGTCACTTCCCAGCCATCCTTCGCCATGAAGGAAGCCGCAGATAAACCGGCAAAACCGCTACCTATAACTATTACTGATTTGGACATTTCGTAGTAAGAAGAACCAAAAATTGGATGGTATGTAAACTACGAAATTGTTAGTCCGCTGGATGAGATAAGTGAGCGGTAAATTCTTTACTGCAGGCAAGAATTAAATATCCTACATCGAGGAGTGAAAAGAAATCGAAACAATAAGCTTAGTACCGGCTGACCTGCTCTTTCAAAAGTTTCCTGGCGAAGTGTATCCTGCTTTTAATAGTGCCTAGTGGCTCAGTCAGGTATTCGGAGATCTCCTGGTATTTAAAGCCATCCAGGTATAACAAGAAAGGCATCTTGAAAATTTCCGGAAGCCTGTCAATCGCAGCGCGTATCTCTTTCTCACGAAGATTACTTTCGGCTGTATTCGTCACGGCCGACTGCTTCAGGTTGATCAGGTAATCCTCTGGAGTATTGTCGAAGATGGTCCGTTGTTTAGCTTTACGACGGTAATTATTAATGAAGATATTGCGCATGATCGTAAACAACCATGCCTTGATGTTGGTTCCATTATTATACTTCTCGTGATTTGCTAAAGCCTTGTAGAGTGTCTCCTGATAAAGATCGTTAGCAGCCTCGGTATCCTTCGTTAAATTAACAGCAAAGGGTTTCAAGAAATCGGCATTGTCCAACAGCATATCGTTGAATTCTGTAGTAGCCATAAATCCTTCCTTTTTTACAAATTTATCAATTAATCGGCGCCTGTCCAATTTTAATGTCTAACCATTGAAAACGTTAACAGTTGCAATACAGGGGATATGGCAAAAAGTTTACCGGAAAGGGAATATGTCAAAATGCTAGAGCCTGGCATTGACGATCTTACCCTCATCGATCAGTTTTTTAAGGGAAGAAGGCATAGCAAAGTGTTGCAAACCTTCCAGGTGGCCGTTGTGATGGAGATCGGTTCCGATGAGATTATAGTACCCGTTTTTAAGAAGATATTGCGCCAAGTCGACCACAGATCGGCCATAATGTCCGCCAAATGAGAGCAGATTGAGTTGAAAAAGACAGCCCAGGTCCCTAAGCTCTCCATAAAACTCTTTGTTTCGCTCGAGGTATGCGTACCTCTCCGGATGGGCAATAATGGGCTGGTAGCCTTGCATCTGCATTTCAAACAATACTTCTTTGATATTCATGGGAGGAAACGCCATCGAGAATTCCGTGAGTACCATTTTCCCGCTTACGGTGAGCAAGGGCACTTTATCCCGGAGCAACTCCTCCACGTGTTCATCCAGGAAATATTCCGCGGCCGCCTGGATCTCCACATCTATACCCGCCTCCTTCACGGCATCCTGCACCTGCGCAAGTTTTTCGAGGATGATCTCGTGGGTATTCTTGTACATGTCCCAGAGTATATGTGGGGTAGTGATGAGTTTTTTATAACCCAGGGCTCTCATGCCCCGTATCAATTCAAGAGAATGCTCCATGTCCTCTGCCCCATCGTCAATGCCTGGCAGCAAATGCGAATGCATATCGGTGTTAAGTTGGGAGAAATCGAATCGCTCAGATTTGGATGCGGAGCGGGAAAATAGTTTAAACATACTGGGTATCTCTCATCGAAAATACTCATTATTTGCCGGGAGACATCCAGGAAAAAATTAGAACTGACGTTTGGGTAAACTCGGGAAGACCCGCTGTATCATGTTGCTGTTTGGGAAAACAATGTACCAGGCTGTGAGAAACAGGATCATGAAGTCCGTATAAAAGGAAATATGCTCCTGGTACCATATCTCGACTGCACCTTTGTAAGGAAGGATAACCTGCCGATAACACTCATGCGGGGGTAGGCTGCTCTTAGTGATGATCAACTCCTCATCTCGGAATACAATGCTACCGATACCGGTCAATCCCGGTTTTGCACGATAGACCTTTGCCTTCATTTCATCCGTATACCGATCGAAGCCTACTTTCATCAAAGGGCGTGGTCCTACGAATGACATGTCTCCTTTTAAAATGTTGATCACTTGTGGAAGTTCGTTGAGCTTACTTATGCGGAGGAACCTTCCCATGAACGTAACTCGTGGATCCTTCCTTGTCGTAACGTCCCCGCTACCCATGTTTGGACTGTTCTTGAGCATGGTGGCGAATTTCAGGATCTTGAAGATTCGGTTATTGTGTCCTACCCTGTCCTGCAGAAAGAATACCTCGTGTTCACCCGTCAACAATAGCATGATGATGATAGGCACGAACAGCGGTAGCAAAATGATCAATGCCAGGAGGGAAAAAACAATATCGAAGAATCGTTTGAAAAAGAGATACATAGATCAGGTTAAGGCGGCCTTTACTTCCCTGGCTACGATCTCCAATTCCTCATCGGTGATGCCGGTGGAACAGGGAATACTTAGGCAGGTATTATAAATATAGTCTGCATTATCCTTCTTCTGTATGTAAGGACAATCCTTGTACATTGGAAGTTTGTTCATTGGCATCCAGAAACGGCGGCTCAGTATTTTGTTTGCATTGAGGTGGTCAAGCAATTTCTTTTGCTGGTCAGTCTGTATGGTGAATAGCCATCCATTGGTTTCAACTTCAGGTAGCTCCTGCTGGAAGCGAATATCAGCGACACCTCCAAAAGCCGCTTTGTAAAATCTGACCGCCTCTTTCTTTCTATTGATGAACGAGGGCAGCAATTCCATTTGTCCGACACCCACTGCAGCCAGGATGTTTACCAGCCGGTAATTATAACCCACCTCATCATGATAATATTCATCGGGGCTCGCTTTCGCAGTTGTAGTAAGATGCTTCGCGTGTTTCGCCAATTTCTCGTCGTCGGTCACGATCACGCCGCCACCACCGGTTGATATGATCTTGTTTCCATTGAAACTGAAACAACCCATCGGGCTAAATGTGCCGGCATGTTTTCCTTTGTAATAGCTACCCAATGCCTCGGTGGCATCTTCGACGATGGGTAATGGATACTTCTTAACAATGGAAAGGAATCGATCCATATCGCAAATATTCCCAAGAATGTGTACAGGCATGATCGCACCAATCCTTCTTCCGTCTTCCACGTAAATGAGGCTACCATCACGCTCATCGGTCTCGTTCTCCAGGAATTCTTCGAGGAGATCGAGATCCATTTGCCAGAGATTTGGATCCGCATCTATGAGAAGAGGCTCGGCGCCGAGATACTTGATCGAATTGGCGGAGGCAACGAACGTCAGGTTCGGTAAAATGACATAATCATCGGCCTTCACACCTGCCATCAACAGGCTGATGTGCAGCGCAGCGGTTCCATTGACTGCTGCAACACCATACTTCGCTCCTGCGAAATCGGCCACCATCTGTTCGAATTGTGTAACATAAGAACCGACGGATGAGATCCACCCCGTATCGAGGCAATCCTTGACATACTTCCATTCGTTGCCTGCAATATTAGGGAGGCTAAGGGGTATGAATTGATCGTTACTCATAGACTTTATTTCCTTCTTCGAGGTAAGAATTGTACCAGCTTATTGTCTTGTCCAGTCCTTCTTTCCATCCCACCTCGGGTTCGAAGCCGAGTTGTGTGCGCGCCTTGGTAATGTCAGGGCACCGGCGTGACACGGAACCTGGATACGTCGGTGCATCCTCGTATAGTCCATCGAATTTCATCAATTCTCCGGCATACTTGATCAACTCGCCAATGGATATCTCCTCCTGCGTACCGATATGATAAATCTGGCCGTTAGTATTGGGTTGCTCCATAGCGAGCACGGTGCCTCTAACAGCATCGGTGATATAGCAGAAGGCGCGTGTCTGATCATGGCCATACACCTTGAATGGTTGTTCTCCCTTTCTGAAGCGGACCACGAGGTGCGGTATCACGTGCTTGAAACCCATTCTTGGGCCATATACATTATGATAGCGAACGATAGTAGCCTCGAAACCCAATATACGAGAGTAGTTGAGGAAACCGGATTCACCAAGCATCTTCGTGACGGCATAGGTAAACCTGGGATGACTTATATCTTCGATGCAGAGAGGAACTTCCTCTGCCGTGGGAACTTTGTAGCCGAAGGCATCGATTGTGCCAGCATAACATTCACTGGTGGAGGTAAACAATACCTTACCAATCTTGCTTCCACGAATCCATTCCAGCGTGTTGTAGATTAGGGCCGTGTTTATGCGAATAATCTCGTGAGGTATGGAATTGGCGTTGTCGACACCTACAACTGATGCAAGCATGTATACCTGGTGATAATCGTTATCAAGTTGCTCGAAAGCCCCTGGATCAGTATAATCACCCGCTACGACTTTGATCTTGTGTTTATTCACCAACTCAGTAAAGAGAGCGTCTTCCTTGCCGCGCGCAAAATTGTCTGCAATGGTAATCTTGTAGTCGCGATTCTCCGAAAGGTATTTAGCAATGTTAAAGCCAATGAAGCCTGCACCGCCTAACAATAGAACTTTTTTACTCATAGAATTATATTCATCTTTTAATTAGGTTTGGATCAACGGTTTAAAAGTTTAATGGTTTAATAGTTTAAGCGTTTTTATAATTGAAGCTTCCTTAGTTGAAAGAAATTTTCTGAAGCCAGAACGATTAAACTCTTAAACTCTCAAACTTTTAAACGCTCGTTACAAGTCACCCCGCCCAATTACTCTTACGGTATGCTTTGATTTCAATGTATTGATTTCGTCGTTTGTCAACACACCGATTGTGTCATAAACAAACGACTTCGAATGCTGCAGCAAAGTCGCGATCATTGTCGGACTGCTGCGGTATTCCTTATGCCCTGTCGAAATGATTACAATGTCGTACTCGCTCTTCAACAACTCGGTCATGTCGTTGTTGACGTTAATTCCCTTTTCCTCCCAATAGACAATATGTGGGTCGTGCAACACTACGTCGCATCCCGCCTCCACCAGTCGCTCATACAAGCCCTGCACAGGAGTGAAACGAGTATCGCCTACATCATTAAGATAACTTACACCGAGCAATAGCACCTTCTTCCCCTCAAGCGAACCTGGATACTGTGATTGAAGGAACTGGAACGCAAACAGCGGCATCTGGTCATTGATATGCACGCCGGTCTCGCTCTGTTGAAGCGGTTCTTCGCTGCCAAAGAGATTCATCTTTGCCCAGCTGGCGAGTAGTGGATCTTTGGTAAGACAATAACCTCCAACGCCGAGTCCCGGCAACATAAGATTCTTATGGGTGGGACGCATGCGTATGGCATTGACTACTTCGTATATATTCACTCCGGCCTCTTCAGCGAAACGGCTCCATTCAACCATGAATGCGATATTCATAGCGCGGTAGGAGTTCTCGAGGACCTTCGCCATTTCAGTCGCCTGGGTATTGCCGAGTTTGGTCAACGGATATTCATCCGTACTGATCACCGTGCGCAGGAACTTCTCGGTCGCGTCGGCGCTGGCCTCGTCAGTACCTGAGAATACCCGATAGAAGTTCTGAATAGAGTCGATGTATTTGGGTCCGGGCATCACGCGCTCATACGAGTGACCTATCTTCAATTGATCTGTTGAAAGTCCTCTTCCACGCAAGCATTCCTCGAGGATAGGACGAACCACTTTCTGCGAAGTGCCGGGAGGAACAGTAGTCTCCACCAATACCAATATATCTGGTTGGCAATGATTGCCAATACTTGTGATGGCCTTCTTAAATGGAGTCAGGTCAACTGAGTAGTTTTCAAGATGACCGCTGCCATTTGATTGCTTTTTCACATCAAGATTGATGTCGACAATGATGACATTCGCCTTGGTGTAAGCATAGGGATCGCAGGTAGCGTAGAGATTTTTCTTTTCGCGCGCCCTGTTGTAGAACAGACCGATCTTGGGATCATCCGCTATCACGGGGAAAATGCCTTCATTGATAGATTGAATTTTCCAGAATGAAAAAGGCGAGGCAAGATCGATACCGATCACCGCATATTCTTCGGTAAGCGCGTTTGCAACAACAAGAGCCATGACGGAACCGACGAATCCCATTCCCTGCACTACCACCACCTTCTTACCGGGATGGAGTGCTACAAATGCATCGATACCTGCCTTGTCATCGACCTTCTCGGGAATCGCGTACTTCTTACCCGTGAGTGGGCTTATCGATTCCTGTTTATTGACTTCCGTTACCATAGTGGCAATTACGATTGTAATTTGAATATTCTGTTTCCGATTCTGGTGTAGGCCCATGGCCCTTTGTATGTTGTGGCCCTGATTCGCCGTTGTATTTCCTCTTCCGTCATATCGGGCCTTATGTGGCAAAGCTCATCCAGCTGTTTTCTAGTATAAGGCTTTCGCTTCCACGTCTCCACGGACACCGGTAGTGATTTGCCCTGCAAGATACAATCCATAATGGCATAAAACATTTCCTCTATGCGGGTATAACACTGTTGCGTGACATCGTATACGCTGTCGGCGGGTTCTATTGGAAAACGCTTTACAGCAATTATATTCCCAGTATCCACTACGGCTTTCATGTGATGACAGGTAACTCCATACTCTTTTTCCCCATTATAGATAGCGAAATTGGTGCAACCGGTTCCAGGATACTCGGGACTGCCCGGATGGAAATTGATCGCCGCGTAGGATGCTCTTGCGAGAAGGTCGTCCGGGATGATCCAGGAACTAATGAAAGATATCAGCAAATCACCTTCCCAGTTGAGCACCTCGCCAGGCAATTTGTCGTGGCGTGTACCCGAAAAGATGAGGGAATGCTGAAAATGTTTGAGAATGAACTCAGCGGCCCTTTCTGCAAAGAGGTTATCTTTTTTTGCCAATAATAATACCCGGAAATCCTGCGGGTTCTTCGTTTTCACCACTGTTAATTCAGCTTACATTTTAAAGAACAGCGAAGGTATCATCATTTGCTCATACCTGACGAAAACGGGGGATTTCTTTGAGTTAGGGCAAAAAAATACGGCACCTGAAGGCTCAGATGCCGCATAAAAACATAATATCAATATTTCAATCAAAAACTTAGGCTGCTGCGAGGCGGTTGTTTGACTTCTTGGCCAGTTGCCTTGCAGGGTTGCCAATCACGGTAGAATTATCCGGTATATCTTTTACAACAACGGTGCCTGCACCGATGATGACATTATTTCCGATTGTAATTCCTTGCCTGATCACTGAATTTGCACCTATGAAGCTGCTTCTGCCCACTCTTACATTTCCGCAAAGCACTGCACCAGGAGCGACGTGGGTGAAGTCACCAATAATACATTCGTGATCGATGCTCGTTGAGGTATTGCATATTACCCCAATTCCAATTTCGACTAACGGGTTGAGTGTTGCATTAGCTGCAATCATCACACCTGCTCCCATCTTCACGGATCCCGATATGACTGCACTCGGGTGAATCGCATTAATTGGGTTACCCAGGAGTTGGCTGAGGTTCATATGGATCTTCTCACGAATACCATTATGACCAACGCACGCGAAATAGTCGAACTTCTTCAGCTTATTGATGACTTCAGATTCCTTGCCGAGATAGTTGAGGTGATAAGGGTTGAGTGACTTTTCTTCAGAATCGCAGTATGCAGTTACGAGTCTCCCCGCATTGAGGAAGATATCGATGATGACATAAGCGTGGCCGGAATAGCCGACTATAGCCACAGGTTTCTTTAGGGTGGTTTTCATGGATCGGAGTTTGGATGTCATAAAAATAATAGGTGTCTCCAATAACCCAAAACAAATTGAAACCCAAACCCAAAAAACAGGTACTAGTACCTGCTCCCTCCACGTAATTTTTCGACCCCGGTCACACTATTTTACCAATAGCTGCAAGTATCTTTCCCGAAGGTGTTTATGCACGACGGGCTGGTCGAAATGGAGCTCAATTTTGGTCCGCAGATCCCTGGCGAAACCTTCCAGGTCAGCGGGTTCGGCTATCGCCTGGACCATCCGCTGCTCGAGTTCTTCCCGGTCTTTGACAGTGAAAAGCAAACCTGTTTTCTCGTGGTCGACTATGTCTACATTGCCTTCAATGCGTGAACAGATGATTGGGCAGAGCATTGCGCCTGCCTGGAGAAGGACATTTGGAAATCCTTCTCTATGCGAGGGGTGCACGAGCGCAAATGCAAGTGCCATATAATACTCCACGCTATCGCTCCACCCGGCGAGAACAACGCCGGGATGTGTTCTTAAAAGATTCTTCGTCTCATCGCTTACAGGATCTACCTCGTCCTCGAAAGCTCCTACCATCACCAGCCGTGCACGCTCGTTCATCTTATGTATGTTGATGAATGCATGAACGAGTTCATCAATTCCTTTATCATTTACAATACGTCCTACTGAGAGGAAATACAAGAGGCGGTCGTCATACCCAATTGAGTGTTTGATTGCATCCAACTTCGAGCGATCGAGTGCAGCACGTGAGTACCTCGTAAGATCGATGCCATTGCTGGATCCTTTTCCGATGATGTCGAGCTTCGATAGTGAGACCAATTTATTCTCCTGTATGTAGTGAAGCAGCGAGAAACTATTCGGCCATACGTGTGTTGCCGCGCTACCGGTCAACTTCTCCATGGCGATGAGTATGCGTCTTCCCGTTCCCTTCGTCGTCATGAATCGAAGACCGGCAACGGTATGGATTCGGATCTTGACGCCTGCAAGCCGTGCTGCCAACATTGCAATCAATCCTCCTTTGGGCGTGTGCGAGTGTACGATATCCGGAGATTCTCTCCTGAATAATTTGTACATGAGCCAGAGGGTACGCAGATCAACAAGCGGCGTGATCTTCCGTGTCATGGGAACGATCTCATGCCTGCAACCTTCGTATTGCTTCACCTTCTCCAGTTCTTTTCCGTCGCTGCTAACCATTAGCACATCGAAACCGTTTTGCGACATATAACGCATCTGGCCTCTAAGCAGGACGTCTAAGGAAAGAGGGGCTGTGGTTATTCGGATGAGTTTGGGCACTGTTGTTTGGGAATCGGGAATTGGGAATTAGGAATCGGGCTGCGCCCGCCGAAGTCAGCTAAAGGCGGGAATGGAATTAGGAATTGTGAACTCTGCGCCTCTGCGCCTCTGCGTGAAATCTTCTACTTCAGATACGACTTCTTGTGCCACACATCCATCGCGAAGAGTGTCCATAACATCTTCGCGCGTTTCTCGTCGCCAATTTTTATTTTCCTATCCCAGAGATCGGCGGCGAAGGATGGCTTTACGAATTTGCGGCTATATGCGTTTGGCGATAAGATGTAGCTAGCGATAATTTCTTTCAGCTCACCGTCGATCCATTTCTTCAAAGGTATTTCAAAACCACGCTTCGGTTGATGTATGAGCTCGGCCGGCAGATAGCGCTCGGCGAGTTTGCGCAACAGGAATTTGGTCTGTTGGCCTTTTATCTTGAAATCATCATTAATCGATGGAATGTATTCCAGTATCTCCTTACTCAGCAGAGGGCTCCTACCCTCCAGCGAATGAGCCATCGTCGCAATGTCCATTTTCACCAATAAGTCGCCAGGGAGAATATTATCGAAGTCGAGATTCATCAACTTCTGCAATCCACTGAGTCGTGATTGGTTGATGAGCTCGAAATCCGATTCAACTTTCTGAAGCAGCTCCTTCCCGCCTGTGAGATATTGTTCGAAGCCTTCAAAACTATCGATGGTTGCTGAGAGGTAGGTATCCAGCCCTTTCTTGCGAGCTAGGTCGGCAAGCCTGTATGCAAAGTTGTATTTACTTTTCTTGCTGTGTGGAACGGGCAGTACTGCGTGCGCCATTGAAGCAAGGTTCTTCACCACAAATCCGGGGTTGAAGAAATCGTATTTCGCAAATGGCACATAACGCCGGTATCCGCCGAATATCTCATCTCCTCCATCACCATTGAGAATAACCGTTAAGTGCTTTTTCGCTTCGCGGCTCACGTAATAGCTAGGAATCGCAGAGCTGTCGAAGAATGGTTCACCATAGTTGGCCAGGATCTTCTCGATGTCCTGTGAGAGATGATCGAAAGATATCTTGATCTCAGTGTGATGGGTCTGGTACCGATCCGCAACCAGCTTCGCCAGTGGCGCCTCGTTGTATTCGCCGTCGAACGACACAGTAAAGGTCTTCAACGTAGTGTTGTAGTTTTTTGCAATGGCGGTGACAAGACCGCTATCGATTCCACCACTCAAGAATGAACCTACCTCAAGGTCGGACGATTCCACCCGCCTGCGCACGGCGGTGTGAAGCATCGCGTCCGTCTTTTCCAACGCCGTATTGAAGTCATCCTTGCTCGGACGCAGGTAGAAAGGATGAATATCCCACCAGCGACTCACCGTAATATCGTTGGCCTTCTTCAGTGACACGTATGCGCAGGACCCCGCCGGCAATTCCCTAACATTCAAATATGGAGTGGCGTCTTTGTAGAAATACCCCATCCGTACATACTGGTGAAGATTCTGTTCGTCGGGCTGTAGTTTAACCTGTTGGCTTATAGCCGTGAGTTCACTGGCAAACATGAACTTCTCACCTTCGGAATAATAATATAACGGTTTCTTACCGGCGCGGTCACGCGCGAGGAAAAGCTCATGCTTGCTGCGGTCGTAAATGGCGAGTGCAAACATGCCATCGAAATCATTCAGGCAGTCCTTTCCAAGTTTTGAGTAGGCATGCAGGATGGTCTCCGTATCAGAGTTCGTGCGACAATCAAGATTATGCTTTGCGCGTACATCGAGGTGATTGTATATCTCTCCATTGAAAATAATAGTCAGATCACCGAAATACATGGGTTGCTTACCTCCTGCAATGTCGAGGATGGCGAGCCGGTGATGATGTAACACCAATGAATTATCGGAAAATGTCGTTTGCTCGTCAGGCCCGCGATGAAAAAGGCAACGAGTAAGCAACGGAATGTCGAGTGGTTGATTAATGGAACCGGCAATGCCGCACATGAGATTAAGATTTAACTGGGTACGGGAGATTTTGCTGGGTACAAGGGTTTAGGCTTAAACGGAGCCTTGCCGGTGATCTTTATCAGCAAGGTGTTGAACCATTTTGGATAAGGGAGATTCGCTTTCTTATACAATAGCATCAACATGAGGAAGTAGAAAGGCATACAAGGGATCTTATACCTTGAAAGCGCTCCGAAGTTGGCGGTGGTGGAACCCACCGCTATCGCAAACAGGAACGAGAATATAAAGCACATCATGATACGCGGATCTGTGAATGGCATGCCGAAGAATTTGCCCAAGCCTCGTTTAAACACAAAATAGAGGGTCAGGTATAGGAAAATCAGCGCCTCCGCCGCGGACAAAAGCATGATCGGTGATTTGATCTCCCAGGGAAACGGTCGATAGAAGGTAGCGCTGACACCATTCAGCACGAGCAATACGGGGTTACTGGTATTGATCTCGAAGTGCGAACCCCGTCGCTCCTCAGTAATGGCCGCATAATTTCGACGCTGGTCTTCCGACCGTTCCATGATCTTATCGAGCCTGTAACCCTGTGCAGCTTCCTGGGAAGTGAGGTAATTGATCATCACGTAGCCAAGGAATACAGCCAGGGAAAACGTCATGATCGCGAATACCCGGCGAAGTGTTTTATCATTGATGAGCTTGTTAAACTCCGCAAATAACCAAATCAGGATGGACAATGCCAATACCAGGAGGATATATACCTTGATGTAGAAGATGAGGAAGCTCGCTATGAATATCCAGACGAGCGAAATGAAAATCTTACGCTTCTTTACGAATATGTTGAGCATTCCATAAAGGATATACCCGATGGCACCGAAACAGACGGGGTCTTTAAGCAATCCGGAACACCAGTAACAAACGTCAGGGAGAAACAGCGTGGCGATCGCAATCTCTCTCCAGTATTGTGGATAGTAATGATAAAAAAACTTGAAAAGTCTTATTGCGCCTCCAAGTGCGAAAAAGGAAAATAGCATGTTAATGCAGACATAGCTATTGTTAAATGCGATAGCCGGGAGTAGTGCCAGCTTTGGTATGAAGAAATTACTCGGCGACGACATATAATTATATGTCAGGTCGTCGGCGTAATTGTCGTAATAGAAATAGGGAAACAGTGGATTGGAGGAGGTGAGCCTAAGACTTGTGATGACATCGGAAAGGAGATCGAAATTATCCTTGAGTGCAGCCCGGAGGTCCATTGTGGCCTGGTAATACAGACCCGTGTCGCCACCTTTGAAGTAGTATTCTGTGATCAGCGTGAATATTACCACGCAGATGATCCTGAATCCAAACGCCTGGAAATAGAGACGCCTGACATGCTTCTCCTTTTGCCGATTAGCTTTGTAGCGAATGACGGCAAACAGGATGATAAAGCATAGCGGTACATAGAAGATATCAGTACTATCAAAAAATCTCGCTAAAAGATACATCCTGGAATTTTAAACTTACATTTTCGTTCCTACAGCGTGCCAATAAGGCATCCCGGGAGAAACCACAATATCTTTCAACCCTGCTTTGGCCATCATCTCTGCTACCTGTATCCGTGAAAATCGCTGCTCGAGTTTAGTTCCAAACCTGTCTAGTGAATCATTTCGAATGATATAAAACGGCTGATCCTGGTATATACTCAGTGGTATTCTGTTGGCCAATTTTTTAAACCCCATTTTCCTGAACAGCCTGCCTGCACCGACGAACGGCATGTACAAGACCACTGCCAATCCATCGCAAACTGCCTTCTTTGGGCCTGAAGGTAGTTTTGATACTGCCTTTCTCAGCAGGTCGCTCGCTCCGAAGAACGTCTTAAAGAAAAATCCTTTGTTATCGAGGCTGTAGTAAAGGTAGGTATAAAAGAAACCGCCTTTCTTAACTTTCTTTACGCAGTCACTCATCGCTTTCTGTGTATCAGGAATGTGATGCAGCACGCCAATGCTCATCACGAAATCGAATGTGTTGTCTGCGAAAGGAAGCGTATCTACAGAAGCTTGTGTTAGCCGTATATTGGATTTATCCTTCAAAAGTTTGTCAGCAACGAAGATCGCGCTACTCGGATCGACAGCTTCAACAAACGCAACCTTGTCGGCTATGATCTTGGTCCACCTGCCTGTCCCACATCCCATATCCATTGCGTAGGTGTTCTTATTAAGATGACGCTCATCGAGAATATCGAAGTACATCGCAGCCGTACGCTCGAGGTCTTTCTCCTCGAAACTCTCGAACTTCTCCCATTCATCACCGAATGACTTGACCACTTCCTTGTCGATATTATTATTAGCGTGGTCTAAACTAAAGATGTGGACATCCCGGTGGGTTCCCTTGACGACCTTGTCAGGAGTTGTTTGATAATTTTTCATTACTAAGTTGAAGGGTTGGTCGTTGGAAAGTTTAAGAGTGTGAATAGTTTAAGAGTTTAATGGTTTAAGAGTTTAAAAGTTTAAAAGTTTAAAAGTTGTGAAATTCGAAAGACACTTTAATGTTAGTAACCACTTAAACTTTTAAACTTATTAAACCTTTAAACCACTAATCTACTCGTTAGTTACTTTATTTAAGATATCCAGGTAAACAGGCTGGTTGGCGATGACGGAATAGTGTTGCTGCACCCTCTCCCTTGCTTTCTGACCGAAGCGCTTGCGCAGTTCGGGATCATTAATGAGGATCCGCAATTTCTCCAACCACTGTTCGGGCGTTGTGACGAGGAAGCCGGTTTCTCCTTCAGAAACCACGCGGAAATTTGCGCCGATAGCGGTTGCGATGACGGGTAAACCGAGGGCCATGTATTGAAGTGCCTTCAACCCACTTTTCCCATACACCCACTCTTCATCGAGAGGAAGTGGATATAAGCCGATATCCATCCGTTGTAGAATTTCTATTTCCTTTTCCTCCGTCCACGCATGCGCCTCTACGTTGATGCCTTCAAGTGTGAAGCCCGCATCGCCCATCACCAGTAATTTAAAATCGAATTCCTTCCTCAATTCCTTCAATATTGGATGCAGTAGCGACAAATACCTGATGGTACTGTGACTGCCACTCCAGCCAAGTGTAATAGGCCCTGCGTTCGTGAACTTGTTAACAGGTATATATGTAACCGTATTAATTGTTGAAGAAATGTCTGTTGTCTTCGAGTTGAACTTCCTCACGAACGTATCGAGGTATGGAGTACAGGTAATGACGTGATCAGCCTTTTTCATGAGGTAAATGGGCTTCTCCCGTCCTTTGAACAGGCTAGTGTACCATTTATCAGCCCTCTCGTTCTTCATGTAGACCAGGTCGTCAATATCGAAGATGAGTTTGCGAGCGAGTTTCGCGACCATCCATTCAAACACGGGCGGACCGAATGGGGTCACCCATAAGAAAGAATAGACCACATCATACTGCCGGATCCTGAACAAATCGAGAATGCGCCTGCCATAGCCCGCTATCGTCCAGGCAATCTTCTCAAGGAAATATCCTTTCTTATAAACGATCTTCTGCATGCGCTCGCTCATGAATGATGATACTGTGAGATCGTAGCCATTCGCCTTCCAATGATCGAAGTATTGCTCGTATTTGAGTCGCTGCCCCGGTGCGTACCCCACAGGATGCGGGCAAAGGACAAGGATCTTTTTTCTTTTCATATTCGGATCAGTCATGACCTAGAATGGATTGATATACCCGTAGATATTTGGATACGCCATCTGTCAGTGAAAAATATTGCTCTGCGCCATGCCTGATGGCCTGGCGATCGAAAGTGGTAACTGCCAGCTCGTCGATCGAACGGTTGTAGCTTTCCGCAGTGAAATCGCCGATGACGACTCCACTTTTGAAGTTCTTAATTATTAAATCCGTGTCCCCAACGCCAGCATTGCTTATCACAGGTATTCCCATCGACATCAACTCAGCCTGCTTTGTTGGGCTGCTGCTGATCTTGCTATAAGTGGCCCTGATGAAGAATACAGAGTGTGCACCAAGCGAGATGCTCGCCGGTACTTCCTTACGAAGGGCAGGCCTTATGAGAATCTTGTCCGCTCCGATGTTTCGTTCAGCCGCGCGGGTGCGTATTTGTTCATGCTGGTCGCCGGTGATAAATAGGAACTTCGCTGTTGGATACTTATGCTGGTAGGTTACAAAAAAATCCAGCATCTCATCGAGCATATACCAACTCCCGATACTGCCGAGATAAGTGAGAATGGTATCGCGGTCGCTAATTCCTAACTCTTTTTGTATACTCGCGCGTATCTGGGCATCTACCTGGGCCGGGTTGAAGAGTTCGGTATCTGTACAACATGGAATCACTTCCATCTTCACCGGGTTATTAGAAATATGGCGCCAGGAGTGAATCTCCTTCTGTGCCGCACGAGTCAGGCTTATGGTATAGTCCGCGTTCTCTAGGAACTGCTTTTCTTTTTTCTTAAAGAAATTGTAGACCGTCTTATAAATGGGATTGCGCAGATTCCAGCTTCCCGCATCGACTTTCTCATCGGCCCAAAGTCCACGCATATCGAAGAGTAAGGCCGAGCGAAGTTGCTTTTTCATCTTATAGCCCACCAAAGCGGAAATATAACCGCGGCAATGCACCATGTCGAACTTATGAATGCGATGAAGATCGAAAGCCTTTTTGGTGATCTGCCTAACATCTTTTACTGTCGAAAGCACCGGAGGGCTCTTGGTGTATGGCAAGGGATGCCACGTAATGCCGTTTCCCTTGCATATATCTTCGATCGTCTTCCTTTGTTTTTCGAATTTCTCCGGTTTCTCGCAGCTAATTAGATGAAAATTGTAGCCGAATTTCTGCAAGCCTACTAAGTAAGGCAATACCTGGCTCTGTCCGAGCTGGTCCGTCATGCCATCGTAGGAAATATAAAGGATGTTTTTCGTCAACAGGGATCCGGTGCTGTTAGAGTGTTCAGTTGAAGGCATTCAGAATATCCTGCTTAGTGAGATTTACATATTTCACATTCTTATGGAAATCATAGAACTCATCTTTGATCGGCGTGCCCGCAACGAAGCGGTCGATCAGGCCGTGCAGGGCGTTATGTTGCGGAAACTTTTGCTTCAGCGACTGAAGGAAAGTCATATCGTTGAAACCCGCACGTTGGAGAACATAGAACACGTTCGTGAGAAAATTCTCGTTTGAACCCTCTTCGAAATTGATCCTGTTCTTCAACACTCTTATCTGCTTCTTTTCAGGATAGAAATCAAAATTCTCAACCAGGTTAACACCCGCCTTGTCCAGGAGACCCAGCGCTTTCAAAGCCTTTCGGATTGGCTCTTTGAATTTCTTTATGAGAACATTATTCTTGAGTGTTTGCGTTGTTGCATTCGTTCTTGCATATGCCCACATGGCGAAGGTGATCGATGCCTCCTTAGGAAAAAACACCACGTGTGGTTGATCGCTATCTACGAATTCCAGATTACCGGGACCGAACTGGTATTGCTTTTCGATCTCCATGTTCGCCGTCTGTTCCTGCTTGTTGATCGCATAGCCTTTCTTAAATACGATCGACTCATAGCCGGGACCGAAGGCGGCCACAGTGGTGAGAAGCAACTTACCATGGTGATGGATGCTTTGGAAACTCAGATCGGTGCTGCGGTCAGGTAGAGGCATGAAACAGTTTCCACTGATTCCTACATTTTCATCCTGGAAGATCTCGAAGGCGATCGTCGGATAGTGCCTGGGTTTATTTATGAAATTAGGGTCCGATAGATTCTTGCGGAACACATCGAACAATACTTCCTTGTCGGCTCCCATTTCCTTTAATACTGGCGCCGCTTTACGATGGGCCTCATAACGATCCTTCTCATCTTTGAAAATGGACGCAATAGCTTTTACGTAATGATTTAGTCTCTCCATACTTAGGCTATTAAATGTTTATAGTCTGAAACCTTACTTGCTTCTATCAGAATATAATTTCTATCCTTGTTGATTGGGTGTTTAACTTCTTCCAGTTTCTTCGACTGCTGGTTGTACCCGAATATTTTGTAGTTGAGCGTTTGTTCAATGTAACCTTGGAACACCGGCAGTGGTATCTTAAAGCTTTCAAGGAACAGCGGCACGATCTCAATGAGGATTACGGGTTTGAAACGCTGGAGAGTCTTCTCCATTCCTTTCAATGCAAAATATTCGGCACCTTCGATATCAATCTTTACGAAACTGAGCTTCTTCAGCTCCGGAAGCAAGAAAGTATCGATGTCTACTACATGACAGTCGAACTCTTCGTTAGCATCCGATACATAATAATCGGAGCCCTTGATCATGCCGTTGTCCCGACCGGCCATATGTGCCTGGCCTGCGCTGATGGAACCGAATTCCATTTTCGGAACGCTAAAGCGCATAGTTTCTGTTTTCTGGCCAACACCTTTCTGGTAGAGATTCACATTCTTCAGCCTGAAACTCTTAACCAGTTTCGCAGCCACGTCATATGTAAATGGTATGGGTTCAAAGGCGTAGACCCTGCCAGAGGGAGCGAGTTTGGAAAGGCGCTCGGTATAATATGCGTAATTGGCGCCGATATCGAGCACATCGTCGTCCTTGCTTACGAACTGTGGTAGCAACTCCATTTCTATTTCTTCCACCAGCCTGTTGGTGATGTCCTTCTTCTTAGCGTAAAACTGGGCCCATTTATACCCGCTTTTCCCCAGAAGTTTGAAGAGTATCGGTTTTACGAATCTTCTCAAGGGTGATTGTACTGATGCCATTAATTATTCTATTTGGAGTAAACGTGAGCTGACCTATTTTCAGGTGCAAAGGTAAGATGCTTTTCCAGTAACCACTTCTGCAAAATTATGAGTAGCCAGATGCGGTGGTAACGGAAGAATTCACCACCCCGGAATTTCTTAATATATAATTGTACCATCTCATTATTTAGAATGCCTCCTTCCTCGATCCTGGAGGGGGATAGGTAGTCGTCGATGAGGTAAGAAAGTTTTCCCCGCAACCATTCCTGGATGGGAACCGCGAATCCCCATTTCGGACGGTCGAAGAACTCGGCTGGCACATAGTCATATAGGGCCTGCTTGAGCAAATATTTCTGTACACCTTTCTTCATCTTCAAGCCATCGTCAAGATTCAACGCGAAGTCGATGACGTTTGAATCAAGGAAGGGTACCCTCACCTCGAGACCGTGCTGCATGCTCGCCCTGTCCACCTTCGGTAACAATTCCTCGGCCAGGTAATTCTTTATGTCGAAGAAACTCTGTTGCTCTGTTTCAGATAGCTTCCTTGATGTTGGCAACAGGCTCTCATCAAATTGATAAGTGAAATTGGTATTGAGTAGCTGCTCTACTTCGGGCAACGACCAGTTGCCATGACACTGAGAAAAGATATTACTGTTCAGGTGCGACTTCGAATAGTTGAATAGGTATGACCTATTGCGATAATTATTCTTGTCTGCATTATACAGGATCTTATGAATAGCAGGATGGAATGGCTTGAGCAAGGGATTGGATAACCTCTTCGCCCAGGTGTAAAAACCATAACCCATAAACAGCTCATCCCCTCCATCACCACACAACGCAACTGTCACCTGCTTCCTTGCAAGTTTCGAAACAAGGTATGTTGGTATGCCCGACATGTCTCCATAGGGCTCGTCGTAAATGTTGAGGAAGTCGTGAATGATCTCTATGCCTTCATCTTCGCCAACTGTAAACTTGTGGTGATCCGATCCTACGTGATCAGCCACCTGCTGCGCGAAACCTGATTCGTCATAACGTCCCTCGCGGAAGGCTATGGAAAATGTCTTGATCTTTTCCTGCTTATGCTTTTGTGCTATCGCGGCTACTATACTGCTATCTACGCCGCCACTCAGAAAGATCCCAAGGGGCACGTCGCTGATCATGCACTTCTGCACGGCGTCCTCCATGAGGTCCTTGAGTTGGGTTTTTGCCTTTGCCTCGTCGCTGATCACCTCCTTACGGATGTGATTCTCCAATTGCCAGAATGGTTTGATTTCCTCTATTCCATTTTTTCCAACTACAGTGTAGTGGCCGGGTAGAAGTTTATGACAAGAAGTATAGATTGTTTGCGTCTGTGGTATGTATCCGAGATAGAGGTAGTTGGTAATTGCGGAATAGTTGAGTTCCTGCTTCGGCAGAATGGCCTGCAGCGATTTAAGTTCCGAGGCAAACACGAACTCTCCGCCATTGCTGTAATAATAGAAAGGCTTGATGCCGATCCTATCGCGGCAGGCATAGAGTTTTTGATCCTGGCTATCCCAGATTGCAAGGGCGAACATGCCATTGAACCATTCGAAACTTGAAGGCCCAAACCTGGCAAAGTTTTCCAGTATCACCTCCGTATCGCTATGTGTTCTCCAGGAGAAGCCACTCATTTTAGAATGACTGATCTCCTGGTAATTGTATACCTCTCCGTTATAGATCATAGTATACCTTCCACATTGGCTGACCATCGGCTGATTTGCAGCCGTGCTCAGGTCAATGATAGAAAGTCGACGATGTCCTAATCCAACTGTGATTCCAGGAAGTTCTTCGTAAAAAAGGCCTTCAGCATCCGGCCCTCTATGCTCTAGTCTTCGAGTAATAAGAGATAGATCTCTCTCCTGTAATTGATGGGATAAAAAACCCGCGATTCCGCACATTATAGTAATAGGGAGTTAAAAGTCTTAAATACCTTTTCCTCACTGCCAAAAACGCTAGCAGTAGGAACATCCAGGTAGTGTAAGATAGGAATTTTGTGATGTGTTGATAAACAAGTGCATTGGGGGCCTCGAATCTGTTTGGCTTCCCGTAAAAATAATTGTTGAACATCCCCAGCAGTCTTTCCGGAGCCCAATGGTTATATGCTGATACCAGGATTTCGTTATGTTCTAATAGATACTCGATGCTCGGACGATCATAGGAAGCTAACAGGGCGTCATTTGGTTCCTGGTTTGGATCGAAAAAATGCCAGCTGTTGTTATAATAAGCTTCAAAGCAAAAATGCCCACCGAATTTCTTGCCGCCGTCGAATCCAACCATTCGCGTTTTGAAGTTCTTTCTTTTCAGCAAAGCCATCGTTACAATGGATTGCTGGCTGCAGGCAGCGTAGGGGTACTTCATAATGTCGTCTGGTATCACAATAGCACTGACCCAGATTCCGGTGAGCGGTTCGAGCATCAGCGCCATGTGGTTGTTAGAATACCCATAGCTTGAATACCCATGAAAGAATTTCTTTCTCACGACCGCACTGGCGATCCTTGGATACTCGGCTTCAAAACTTAAAGAATTATCGCTGCTGTACTTCAGGTTATAGATGCTATCGCAATAATTCTCGAGCGATGAAATATCCGATAACCGACTAAGGGATGGATCGAAGTCTTCTTTGCCATTGTAGAATGGCGTCTCGTGATCAAATTTCGAAAAAAATGACCTACTATCCGTGATCTCCACGATGGTAAGAAACAAGAAGAAATTAAATGCAACAAATAGTACGAATTGCGCACAGAACAATAGTTTTTTCATAGAGGATAGTTGGCTTCATTGGATTCGAGCAATAAAAATAATAATCAATCCCTTATTTCCAAATGGTTACCTCAAAATTCAGGAACAGTACGTTTGGACAAAGGGGCTTTTACTATTACCAGCACGGTAGTCTTACGAATCATTAGTGGTAAACACTAAGTGATGAGCTGCTTCAGGCGTTTTTGAATGCCGCCGCGTGCTGTTTGATGAACCTAAAAATCTTCCCTGCCTCCTCCGTATAACAGAAGGTAGGGTTGAAGCCAATTGCTTTCCTTAGTTTCTCGATACTAAAGGTCAGCGACGATGGATGTACAGTGGCATCCGATTCGTTCTTACTAATGTTGATCTCTACTTCATATTCTTGCCTGTATGCATCCGCAATATGATCTGCAATGCGGGTCAGTGATACAGATTGACCCGAACCAAGGTTTATCACCCGGTCCTTCAATTCTTCAGCGTCTATTGCCCAGTCAATGACCATGCTTACATCTTGCATGTGAATGAAATCGCGCAATGCAGTACCGTTTGTATTGATCTCGATCTTGCCTTTAAGTGCCGCCTGCCTGCAAAGATCATTGAACAGAAGATACCATTTACTCGAATTCACATCCTTCGGACAGCCATAGCTATTTGACAGGCGTAAGATGAGATATGGCATTCCGCTTCGCTGTGAGAACATTCGGATATACTCCTCGGCGAAATAATGCGTGATCGCGTAATCGTTTAATGGACGCACCTCATCATCTTCAGTAATTAATCCGCCATTTCTACCATAGACATGGAAGGTAGACATGTAAATGAATTTCTTTACTCCGCGACCGGCACACGCTTCAAGCAGATTGCGTGTTCCATATGCGTTTACCAGCAACGCCTGTTTGGGATAACCTTCGAGAAAACTTTCATTAATGCTGGCCAGGTGAACGATGTAGTCAAATTTATGGTCGCCTAAGCCTGCGAGTAACGAATGCATATCCGAGATGTCGCCAAAAAGTTTCGTGTACGACCCGGCAATATCGACGCTCCTATCATTCTTCGTGAGTACATACACCGTGTAGTCGTCTTTACCTGAGAAATGATCAGTTACCCACGATCCCAGGTTGCCAAGACCGCCAGTCACAAGGATATTTTTCTTAGCTCCAGGCATAAGGAATAACGGTATTGTCAAGTTGAAGTGTCTCCGCCTCCGTAGGATCATGAGGAATGCTGGCGAAATTTATCAGGAACGACTCTTCCGTTCCTTCATTCTGAAAGGCCATCCATATTCCCGGTGGAACAGTGAGACGATGGTAATCTTCGGGGGAGAGAACAACTTCCTGGAATATGCCAGTTTGCTGTTCGTACAGGACGAACCTGATCTTTCCGAAAGGCACCACCAGGTTCAGCGTCATCTTCGTGTGTCGCTTCCACCCTTTTCTATTACCTGGTTTTACCGTAGATATATAGACTTCACCGAAGCCTTTGAAGCCGGCTGCATCGCTCCTCATGATATGAAATATATCTCCGGCGTCGCCGCGAATATGTTTCAAAGGAGTCATTTCTATACCCGCAATCATTTTATCCATTGCAGGTTCTTTTTCGATGCAGCATTTATATAATCCATTACTTGATTCAGTGAAAATTCCTTGAGGGCTGCACTGTCAACCTTGTCGCCATAATAGTAGTCATACCATTCACCAGTAAACTTCATTGTCTCGTGGTAGTTGAGCACGGGTTGCCAGTCGAGCACTGCAAGGGCTTTGTCTGTGTTAAGCTTTAGCAGGCCAGCTTCGTAGAATGATTTATCTTCTTCGATGTTGATCAATTTCATCGCAGTACCATGTGTCCAGTATTTTGCAAGGTCGCCGATCAGCTCCTCCACGCAATAGTTCTGGTTGGCTGGCGGTCCAAAATTGAACGACTCACCATGAATTTCTTTCTTCTTTCCTGCAAGGGCTGCTCCGATAAGGAGGTAGCCACCTAGTGGCTCGAGCACATGTTGCCAGGGTCGAGTCGACTTTGGCCGTCGAATATTTACAGTTTGCCTGTTAGACCATTGCTTTACACAATCAGGTACGATCCTATCCATTGCCCAGTCACCGCCGCCGATTACATTGCCTGCCCTAGCCGAGGCTACCTTCACATGTGGGTGATTGAGGAAATAGGTATGATAGAATGAATGAAAGACTATCTCTGCCACTGCCTTCGAAGCGCTATAGGGATCTTTTCCACCTAGACGGTCCGACTCTTTATATCCCCAGACCCATTCCACGTTCTCGTAACATTTATCACTGGTAATGAATACAGCTTTGCAATCGAAGGTCACATCTCTCAGCGCATGCATCACATTCGCAGTTCCCATCCCGTTGATGGCAAAAGTATCTAGCGGATTTTTGAGGGATTCTTTTACCAATGCTTGTGCGGCGAGGTGAAAAAGGAAGTCTGGTTTCACATCGTTGATGACCTTGTTCACCGCCTGCACGTCTCTCACGTCTCCCCATACTTGCGTGATGCTCTCATCCAATTTATTTGCTTTGTAGAACGAAGGAGTAGTTGGTACTGTGTCCGCGAAGCCGGTAACTGTTGCCCCAAGATTCTGGAGCCAGAGGGTGAGCCAGCTTCCTTTGAAGCCGGTGTTGCCTGTTACCAATACTTTCTTCCCTCGATAGATATCACCGAAAAGTGTCAATCCCATTTTTTCCATTTTGCATTTTTAGACGTCCATAGGTCGATTAATTGGGTCCTGTCCCTGTTCGTATCCATGCATTTCCAAAATCCGTGATGCTTATAGGCCATGAGTTCGTTGTCAGCCGCGAGGTCCATGAGTGGCTTAAGCTCGAACACAGTGGAGGCATTTTCTATATAGTCGAGTACGGTAGGTTCACAAACAAAGAATCCACCATTGATCCAACCACCATCGCCTTTAGGCTTTTCCTCGAAGCGTGTGATCATGTTATCATCGTGTATGTTCAGGATGCCAAATCTTCCTTCGGGCTGCACCGCCGTCATAGTCGCTTTCTTTCCGTGCTCTTTGTGAAACTTCACTACTTCCCTTATATCGACGTCGCAAACCCCATCTCCATAAGTAAGGAGGAAGGTATCGTCGTTAATATATTCTTTAGCCCTCTGTATTCTTCCCCCGGTCATGGTATCGATACCCGTATCAAGAATCGTTACTTTCCATGATTCGGCCATGCTACGATGAATCTCCACGGAATTGTTGGAGAGGTCGAAAGTAACGTCGGAATTAATGAGATAGTAGTTGGCGAAATATTCTTTGATCACATGCGACTTGTACCCGGCGAGGATCACGAACTCATTGAAGCCAAAATGTGAATAGATTTTCATGATATGCCAAAGGATGGGCTTATCTCCAATATTCACCATCGGTTTAGGCCGAATCTCGGTTTCTTCTGAGAGACGAGTGCCGAAGCCGCCTGCAAGGATTAATACTTTCATTTTCTTATCATGTTTTTTATGGGGCTTAATAAAATTTTCCAGAAAACAATAGTGAAAGCACAAGGAGGGTACTTCAAAAAGGCGCGGAATAAAAACATATATCCTTGACCATACAGCCTGGCCTGGTACGACACTGTAGCAGTATAAAGATAAAAGCCTGCCTCGAATATATGCAGGTGCTTTCCGAGCCTGGAAGCCAGCTCAGGGTTGGTCCTGTATTTATTCATGTAGTAATCCTTCCGCACAAGGATGCCCGCGATCTTGTTCTGCATAACCGTTCTCTCATCGTGCTGGATGATGGCAGCCGCCACCTTCGGAATCACCCCCAGTGGGTGATCGGCAACCACGCGTATCCAGAAATCCCAGTCCTCCGAGCCCAATGAAGCCTTGTTTTCATCAAATAAGTACTTAGTATAAATATCGCGCGATGTGAACACGCCTATGCAGGAAAGAAAATTTCCCTGCAGAAGTTTCTTCAACATGTCACCCGAAGGTGGTGGGAAGGAATACGTGTACACATGCTTACCCGACGTGTCGACCGTTTCGTAATAATGATGAAACACCTTACTAGCGGTATTCTTCAAGGCAAAATCGTGAGCGAGCGCCAACGAATCCTTATATATGATATCGTCGGAATCCAGGAAGGTCGAATACTTGCCGGTGGCAAGCGACATGCCTCTGTTGCGTGAATTCGACCTTTCATAGTTTTCTTTCTGCACATACAGCGTGATCCGCGGATCCCTGAGATATGTCTGCAGCATCTCCGTTGTATTGTCTGTTGACTTGTTATCGACAATCACAATTTCGAAGTCCTGGAATGTTTGGTCCAGGACACTATCGATAGTCTTACCTATCAGGTGTGCCCGGTTGTAGGTAGGAATGATGACGGTGAAAAAGGGTTGGCTGTTTGACTGTTGGCCTGGATTCAAATTCAGTTTTTAACAGGGTTTAATAACTTATCGTAGAGCGGAGCAACATTCTCAATCGAAAATTCCCTCACGACAGTCTCATAAAGTTTATCGCCTATTGGTTTGAGCTTTTCTGGCGCGTGATAAAGGTCTTTTAAAATCCGAAAGGCAGGCTCAACTGGATTCGTTTTATCCACGATATACCCATTGACGCCATTTACAATGTAATCATCGAAATCACCGACGTCGTTGCACACGATTGCTGTCTTACGACAATATCCCATTTCTTTCACAGCGTTATTGCTGGCCTCGGATTCGGACAGGTGCACGAAAAGATCGGTTGCCTCCATGTAATCGATGATGTTCTTTTTGGAACCCAGGAGGAAAATATTATCCTGCAACCCGTTGTCCCGTACATATGCCTCAAGTGTAGGGCGGTAAGGACCATCGCTAAGACAAAGTAGTTTCACATCCATCTTCTCTTCTACCATTTTTTTCACTGTCTCAAAAACCAACATCTGTCTCTTCACGGGAATGAGACGTGCTGCAGAAAGCAATAGCATCTTGGCTGGAAACTCCCTTCGTATGTCCGCCGCCACTCCTTTCCTGTCGGTATGGATGTATGATTCAAAATTATAACCGAGGTTGATTCGTACTACTCTTGAAGGATCGATCTTCTCGACATCAATCAGGTACCGGGAGACTTTGTTTGAAATGGCGATGATCTTCGATACGGCCTTATTTGCCAGCCAATTGATGACGATCGCGTTTCGGCTACCCTCCAATTTATGCTCGTCTGTATTATGACGGATGTAGAAAAGTTTGAACGGCGTTAATTTTCTAGCAATCCCTGAAATAAGACCTGTTGACTGTAAGTGCGCGAAAATCACGTCGATCTTATGTTCCCTCACAAACTTCACGAGGTATTTCACGTGTTGCAGATACGCCGATGCGCCGTTGGCATTGAAACCTGCTCCGAATGTCTTCACTCCGTATTTCTCTACATTCTGATGAAGATCTCCTTTAGCCATGTGCGTAAGCAAATAAACCTCGTATCCTTTCTTCACAAAGATCTCCATTACGCTCTGGAGGTCGACGGCACGGGCGTTGGGAGGGGAGTAAATTAGGATCCTCATGCTGAGCTACGGATGAGTTACGGGTTATGAGTTATGGGTTGCGAGTAGCCTCCGTTTACTGAAATTGCCCATTGACTATTGTCCATTGCCTATTGATTATTGCTACTTAATATTCGGCAGCTCCGCAATATCCCCTCCAATCTTCTTCCGCAAGCCAGCGGGGATCAACCGGAAGATGAATGAAATGAATTTTGTCTTTCTCCAGGCAAATGCCTCGGTTGGTGTCATGATCTGGCGCTTGGTGAAGTCGCAGCCGATATCCATCTGACCGAATTTTTTCGCCTCCCATGGAAACCATTTGCCTTTCTGTACCACGTGGTGCTTGTATGTCATCACATCCTTCCTGGTACCGAAGTATCCAGTGGGATGTAGAGTTTCGCTTCTTTTGGTACCCTCCTTTTCAAATTGCCAGATCGACTCACCTGCACGCATCAGGTCAAGCAGGCTGGATTTTTTCCAGATCGCTACCTGGGTCGACACGCGATAGGTGGTTCCGACTGCAATTTCCCCCACCATTTTCTCGCCCGGAATCTTACCAGTAGGCCCAGGCATCTGGATCATCCGGATGCAATGGCCATTATTTCTCGCAAGGAAGTCCAGACAGTAGCTAACGTCGGACTGACTGATCTTGTTTTGGAGAAAAAAGTCCTCCAGGATAAGAATGATATACTCGGCATCGATTCGTTGCATCATTTCAATGATGCCGCCAGTCCAATCTGATCCCTTATCTGTATGAAGCATCTGTACACCCTCTTTATCCAATGAGAGTTTGTTAGCTCCGAGGTAGACGGGGTAGGGACAATCACTCCAATACTTCGCCAACAGGTTGAAGAATGGCTTCCACAAGTCTGCGTAAGAATCATAGGAGGGCACGAGTACGGCGCAAGAATTCTTAGTCATCAGTTCTAACTTTACCCCACAGATTTTACATAAATATCCCCCATGCTCGTTGCAATGAATTTCTCGCTGCGCACCAGCGTGGTCATTTCAGATGAGCTGATCCATTGCTGCAGAACCGGCTCCATGGAAATACCGGTAGTGTAATTCCAAAGGGACTGCTGGTTGATAGAATTTATCTTCTCTATGCATTTTACCGTGTTCTCTACCTGCTCGGGTACGGTATACTCGAAGGCAATGAATGGAACTTTGCTATTGAGTCCTTTCAAAACTTCATATTCATACCCCTCGACATCAATTTTAATAAACTTTGGAGTACCGAATTGCTTGATCAAAGCGTCGAGCGTGGTCATCTGTATCGATTCGGTCTTGTTCCAATTGTGTGTCTGGAACCTGCCTTCTTTCACTTTGCTGATCCATTGTTCAGAGAAGGAGGATATAGTGTCCGAGTCTGAGATGTGCATTTCCTTGACCCCCTCGGCCTCACCCAAACCTTTTTTAACCAGGTTGATCTTGCTGCCAAACTTCCATCCGAGATAGTTATAGCATTTTGTTTGCGGTTCGACCGCAACCACCTTTGCGCCAATGCGCAGCAAGGGCTGTACAACATCTCCCCTGTTAGCGCCTACGTCGAAACATAGATCACCTTTGCTGATGAAGGTGCGATAAAACTCTTCGCGTCTCTTCATGAAATCATTTATCTGCCGGATATAGGCATTCGGAAAAACGGAATGCTTGATATCTTTCAGTTTGAATACGATATACTCACCGAGCTTCATTTTGTATTGTTTGAATGGTTAAAGTTTGCGGAGGTCAAAAATAGCGCAGCCATAAGTACAGCCACAATTCGAGTTGATGTTTTCTTCGTTAAGAGCAACTTTCGTGTGAAGGTCACCTTTATCATCTACAAAAGAAAAATCATTGATTGAATACCTGTCTTTCAGTAGCTGAAGTAGATACCGAAGTGAGAAAATTCGTTGAGCATTGAATTCTATTTCCTGCGGACCCATCGGGACCGCGAAATAAAATGTTCCGCCCGGCTTCAACATAGAGTGGATGTTGTCCAATGCCTTCGTATGACCCGCTGGATCGATGGGATCACCATATCGTCCCAGTCCGAAGTGCTCGATGGCATGAAGCGATGACAACGAATCGCAGCAACTGACGAGCTGAGGTGAGACCGGATTCATCAGGTCGCCTTGCAGGAAAGAGATGTTCTCTACCTTGCTATGCTGTGGACGGATGTCGATGATCTCGATCGGTCTGAATACGGCAACATGCGCCACGAAGCCATCGGTCCTTGATCCTATATCAATATGTCGGTCTGGTTTATTTAGAAAAACCTTCCTCGCCACGAGCAGGTCCTGGTGAAAGTAGGCTCCGTTAAGCACCCCGCTTTCATCGTGCTTATCCTCGAGAATAGGACGAAGTGTGATCAGCGGCCAATCTTTAGATCCTGCTGTTCTGCCAATCTTCTCCATGAAACTTCTGTAGTCCTTCTTGAAGGCAGGCATGTAGCGGAGATAGTTCCGTAATGTCTGAGCTGAGAACCCACGTTTTACTAGGAACTTATTTAACTGTCGGGAGAAACCCATCTATTTGAATGTTGAGATTTTTTTTGCCTGTGAGATCAGCATAGAACTTCGCAAGTCGATCGTGCGCCGGGCTAGTCTTGCCGCGATAAGCAAAATAATAAAGTTTACAATGATATATGAATAGGCGATGCCTGTAATGGAAAAATAACGTGGCAGAAAAGTGAAACATGCAGCAAGCAATAACAACGGGTAGAGATTGATGGCGATCAGGTGACGGCCTCTTCCTTTCTGCCGGATAATATTTATAAAAAATATGCTGCAGCCTGCCAGGAAGTTTGCTATCACCAGGTATTTCACCCAGGCGATGCCACTGTGGTATTTCTCATCGATGAACCAACTGTATATCAGTGGTGTGGCCAATATCAGGATAAGGCCAGCCACCAGTTGTATGCTGATGAAGAAGAAAGACATGTTGATCAGTTTTTCCTTCTTCTGCTGATCGATATCGGTGGCAAGCTGATACTGTATCGGTTGCAAAACGCTCGAGAGTGAGGCGGAGAACACCGACAACAGGGCAGCGATCTGGAAGGCAACAGCATAGAGCCCAAGATCAGGACCGCTAAACGCTTTCGGAATTAAGAATTTGTCGGCGCTAGCAAAGGTGATAACCAAGGCCTGCGCAATGATGAATGGCGACGCTCTCTGCAGAATCCGTTTTAACGAAGTAAAATCAATAGTACTTACCAATGACCTTAGTGGAATGATACGCACCAGGAATATTAAGGCAACAAGGAAGCCACCAATGATGCCGGCGATCCTACTGTACCATCCCCATTCGAGTGATATGAGGAAGAACAATGTAATCCCTGCCTCGATGATCGTCTTTGTCAATGACGCCATTAGGTACATACCATGCCTGCCTTTGTATCGAAGCAGGAGCAGCAATAACTCCAGGTAGTAACTAAGGAGACAAGTGACAGGCAAGAGGGCTACGATGATGAATGGGATATTAAATAACCTCATCAACAACGGGGAGGCTATTATGAATACGATCGTCGCCACTATGTTGACATAGAACACGGTCGAGTTACATTTCGCCAGCGTTTGTTTGAACTCCTCTTCACGTTTAAAATAATCGATCGCGATGAGGTCGATACTTCCGCAGTACAAGGCTGGGTTGAAGAAGACCATCATCGTAGTGAATAGCAATATCTGTCCGTAATCGGCCGGCACCAGATATCGTGTGAGGATAGGGATCAGCAAAATACTGATCACTTTCGTCAGGAAGTTTGCCACCAGGTAAATGGTGGAGTCCCTAAGAATTTTTATGACGTTGCCTGGTAACAAAGGTCTCGCTTGTAATTGCCTATTCGGGAATAAGCATCTGCCTTGGGGATAACCCCATATAAGGAGGTATGCCCTCTATGAAAAGTCGGTCTGTTGCAAACAGAATTCTCCAAAGTCCTGCTTCACCGGGCTTTACTTCCACCTGCAGGTCTTCCACCCTATCGTTTACCATTTTCACTTCACGGCCTGTTGGCGAGAGGAACCTCACCGTCCTGCTTTTAATCACATTGAATCGTTTCACCCCTTCAGGCACATAGATAAAGGCATAGTTAACCGATGATATCTGGAGCTGCCGCATGGGCCGCATTAGCGCGCTATACTTAACCGGATCGCTAAACCGTATCCAATACAACTTAATCGGATCCTCGATGAGAATAGTGTATGTGCCCGCGGCGAGTTCGCCGAGACTGAAGCGAGTCTTCTCATTTCTTCCTATGTAGGAAAACTGTAGCAAAGGTTTAAGGTCGGCTACGTCCCCGTCGGGAGCATATGGATATATGGAAATGATAATCGCCTTAATGTTGTTTAAGTCTTTGGAAAAATCGCCCCGGATCTCGATATAGTTGGCAGCGGACTTAGATTTCAACTGCATTACCCATTCGTTGGTCAAGAGAAAGGAGTTGTTGAGTGAAGCTGCACTATCTGCCACGAGTTTCGACACAAGCTGCCCAGCTGTCACCGATTTGAGTTTCATGGAAGGCTGATACTTTGTAACTGACGCGGCGATCTTCAGAGAAGATCGGGCCGAACGAAGTAGGTTGTCTAGTTCTGCCGGTCGTACCTGCGGTTCATTCGTTCTCCACTTCGCGTCCTTTGCGTAGGCCATGCCTGGAATACCGGATCTATTGCCTAGTTCCCAGAAGGCCGCATACCCGGCAATTGAACCGTCGTCGAGTTTGCGATATCCATATGTAAGAAGGGTCAGAAGATTCTTCTCCGATTTGTCCAGTTGATAGTTTCGAAGTAAAATGAGATAGTACAGGTATGATTTTACCTGGAAGAGTCTTTTGACAACACTTGCATTTTTCTCGGTCTGATCCGCCTTCGCGGCGATGTCTATCCATCGTGCTATGTCTGACTCTCTTGGCTGCGAGAAACCATAGTTAGCCCATTCTTCCCATAGTGATTGCATTTGATCCGATGCCTTCCCAAAACTCAGGTCGAAAAATTCCTTTTTTATCGGACCAGTCTCTGTTCCTGCGTTCCACATAACCCGTGAGGTGAGATAATATCCAAGACCTTTGCTGACCCATCCAATGGAAGATTCACCGTCGTATCCTTTAGCACCTTTCAGGTAATATCTCTTGATGTTCTTCTCCAATTCTTTAACCCTCGAAGCAATGCTTTGGCCGGGAACATCCTGATCCCACGCGAACCAACTGAAGTAATCATACATCCCCACCATGGCGCCCGTTTTCTTCCAGGCGTCTACTAATTGCACCGTTGAAAGCTTTGAATTATTGAAAGCAGTTGTTATGCTGACGTATATGTTCGGCTCGAGTTTGATGTTTGGGGGCTCTATATATTCGCTATATGCCAAACAGCCGATCATCGTATTCGGAAATTTCGGTCTTATCGCTTTTGCCACCCTGTTCACGAGATAGTATACCCTGTCGGTGAGACTGCCAAGTTTCTGGCAGGCCGGTGTATTACAGGTACCAACATCATCGGAAGGTCCCATCGTTATCATCTTAAGTGGCGAACCTGCCTTCGCCGCACTTTCCAATCTCTTCAGCACATCCTGTATTACAAACTGAACCAAGGCCTCGTTCGACATGTCAAACTTTGGATTGGCAGGCAATGTGCCACGCGCAGGAATGGGATAGAACCATTCGGGGTGTTGTTTAAATACCTCGGTATTGCGTGCAACGATGTCATCATACGCATGTCCGAAGATTGCGTTGAGGCTACCTCCCATCTTATTCGCCTGCATCCAGAACGCGAAGTCTTTGTCTGCCTCCGGGGAACCCGTACCGTATCCATAAAATATCCGCCGATGAGCGAAAGAAGGTTTGGATTGAACGTTTTGCTTTGCATATAAGTCCAGTTTGCCTGGAATGATATGCCAGTCCTTGTTTGCGAAGTAAAACCGGTATCCGATAGATTCGAGCCAGGTAAACATTCCATGACCTGCAGCCATATCCGAGTTGCCCAGAATTTGCACCGTCTGACCATTTGCTACAACAGAAAATGCTTCAGTGCCGGATGAGGGCAACGAGGTGGGTGGCTTAACAGGATATTTCCCGTAAGAAATATTTGCAATCAACACTCCGCTATTTCGGTAGGCGGAGGGGTGACGCACAACCATCTTTACTGCCTGGCTCCTGTTTAGTTGCTCCCCAAGCATGTCCACAATCTTCTTGAGGGAATCTCGCTGTGTATCGGCATATACTTCTACCTGCACTTGCGCGTGCATGGGTGCTGCTGAACAAAGCAGGCAGCCAATGAGTAGCCAATTTCTAAGAGAAAACATACAATAGGGACGTGATGAGGCCGGTTACAGTTCCATTTTGCGGAAATGTTCTGTGTTAATTTTTCCAAGATCCTCGTCGATGATCTCCTCTTTGGTGAAAAGAGAGTAAACATTATGCGCGACGATCTTCAACCGCCGGGGGGTAAATTTCCTGTATAAGTATTTAAGTCTGCTTTCCTGCTGAGGTACCTTATTCTCTTTCAATGCCTGGCTGATGTTCCACACAGCCTGGTAGTCACTTTGCTGTGGGGGTTTCTGGAAAATTGGCCGCTCGGCCTTCTTTTCAGCGATGACCATAAGGTAAGTGGGATTGGAATTGGTGAGCAGTACCCGGCTTTTTGCCTTGTGAGGATCCTGCACTTCGTACCAATCGGAAAACTTGCCCGCGGAATTCTGGGTTACGATCACCATTTTAGTGGTGGCGAATCCGTTCTCTTCACGAAAAATATTATAATATAATTCGGGGCTGAACTGGTATAGGCCATGACCCATTGCATTGTTGGCGGGGGTAATCCCAATGTAATGACCGCCCACCTTTAGCATTTCCATGCAATTCTTTATTGCTACAGGGAAATTGAACACATGTTCGATTGTGCCGCCATCCACGATAGCTGAATATTTTCCTTTGTAGTCATCAGGTATGGGCTGGTTGAGATCATGTATGATGGTCGCTTGTTCATAATCGGAAAAATCCATGCTTTCTGTCGCGGAGGCACCGAGAATTTCGAAGAGAGGCTCGCTGTAATCATCTTTAAATGCTACCTCCTCGGGTTTCTTTGCGTTGTTTCCGAACTTCGCGATATCGGCGGCGATGTCTTCCTTCGTGGCTGTTAAGTTGAGGCGTCCAAGCATCAGCGTCTTGTCAAATGAGACGCCAAGTTTCTTGGCATAAAAAAGGAAAGTGGAGCAATTCTTAGTAAGCGCCATAAAAGTAAAAAGGATTTTAGATCTGTTTTGTATTCGTCTTTAAGACAGGAATGACTTACTGAACAATTTTCTCCAGGTAGATACCATAACCGCTTTTATTGAGAGCGGCGGCGGCTTTTAGCAATTGTTCTTTTGTAATGAAACCGTTTCGATATGCGACTTCTTCTATGCAGCCGATCTTGGTTCCCTGTCTTTTCTCAATAACACGAACAAATTCGCTTGCGTCACTTAGCGAATCGAAGGTGCCGGTGTCGAGCCAGGCTGTTCCCCTGTCGAGGACCGATACTTTAAGGGCATTGCGCCGTAAATATTCTTTATTGACATCTGTTATTTCATACTCTCCTCTTGCTGAAGGCGTGAGTTTTCGCGCGATATCGACAACGGCATTATCATAAAAATAGAGACCCGGTACAGCGTAGTTCGACTTAGGTTTCGAAGGTTTCTCTTCTATCGAGACCACATTCATATCTGCATCAAATTCTACCACCCCGTATCTCTCAGGGTCTGACACATGGTGCGCGAAAACGTATCCACCGTCCACATCGGTGAGATTACGTAACTGCCTGCCGAGCCCTGTGCCATAGAATATGTTATCTCCAAGAACGAGTGCGACCTTGTCTTTTTCTATAAACGAGGCACCTATAACGAATGCCTGCGCGAGGCCATTGGGAACTTCCTGTATTGCATACTCGAAACGACAACCTAGTTGACTGCCATCGCCAAGCAATCTTTTGAACTGTGGACCATCTTCAGGCGTAGTGATGACTAGAATCTCCCGTATCCCCGCAATGAGTAAGGTGGACAATGGGTAATAGATCATCGGCTTATCATAGATAGGCATTAACTGCTTACTGATAGCCTTGGTGATCGGGTACAACCTGGTGCCGGATCCCCCGGCGAGGATGATTCCTTTCATGCTGTTATGGATTCTTCATGTTACTGGTTTCCTGGTTGCTTAGTTGCTTGGGCTTAATCAAGAAACTAATCAACTTGCGACGCTCGCACTTTCGCTGTATCAGGCAATACTACCGGATCCGGATTCAGCGGTTGTGTTTCAATCCACGTCTTCGTATCCGAACTCTTCACCCTGGCGTGTTGCGACTTGATCCGCAAGAATCGTTTTTCAAAATACTCATATGAAAGATACGACACGAGAAAAGTAACGAGCGGAATAAACGTAAATACGAACATATACCTTGGCACTATCGGTAGTCGCTGGATAAAGAAGCCTAACCATTCTATGGTGAAAAAGATGATGATGGCATGATAGACATAAATGCCATATGATATCTTTCCCAGGAAGTCAAATACCGGCTTATCCAGGTTAACCAGTGTTTTAGGATTGGTCGAGACGTTCACTATCATCACTACCGTAAGAGCCGCGAGAAACTCCGAGTCCAACACGGAAGCGATGTGAAACTTGTTGAACAACATTAACACGACAACCGACCACGCGAGTATTTGGGCAGGGACCGAGTAGACTACTTTTAAGAACAGGGGATTCTTGTGATAGAAGAAGAATGCGCCAATGGCCCCGATCGTCATGCAGTCGAAACGGGTAACGTGCCAGGCCTGGTAAGGCCATTTATACTCAGTAGTGGCGTTTATATATCGCAGTCCTAACTTTATCACGATGAATACCACCGTAAAAATGATCAGGAAGCGAAGGATGTTCTTACTCTTGCGAATGACCCATGGCCAGAAAAGGTAGAATTGCTCCTCAACTCCGAGTGACCAATAATGTATAAGTAAAGGCAGGGTAGTACCGAATATATAGGGAATGTTGGCTCCAAGAAAGAGATAGTATGCGAGACTTCCTGGAAGCGACTCTGGCAGGTAGACATACATAGTGATGAGGGCCAACGTCAGGTACAGGAAGTACAGTGGCCAGATCCGAAGCACTCGTCGGATGTAGAAATCTTTTATGCTTACATTTCCGAACCTTGCCTTCTCAATCAACAGCAGGTAGGTAATTAGGAACCCGCTCAGCGAGAAAAACATCGAGACCCCGAACCCACCAAGATCTGTTCGTGTTGTCGATTCGAAACCGAATGCCTTTAGTTCAACACCAATATGAAATATTACAACGGCCATCGCGGCGATGGTCCGAATACCATTGAGTCCCTTTAGCTGTACTTTTACCATGCTATTCTGAACTGTATTGTCCTTTATAATACTGTTGATAGGCGCCGGTTGTGACATTCTTCAACCATTCACCATTTTGCAGGTACCAATCCACCGTCTGGGCCAACCCCTCTTCGAAACTGATGGATGGTTTCCACCCAAGTTCTTGTTCGACCTTTGATGCATCTATTGCATAACGTCTGTCATGACCGGGCCTGTCCTTGACGTACGTGATAAGCTTCTCGCTCGTGCCGGGCGTGTTCCCCAGTTTATCGTCCATCAGCCTGCAAAGCAATTTGACCAGCTCAATGTTCTTCCATTCGTTGTTGCCACCGATGTTATAAGTCTCGCGGTTTTTCCCCTCATGAAATATGTGATCGATAGCTGCGGCATGATCCTTCACATAGAGCCAATCTCTCGTATATAATCCGTCTCCGTATACCGGAAGAGGACGCTTAGTAATGATATTATTAATGAAGAGCGGGATCAATTTCTCGGGAAACTGGTTTGGCCCATAGTTGTTCGAACAATTGGTGATCACCACTGGCAGATCATACGTTTCACCATAGGCCCGTACGAAATGATCTGATGACGCTTTCGATGCCGAGTAGGGTGAATTCGGCGCATACGATGTTTTCTCTGTGAAATAGCCGGTCTCACCTAATGCTCCATACACTTCGTCCGTAGAAACATGGTAGAAGCGCTTCGAAGAGAGATTATCAAGCCACTCATGCTTTGCCACATTTAACAAGTTAACCGTACCAATGATATTCGTATACACAAAATCAAGGGGCGATAGGATGGAACGATCAACATGGCTCTCAGCTGCGAGATGAATGATACTATCCGGATCATATTTGGCAAAGACACCCTGGATCTCTTCTGTATGCAGGATGTTGGCTCTCTCGAAAAAGTAATTTGGCGCATTCTCGATATCCCTGAGATTTTCCAGGTTACCAGCATAGGTGAGCGCGTCGAGATTTATGATTTTATAATGCGGGTACCGCGTTACGAAACGCCTGATAACATGCGAGCCGATGAATCCCGCTCCCCCGGTTACAATGATTGTCCTCTTATTGGGCATTACGCCTTTACGCTTTTTAGATTTTGCTCACGATACCAGCGGAAGGTCTTTTTCAGGCCATCTTCTACGGAAACTAATGGATTATAGCCAAGTAGTTTGCCTGCTTTAGAAATGTCGGCAAGACTGTGCTTCACATCTCCCGTTCTTTCAGGTCCATGTATAGGCTCGAGACTGCTTCCAGCTTCTTTTTTGAGATCGTTAAACAACTCAAGCAGTGAAGTCTGGTGACCGCATGCAATATTATATACCTGGTTGACCGCAGCCGTGTCGTCTGTGAACAGCGCTAGAATATTTGCCTGCACGGCATTTTCCACGAATGTAAAATCACGGCTATGGCTGCCATCTCCATTGATCACTGGCGGCTTATTATCGATGATGGCCTGCGCGAAAAGTGGAATCACCGCTGCGTATGGGCCTTGCGGATTCTGTCTTGGACCGAAAATATTGAAGTACCTCAATCCTACGAATTGCATACCATACAGACTTGCGTAGACTCGTGCATACAGTTCATTCACATACTTCGTGACCGCATAGGGCGATAGCGGGTTGCCGATCTGGTCCTCTATCTTGGGAAGGCCGGGATGATCTCCATAGGTAGATGAACTTGCCGCATATACGATTCTTTTTATCTTCTTCTCCTTCGCCGCGGTAAATATGTTGAGTGTGCCGGTGATGTTCACTTCATTGCTGGTGAGCGGATCGGCTACCGAGCGTGGAACGGAACCAAGTGCAGCCTGGTGTGTGATGAGGTCCATGGAATCGCAGGCAGATAGACAAGCCTGGTAGTCGCGTATATCGCCTTCCATGAATTCAAATTTCGGATCGTCTTTGAATGAAGCAAGGTTGGAAACCGATCCCGTGGCAAGGTTATCAAATACCCTCACCGCAGTCACTCGTTTGTCCTGCAATAATTTTTCTGAAAGGTTGGAGCCGATGAACCCTGCCCCACCAGTGATCAAGATGCGCATTATGATTAAATAAGTTAACTGTTAGATTAACGTCTCCGGCGAATCCACCTGGGAAGTTTGAATTTCCCCAAAAAACGTTCAGCAAAGGTAAGAGGTGCCTTCTCCTCCTCGTAATAGCTGCTAGCCGCGCCGTAGCCGTAACCATAGCCATAGCCATAGCGGCCGTAGCCATAATATCCATACCCTGGTTTCACCTTTACGTCGTTGATGATGACGGAAACCTTGGGCAATTTACCCTCTGTATAAAGCTCGTCGATTAACGCTACTTGTTTCTTAAACGTGTGTCCCTGGCGTACGAGGTATAAAGTACAATCGGCGAATTTGCTTAATGTCATGGCATCACTCACCATTCCAACGGGTGCAGTGTCTACAACGATCACGTCGAAATTATCCCTCATCCAATTGAAAAGGTCTGTGATTTTTGAGTCGAGCAGCATTTCCGAAGGATTGGGCGGGATAGGTCCGCAGGCCAACACATAAAGATTCTCCTGGTCAGGCACCTGGGCCACCAGCTCCTCCAGGGGAGCTTTGCCCAACATGAAGTTTGTGATACCGGGACGTCTCGTCATGTTAAGCCCTGTCAATACTTTGGGTTTCCTTATATCAAATTCCAGGATGACAGTTCTTTTTCCAGTGAGCGCGAGTACTGCCGCCATGTTAGTACTGATAAATGACTTACCCTCGCCGCTGAACGACGAGGTGACGAGGATCACGGACTTTTGAGGGTTGCTGATTACGTATTGTAGGTTCGATCGAATAATTCGAAACTGCTCCGCCACCATCGTGCGGCTCGTCTTGTTCACAATTAGCGTATTATCGGAGAATGAGTGACCAATCTCTCCGAGGATCGGAGCCTTCGTGATCTTTTCGATATCGAATCGGGTGCTGATCTTATCGTTTAGTATTTCGCCTATGAAGATTATAAGTGCAGGCAAACCAATACCGGCGAGGATGGCCAACAACTGGATCGTACGCTTATTCGGCTTCACGGGTACGTTGGATGCACTCGCCAGGTCAATGACTTTTGAATTAGAAATGGTAGAGGCTCGACCGATAGATGCTTCTTCTCTCTTTCCTTCAAGTAAGTTGTATAGCGCAAGCTTCGTATTGATTTGTCTCTCCATCTCAACATACTCCTTCAACTTGAAGGGTAGCGATTGTAGGCGTGATTGTTCAGCCCCGCTTCTCGCGCGGGATTGGTTAATCACGGCGCTGTAAGAGAGTCGGATGTTCCGAAGATTCTCTAACAGATTTTCGCGGAGCTTTTCTATCTGGCCCTCTGCTTCCTTCACTGCCGGGTTCTCCTCAGGAACATTCGCGTCGAGTAACGACTGCCTTGTGAGTTGCGCCCTGTTATAGTTGCTGACTAATTCGTTAAGCGTAACATCTTGTAGTGTCAATGCAGATGGCGTGACTTTGTTGAAGTGGTTACGCTTATTCCCAAGATAATTATTGATCTCTTCCGCCTGGTCTAGTTTGAATTGCGTCTCTACGATGCTTTTATCGACATCAGTGATCCTGGTGAAATAGTCTCCAAGTTGCTTCTCGACATCGATCAGGTTGTTTTCCTGCTTATACCGGAGGAATTTCATCTGAAGACTATCGAGTTCATGATTCAATATTGTTAATCGTTCATTGATGAATCCCAGCATCTGGTCTGTCGAATAGTTATTCTGTTCAACTGTCATCGAATCATACTCGATCATGAGACTATTGACGATGTCGGCAGCCAGCTGCGCATTGGTAGACTGGATGCTGACAGTGAGGATGCCGGTTCCGGGTGTCTTCGGTTGCACTTTCACGGCGGCGGCGAGAGCGCCGGCGATGGACATCGTAGGTTCCCAGCTGATATTATACTCATTTCCCGCCCCGGCAGGACTCTGCTTGACAAGCCGGAAGACGCCGTGCATGTTGCGAAACAGCTGACCGAATGTGAAGGTGTTCGATTCATTATCGATCCGAAACCGGTTGTTGTCGATAAACTTCACATTCATCGAAAATGCCCTGTTCGAGTCAGCGATTTCGAAGAGTTGGACTACGAATGGGCCCTGTTTATAAATGTTGAAATCCTTGACCTTGCCTTTAGCGAGGTAGTTGAACTGAAGACCGAGTTTGTTGACCACCCTGGCCATCAAGGGCCTGGATTTGAGCATTTCTATTTCGGTCTGTATGTTTTGGGAGCGGGTGCCAGTAAGGATATCTTCAACCTTATCCGAGCTGCTGGATTGTTGTTCGCTTTCGATGAGCATAGTGCCGGAAGCTGCATACACACGCGAAGTATACCTGAGGTAAGCGAATGCGATTAATAATGCAACGGCTACGGACAGGAGAAACAACGGAAGGAAGCGGACATATTTATAGAATAGATCTTTGACGCTCAAGTTCCAAAGCTCGCTCTTATTGTTGCTCTGTTCCTGGTTGTTGCTCTGTTCCGGCATTCTGTACTGTTATTATTGGAAACCCTAAACGAGGTTATCTAAATATATTATAAATTAAAGCAATGGCTGTAATCAGGCTTAATCCAAAACTTACGCGTTGCATGACAACATCCTGTTCGGCCTTCTTTGCTTTCTTCTTTGAGGTTGAGACCAGCACCACATCATTCTGCATGAGATTGTAGTAGGGAGATTCAAACATCTTATCAGAGGAAAGGTCAATCGTCCCTATCTGACGCTTTCCATCGATCTCGCGAATGATCTTGACTTCATCCTTCATTCCGTATTCAGTCACGCCACCTGCGAGTCCGACTGCCTCGAGGATAGTTACCCTTTCGCCGGGAATGTTCAATACGCCCTGGCTACCAACTTCTCCCATCACGGTGACCTTCAGGTTTTGGAAACGAATGATCACAGTAGGATTTGATAGAAGTTCGACAGGTTCGGTGAGCCGTTTCCTGATCTGGGCTGCGAGTTCATCTTTTGTAAGACCGTCTACGTGGAAAGTACCAAGTCGTGGATATTCTATGTTTCCTTTGGCATCCACAAGGAAACCGCCACTAGGTCCGCCTGTCGCTGAAACCGTAGTCATATTATATAAGGCGTCGATTTCTGGTTTTGTACTGGCGCTGTAAACCTGGATAGACAATAAGTCGTTTTTCTGGATCCTAAGCTCTGGCACCACCACTTCGCCGTTAGCGGTGCTATCCGTCATTTTCTCCAGGTAGTTGGGGAGCTTCTGTTGTGTACCGCAGGAAATAAGATAAAGAGGGAGTACAAGTACAAATACAGTTCGGATAAGATTCATGAAGATTTCTTTATGGATATTCGGTTCGCAAAAATACACTTTGAGGCTAATCCGGCCTCGCCGAAGTTAATTTACTTCTGTCAATATAGGCTACCAGTACATATCCCAGGCTATCGATGGCAACCTTAACGGCCTTTCGACGAAGACTTAGTACTTCGCCTTCCTGGTCCATTAGAGGTCCTGTTGTAATCTTGACACGCTGTCTCACCTTCAGATCCAGCGCTTGTACTTCTACATTCTCGTGTTCATTTAGAAATCGCTTGATGGCGTTGATCTCTTTCTCTTTGATCACGGCAGGTCTACCTTCCCAGTAAACGAAATTGATGACCCCGGGTGTCATCCTTACAGCCGTCCTGTCTTCCTCACTTACCTTCACGAATACATAGGATTTGAAGAGCGGCTCCTCAACGACCTTCACCCGGTCGCTCCATTTGCGTCGGACCTTATTGAGAGGGCAATAGCTCTCGAATCCCTTTTCTAGCAGGAGTTGATTTACCTTCTTTTCCCAACGGGGACGACTATAGATCGCTAACCACTTATTTGTCACCAGGAGCTTTTAGGAATGGCTTCGCCATCTCAGTCACATGTTTTCTTTTGAAAAATGGACTGGTTATTCAGACGAAAGGACCCGGCATGAGCGAGGGGTCGTTTCCATTTCGGGTGCAAATATAGGCGTAAGAATGTGACTGACAAGTGAAGAAAATGTGCGGATTTTGAATGATTTGTCCCCACGAGTTGATAACTATTGATCCAAATCAACAATTCCATTTTTCAGGGTATAAGTTTCCCCGGAATGAGGGCAAATTGCCATCCCTTCCTTATCGAACTCGAGTGTCATTCCCGACTTGCTCACCCAACCGGATTGCACAGCCGGATTTCCGGTTATGATCGCGTGGGAGAGGACGGTTTTCGTAACGACGGCGCCTGCGCCGATCAGGGCATAGCGTCCTATTTCGATACCGCAAAGAATGGTCGCATTCGCACCAATGGTCGCGCCTTTCCTGACAAGAGTGTTTTGGAATTCATTTTTCCTGTCGATGAAGCTGCGGGGATTGATCACATTTGTGAAGACCATGGAGGGGCCGAGAAAAACATCATCTTCAATCACGACTCCAGCATATATGGAGACGTTGTTCTGAATCTTAACGCCGTTGCCGATGACGGCTTTGTTATCGATAAACACGTTCTGCCCGATTATGCATCGCTCGCCCACCTTGGCTGAGGGCATTATGTGAGAGAAATGCCAGACGCGGGTTCCTGCGCCGATAGACGCTCCTTCGTCAATAATGGCCGATGGATGAATCAGGGGGTTTGCAGCAGACATGTTACAAAGTTGCCGGATTCCACCCGTTAAAAAAAGTGCGACAGTTAAACCCTTAAACTCTTAAACCTTTCGACGTCTGGACCTTTAAACCCCAAACTATCTCTAACTCTTCTTACATTTAGTTTCAAATCGACTGCTTTTGAATCAACGCTTTTATTCTCTCGATGTATTTCGTGGGGCCACCGTCTGCCTCATGATATTAGTGAATAATCCCGGCAGCTGGGGCCAGATATATGGACCTCTCAAGCATGCACCGTGGCATGGTATCACGCCTACAGACCTCGTCTTTCCTTTTTTCCTTTTCGCAGTTGGCAATGCGATAGCCTTCGTGATGCCGAGGCTTGAAGCAGGTGGAGATGCCATGTTCTGTCGAAAGGTTTTGAAGAGAACGGCGTTGATTTTTGGGATCGGGTTATTTCTTAACTGGTGGCCATTTGTAACGGAAGTGAACCGGATAGTAGAAGGATCTACCGAGTTTCAGAAGGAAACGATCTTCAAGGGCTTCACCTGGATCGATTACACGAAGGATAAGGCGGGAAACCTTGTTGAGACGATTAGAGGTGTTCGGATAATGGGCGTACTTCAGCGGATCGCGCTTTGCTATTTCTTCGCCTCCGTCATTATCTATTATTTCAAACCTCGTAAATCATTCTTCATTGCATTGGTATTCCTCCTGGTTTACTGGATGCTTTGTTATATTGGGAACCCGCAGGATCCTTACAGTCTGAAGGGTTGGTTCGGAACCAATATCGACAAGATGATTCTTGGCGAATCCCATCTCTACAGGGGAGAAGGAATTCCTTTTGACCCCGAGGGATTGGTGAGCACATTGCCCGCGATCGTACAAGTCATCTTCGGCTATTTAGTAGGAGATTATATCCAAAAGAAATCGAAGTCTGTTGACATGCAACTCCAGGTTGATCGTCCTGCTTCTGGCAATCCAGGGATGTACCAGATGTTGACGGGGCTGTTCGTTGCAGGGGTGGCCATGCTGGTGACGGGTTATTGCTGGGACCTTTCATTCCCAATCAATAAGAAGATATGGACCAGTTCGTATACCATCTATACTTGTGGGCTGGCAACTGTTACACTTGCAACTATGATTTACCTGATAGAAGTTCGCAATCAGAAGGGTTGGCTCAGCAGATTCTTCGACGTGTTTGGGAAAAATGCTCTTTTCGTTTTTGCTTTAAGTGCTTTTCTGCCGAAGACACTTTCATTGATCAAACTCGGTGACGGAACCAATCCGTGGAACTGGCTTTATAGGGAGGTATTGGTGAATATTCCCGGCAGTCCGAAGATCGGCTCACTTGTTTATGCGCTGTGCGTGATCACGCTGATGTGGGCGATTTGTTGGTGGATGGACAAGAAAAGGATCTACATCAAAGTTTGATGATAATGGCTAGTGGCTAGTAGGGAGTGGCTAGTGGGCTTCCTACTCGCAACTTCCCAGTCCCCACTAGCCACTAGCTACTCACCACTAGCTTCGTTCTTCCTCCCCCACGTCTTGTGTTTCGCGCCATCCATCTTCACAATCTTCGGTGTAAACTTTCCAACTGTGTCTACAAGTTGCTGCTGGCTCCTCATCACATCTTCGATATTCTTATAGGCAAACGGCGCTTCGTCCAGTCCACCACCTATCAGTTTTACGCCGTGCTTCGTTAGTTCATCCTTTAATGCTTCGTGCGTAACGGATTTCATGGCAGCAGTACGGCTCATCTTTCTTCCTGCACCATGAGCTGCTGAATTAACGGAAGCTTCCTGGCCTTTCCCTTTCACAATGAAGCCCGCTGCAGTCATTGATCCGGGGATTATTCCTAACACGTCCTTTCCCGCAGGCGTCGCACCTTTACGATGAACGATCACCTCTTTGCCTTCGTGCATCTCCTTCCATGCGAAATTGTGATGGTTCTCCACCATTCGTATGGGTTTCCTCCCTAGTTGCTTTGCAATCTTTTGATGAATGATATGATGACACGCAGACGCATAATCACCCGCAAGGTTCATCGCAATCCAGTATTCCATTCCTTCCTGTTCATTCAATCCCAGCCACGCGAGGTTATTCGCTTCCCCGGGCAATCGTCTTTTTTGCTTTGCAATCTTGGTATAGTGGTTTGCAACATTCGCCCCGAGTGCCCTTGAACCAGAATGAGACAACAATCCCAGGTAAGTACCCGCCTCAATACCCAGCACAGCATCTTTCTCTTCAATCTCCACAACGCCAAATTCTACAAAGTGGTTTCCTGACCCTGATGATCCTAACTGTTTCCATGCTCTTCCGTGAAGGTTCTTTAGCAAGGGTAGTGTATAAAAGGCCTCGTTCTCCATCACTTCATGATCCTCGGCTTGCTTGAATTGCCCTCCGCTTCCAAACAATGTGGCCTCATTCAACTCACGCGCGAAGTAGTTTTCCTTTTGTATCAATTCCTTCGGATCAATATCAAACACACTCAGGCACATTCTGCAGCCAATATCAACTCCAACTCCATATGGAATGACGGCATTCTCCGTTGCGAGTACACCTCCTATCGGTAACCCATACCCTGAGTGCGCATCAGGCATCAATGCTCCCGCAACTGCAATTGGTAATTTGGCGGCAGTATACATCTGGTGCATGGCTCCCTCTTCTATCTGATCACTTCCGAAGACACTGAATTGAATACCCGTGTTGTTAAGAGAAATCTCGGCGCCATCCGATGAGGCCTTTGGGATTAGCTGTTCTGCTATCTTGCCCAACACCTGATCGCTCGCATATTCATTTGGACTTTGTAAAATAGCTCTCAACACCTCCATCGCATCTGCATGCGCGAGATGCCTGAAGTTTTTCTCCATTGTTTGCATGGCAACGCTGATCACCGGCCCTTCGGGATAACCGATGGAACGAAGTTCTTTGCCATTTATTTTTAGTTTAGTCATTTAATTCGATTTTAAGTTACGAGTTACGGGTTATGAGTTACGGGTGGCAGCCGAATACTGGATAATGTATCTCTTGGTTCGTGACGCCTGAATCCGATCGCTTGCCCTTGCATCATACCGGTATCATAAGACTTTTCATTCGGATGCGCAATCTCTGCTATGGTCATGGGCCGGTCGATGACTTTATCAAACCCAAAATACCCCGACAAGCGTCTTGCTTTTTCAATTCCCAACTTCCCGAATTCATATTTGGCAATCAACCTGCCTTTTCGCAACAACGCACTATCCACCATCGTCAGAGAGCTATTGAAAGTACAGATCAACTGTACATTCAGGAAATCGGAAAGGAGACCGTCCGAGATATTCAATAAGTTGGACACTGCATTCCCTGTCCCGTACTTTCGATCCATGATAACATTCTCTGCGTCTTCGATAATTACCACCGTGTTCGGATTGTCGATCAGCAGTGCAATGAACTCCGGGTTCATCAGGTCGCCTGCAACGATTGGGGACAAAAACAGTACCTTTTTCTTAATCCTCCCTACCAGGTTACGGAGGTAAGTAGTCTTTCCCGTACCGGGCAAACCGTGTAACAGTACGATGCCCTTATCATTGTTCCTATTGAGTCTCCTGCGGATCTTATCATCAATCTCTTTGAAATCATCCTCATAAAAAAGTTCGAGATCGAGTTTCGTCCTTTTAATTTCCATCGACTTTAGCTCCATGCTATTCCTGTTCTGTACAATCAGGTTGATATCAAGCGGGCGCCTTTTCGGCCGTTCTTTGAATTGCAATGCAATTCTTGAAATGATATCCACAAACTCGGACCGATGGCCGTCATGAAATATTTCACAGTAACAGTTACCGATTTCGATCAGGCATTTATTATCGCATACTATGACAGTTTTATCAAACTCAAATCCTTTCTTCTTCTGTTTATACCACTTGGTTTTATGCACATGTTTTATCCTGCGCGAAAGCCTCTCGCGGATCTCCTCAAATACCTTCTCACCCTCAACACGTCCAATAAAGTGGATGCTGGGCAATGCATTGAAACAATACATATACAGTATCCTGGAATCCAGGAAAGAGTCCGTGAAAATGTTATTGATGTTGATCACCTTTTTGTTATACAAATTGTTCATTGCTATCGTTATTACTACTTATCGATTCGTTGTTATACAAAAAAACCCGGTCGTTCTCGACCGGGTTAATCTGTAGGCACAATACACCTACGTCTGGACACCCAGTCGAATGAATTTATCTTCATTGATACAGTTTATCATTCCAATACGTCGATATCTACTCGAAAATGCATCTCGCGATGATGGTGATTGAGCATCCATCCTCATACCATCGCCGGGCAGTTCTTTTAATACGGTATGGTCAATTTGCTTCAGCATTAGATTTCTTTAATGATCGCACGCTTGTATAGCAAGACAAAAAAACCCCGCAATCTCTTGCGGGGCCTGTGTTCTATCGAATTCGTTGTATCAACTTACTCTACGGTAGTACAATGCCCCGCGCGACGAGTAGCCATCATTTGGACTAAACCTATTCGCTGATTCAATATGTAATTTTATGCGTGGCATTTTTTATTTTTCGTTCGCAAAGATGAAGCTATTTTTTCTACACTACCAATTTTTTTCAAAATAAATTTTAG
>JACMKU010000087.1 GCA_014379965.1 Chitinophagaceae bacterium
CCGATAGTGGCGAGGCCTTCTTCGCTGCGAGTGGAAGTAACCTCCGCGTATTTCGAAGTGGCAGCTATTTCTTGGTAAGCGGAGGAATGAAGTCGCGGCTTCTCTCCAAGTCCACGAGCACACTACTTCCAATTATACAGGGAAAAGAAACTACCGGCGCTAATTCGATCGATATTTACGATAATGGAAACCCCGATTACCCGGGGAAAAGAATGATCGTCGTTGGTGGCGACTTCAATGCACCCGCATCTATTGATCGCAACTGTTTTTACACAACCAATGGAGGAAAATCATGGAAGGCTCCCAAGACACCCCCTCATGGATATCGCAGCAGTGTCGAATATCTTTCACAGAAGGACATCGTCTCTTGTGGGCTTAATGGCATTGATTACTCAAATGATGGCGGAAAGACGTGGAGATGGATAAGCAAGGAAAGTTTCAATGTCTGCAGGATCGCGCGAAACGGGTCAGCCTTCTTCCTTGCGGGATCAAATGGCAAAGTTGCAAGGCTGAACTGGGACTATTGAATCGTTTAACTATTTCTCCAGGTTGGTGAGGATCTCCTGAACTGAAGGTCTTTTCTTATAGTCTGATTGAAAGAACCTGTATGTAATGGTTGATTCTTTATCAATTATGTAGGTAGCAGGTATCGGTAGGAAATTACCGTTCTTTCCATTGTTCTCATCTATCTTAATTCCTGAATTACGATAACGCGTGAGGACGTTCTCCGGAACTTCGAATTCCACCTCATACGCCTTCATTATCTTCAGTCCCTCGTCATATAGAACTGGAAATTTCGCATCTGTCTTTTCCACCATCTTATTAACATTCTCGGGAAGTTCTGGCGTAATGGCAACGACCGTAGCACCTTTTCCGTTAATTAATTGGAGGGAGTCCTCAAGCTTCTTGAGATACTTGCTACAGTACGGGCACCATTGTCCTCGGTAGAATACCAACACCACTTTGCCATTCTTAAGCAGATCCTTAAGTCGGACTTCTTTACCATTCTGATCCTTAGCGCGGAAATCCGGAGCTTTTGAGTTGATGAACAAGCCTTCAGGAGCATCTTGTGCACCAGCGAGTAAAATCACGTGTAGTAAAACAACCAGGCAAAGTATTCTTTTCATTGAAGCAATTTACAACAGTCAAAATTAGTAGAGGGAGAATGGTTGGACGACTATAAGCTGTCTATTAACAAAACATTATTTCCCTTATTTTTGACCGGCCGAACCAACCTTTCCATCTTAATTCAAACTGCATGACAAACAGGCACCGCCAAAAGTACATTTCCCGGATGCTCATTGGTTTCGGTTTCATCACCCCCGGTATTCTTTCCATCTGTTATATTTCTGTTCTCAAATCGAAACCTGAAGAATGGTATTTGTGGGCAGCCGCTGCAATTGTTTTAATTAACGGTGGCCTCCTATGCCTGGGTAGCGCAGTCATTCATAAAGTCAAATCGGATCTGATACGGAAGCAGCGGCAGAAGGATCAGAATAAGAAGTACGAGTTTGAATAGGAACTTTTACGTAGGAATCGGGAATTGGGAATCGGGAATTAGTTCTTCTAACCAGTAAGACACTTACGATTAATTAGCCCGATTCCAGATTCCCGATTCCAGATTCCCAGATTTCTCTGCGCCTTTGCGCCTTTGCGTGAACCCATTGCGCCTATCGGCTGGATGGATTAGTCCTTGTTTTCAAGTATAGATTTCAATGCTCTGACCTCTGAAGGATCGATGTAGTTGTTGCTATAGCTTTCAGCAGAGGTCGCAAATGCAGGATGAATGAATTTCATGCTGGATGGGTGCTTTCCCCTGAGAGAGGAATGAAACTCGATGCAACCTGTTTTCTCAGCTAGCATTCGAATATTTTCGGCACGCACGCCGCTACCGGGCATGATGATGATTCGTTGAGACGCTTCTTTGTTCAACTTCGCGATGAACTCCACTCCTTCCGGTGCGCCTGGTTGCTGACCTGATGTCAATATTCGCTCGCAACCTAAATCGATCAATTGCTCCATAGCTTCAAAGGGATCGCGGCAACGATCAAAAGCACGGTGGTAAGTAACACCCAGAGGATACGCTGCAGCGATTAGCTTTGACGTACGATGAATATCGATTCCTCCATCTTCATCAAGCATCCCAATAACGATCCCATCGCAACCAAAATCCCTGCAGATGTTGATATCCTGGCGTATGATCTCAAACTCTTCTTCTGAATAAAGAAAATCACCACCTCTTGGGCGTATGATTGGGTATAGTGAAATACCAAACGTCTCACGGCATTTTCTAATCAACCCGTAGGATGGCGTGGTACCACCTTCTGCGAGATTCGCGCAAAGTTCGATCCTATCCGCCCCGCCTTCCACTGCCGCGCTTGTTGTACTAAAATCAGAAGTAGCAATTTCGATTATATACTGTCCTTTCATAAAATATAAATAGGAGGTCTTCCGTGAATGCTAGAATATGTACCATTTGGATTTTGGCAACTGCTCCCCCTCCTTGTTCCTTATGGCATAGTTGAACCCATCATGAATGGCAAATGCGCCGGACTCGCCCTTCTTATTTAGCGCAAGAAAAGCAACTTGTATGTCACGTGCCTTTTCACCTTTGATCCGGATGATCCGTTCGATGGCTTTACGGCACGCTTTCTCTGGTGACAGGCCTTGCCGCATTAATTCCACTACGGTATGAGATCCTGCGATTCGTATCACGTCCTCTCCTTGGCCTGTAGCAGTACATGCACCGACTTCGTTATCCACAAACAACCCTGCGCCGATGATCGGCGAATCACCGAGACGGCCCCGCATCTTGAATCCCATGCCGCTGGTGGTGCAACTTCCACTGAGGTTTCCATTGGCATCAAGCGCCAACATGCCTATCGTGTCGTGGTTCCAGTCTCCATTCTCCATTCTCGCCGGTGCAGCTGGACCCGGATTCTTTCTATTCTCGATATTGATCACGGGTTTATATTCCGAAGTCTTCAGCCAATTCTCGTAAGCTTTACTGGCATCGGGAGATAATTTCTGTTCTTCAAGCGGAAATCCCTCGGCTATCGCAAATTGCTGTGCGCCGGCTCCGACGAGCATTACGTGCGGAGTCTTTTCCATCACCCTTCGCGCCACCGAAATTGGATGTTTGATCCTCTCGAGAAATGCAACGCTCCCACAATTGGAGAATTCATCCATTATGCAAGCGTCCAAAGTAACGAAACCATCGCGATCAGGATTACCGCCGAGTCCAACGCAACAGTTTGGCAAACGTTCAGTTACCATCACCCCAGCCTCAACTGCATCAAGTGCTCTTCCTCCTTTTTCAAGGATATCCCAGGCTGCCTTATTTGCGATCAGGCCCGCGTCCCAGGTCGACACTACAATGGGCTTCCCTTTCACTCGCGCAGTTCCCGTCCTGGCAGCCTTACTGCCCGCCAGCATAGCGGCGGCAGAGCTCAGCCCTGACAATGCAATGAACCTTCTCCTATTAATCATTGTTAACCGTTTGATGTCTAAATTAATGGTTCCCGGCCAAAAACGACCTTCAACCGACACGTCACCTGCCAAAAAGCCACAAAAAAAGCAACGGAACAATATTTGATGTTTGAACATTGTTCTATTAAATGATAATTTAACCTACATAATGAAAATCGAGATAATATCTGGAAGTCCGCGGGAAAACAGTATCACGAGAAGAGTAGCTCTTCACCTGAACACCGTACTTTATGAAACAACGGATCACGAGGTTGGACTTATCGACATGCGTGACTGGAACCTTCCGCAGATGCAATCCATTTTCACTTCGGTTGACAACACACCCGAGGAATTTAGATCACTCAGTCAACGCGTGTTTGATGCCGATGCTTACATCCTCGTGACGCCCGAATACAACGGAAGTTATGCTCCAGCAATGAAGAACCTGCTGGATCATTTTCCAAAACAGCATCACAAGCCTTTTGGAATTGTGACGGCTTCGCCAGGTGCGCTCGGAGGTTTGAGAGCAGCACAACAACTATTGCTACTCGTGCCAGCGTTGTTTGGCATCGCCTCCCCTTACCTGCTGCTGGTACCCGGTGTAGAGAAGAAGTTCGATGCAAAAGGAGTTTTGTTGGAACCAGCCTTCGAACACAACGTTCATAATTTCGTTACCGAGTTCCTTTGGCTCTCCGAGAGGCTGGTTAAAGAGGAAGTGGAAGCGCTGGAAAATGTAAAATCTAAAATCTAGAATGTAAAATGTAAAAGGGCCGACGCAAAGCAGGGGCCGCGAACCCCAGGATCAGTCAGCAGTATGATCACCTTTTACATTTTAAATTTTAAATTCCACATTGCAAATTTTGAAAAATGACAAATATACGGTCCATCGAATCCATCATCGCGCCACCGGCACCTCACATGGTTGGCGATGGATTTAGAGTACATAGTTTCTTTCCAGGAGGTCGCCTGATCGACAAGAAAAGAATGAGCCCATTCTTCCTAATGGATTATGGTTCGAAGGTAGACTTCTCCCCTTCCGAACATCCGCGTGGTGTGGGAGTACATCCGCATCGGGGTTTTGAAACGGTGACGATAGCATATCATGGAAAAATCGCTCACCATGACAGCGCAGGTAATAGCGGCGTCATCGGTGAGGGGGACGTACAATGGATGACCGCTGCTTCGGGACTTCTTCATAAGGAATATCATGAGGAAGAATTTAGTCGCAGGGGTGGCCTCTTCCAGATGGTTCAGTTGTGGGTCAACCTACCGGCTGCTTACAAGATGACGCCCCCGAAATACCAGGAGATTACCCATGCTTCTATGGGTCGTTATGTACTGCCCGGCGACAAAGGCGCAATCGAAGTGATAGCAGGTAATTACAAGGAAGTAAAAGGCCCCGCGAATACTTTTACACCAATGCATGTTCTTAATGCCCGGTTGAATAAAGGCGCGTCGATCGATTTCAACTTTCCATCAACTTACAATACCGGACTCCTCGTTGTAGAAGGCAAGATCGCAATAGGCGACCAGTTTGTAGATACCGATCACTTCGCTTTAATGAAGAATGACGGCGAACTCATCACGATAGAAGCCACTGAAGATGCGATTATATTAATTCTATCCGGCGAGCCAATCGACGAACCCATTGCACAATATGGCCCGTTCCTGATGAATACCTGGAGCGAAGTAGAACAGGCGATACAGGATGTGAGTGCTGGGAAGTTTGGGGTACTTGAAGAGTGAATGTTCGATGTTAGGCTGGCTAGTGGCTAGTAGGTAGTGGCTAGTGGGGATTAGTTCAAAAAAATTGGATTCGTTTTAAAGTATTCGATTAGCAGTTTTTTTCCTCAGAGTAGCAAATAGGTAACGATTGAATACGTTGAAGACTCTTCGCCCCCACTCGCCACTTCCCACTAGCTAATGATGCTCGAACATAAAGACCAGATTGCAATCCCGACTCTCCCACCCCACTAGCCACTAGCCACTTCCCACTAGCCTATTGACTAGCTTCAACAAATCGAACGAGGCTTCTCTTCGCATTCTTCTGTACCGCCCTCTTCATAAACCCAGTCCATCCAAACAGCACTCCCTTCCATCCGAGCGCCTGGCCAATCCATTTACTAAGCCGGAAACCGTCACTATGTTCAACGATCTTACCATCCTTCAGTCTCATGAACGCTTTGATGTTATTTACGACTCTCATCCCCGTCTTGGAAAATGTATAGGTCGCCGTCCATTTGCAGGTAGCGTATTCCTCGTCCACCAGTTCGATATCCGAATAGGTTAAATTGAAGTCTTTGGCATTCTTACATAGCATCTCCCACATCGCTCGCACATAATCACCCCTAAGGGTAAGAAATACGGGATCGCTGAAGACGATGTCTTCACTATAGCAATCGTTCATCGATTTGTAGTCGAGCCGCTGAAAGGCTGAATAAAATCTAGAGATCACTTCCTTATTATCATACATACCATAATGCTTTGTAATTATTTCAAACCTAATTAAAAAAAAGGAGTCGACGGCATTACACAATGATTTAAATTGGCACTACCCAATAAACCCGTTTATGCGCCGAATACTTTTTTCCGTATCGCTTCAACTCATGGCAATGGCCGGCTTTTGCCAGCAGACTGCAATTGTGCCGCGACCGATGGATGTAAAGGCCGGCGAAGGCCGCTTCGTATTAAACGCCGCCACAGTCCTCGTTGTAAGAAACGCCGTTGACAACGATGCCGCTTCTTTTTTTACAAACTACCTAAGTAGTTATTTCAGTCTTACCTTGAAACGAGCAAGGGCCGCCAGTTCCAATTTCATCGAATTCACTACTGCGCAAACGCTGGTGCCGGGTAAGGAAGGCGCTTATGCAATGACGGTAAATCCTAAAGGTGTTACCGTCATCGGGCAAACAGCATCAGGAACCTTCTATGGAATGCAAACGCTGCTGCAACTACTACCTGTAGAAAAGAAAAGTCCTCCCTATCCTATTTCATCTGTTGAAATCAGCGACGCACCCCGTTTCAGTTATCGGGGAATGCATTTAGATGTGTCCCGCCATTTCTTTCCAGTATCTTTTTTAAAAAAGTATATAGACTTTCTTGCATTGCATAAGTTAAATACATTTCATTGGCATCTCACGGAAGACCAGGGTTGGAGAATAGAGATAAAGAAATATCCACGGCTTACGTCAGTAGGCGGCTGGAGAAATGGAACTATCATTGGTCGTTACCCCGGCACCGGCAGCGACAACCGCAAGTACGGCGGCTTCTACACGCAGGCGCAGATTCGCGAAGTAGTAGCATATGCCAAACGCCGATTCATTGACGTGATACCGGAGATCGAAATGCCGGGACACGGTGGCGCCGCTATTGCCGCTTATGAATGGCTGAGTTGTTTTCCTAATCAACCGACCGTCATTCCTCCGAACATGATATCTCCCACCAGCGTCAATCAACAGGCTCGCGGGAGAATAAAGCTAGTACAGGAAACCTGGGGTGTCTTCGACGATGTATTTTGTGCCGGGAATGATTCAACATTTCTTTTCTTACAAAACGTTATTGATGAGGTGATAACGCTTTTTCCTTCGAAATACTTTCACGTCGGTGGTGATGAGTGCCCGAAGACACATTGGAAGAAATGTCCACGATGCCAGCAGCGCATGAAGGACCACGGATTAAAGGACGAACACGAGCTACAGAGTTATTTCATTCAACGCATCGAGAAATATCTCAATAGCAAAGGCAAAACCCTCATCGGATGGGACGAGATCCTTGAAGGTGGACTGGCGCCAAAAGCAGTGGTCATGAGTTGGCGGGGTGAAGAGGGCGGTATCGCCGCGGCTAAACAAAACCACGATGTGATCATGACGCCCGGCAATCCTGTCTACTTCGACCATACGCAAAGTCTGAATGAGGATTCGGTTACGATAGGCGGATACAATCCTCTTGAAAAAGTCTATGCATATGAACCCGTTCCTAAGGAATTGTCATCCGAGGAGTCTATTCATATACTCGGTGCACAGGCGAACCTGTGGACGGAATACATAAAGAATTCAAAGAAAGTAGAGTACATGATCTTTCCAAGGATGGCTGCATTGAGCGAAATTCTTTGGTCATCGAAAGCCAGCCGGAACTGGGCGGAATTTGAAACGAATTTGCGCACGCAATTCAAACGATATGATCTGTGGAAGGTAAACTATAGCAAAGCGTACTTTGACGTAAGTACCATTGTTGTACCCGCACCAGACCAGCATGGTGTTATTTGGAGAGTATCCAAAAAAAGTAATGAGGGAGCGTTGAAGATTGGCGATGAAATCAGCTTCGATACCTATGATTCTAACAGCTACGATTACCGAATAACGAATTCTTCAACCTCCGGTCAATACCAGGCAGCATGGATCAATATAACGAAGAGAATCCCAGGCAAGAAAGCAGATAGGAGTGGAATTGAGTATCGGTATCTTTCCAAACCAGTGAGCCAACAGTTTCATTTTAATAAAGCGACTGGTAAACGAATAACACTCACTAATGAACCTTCAAGGAATTATCCCGGCGATGGAGCATTTACCCTAGTGAATGGCGTGCAAAATTCAAAGGGATTGGGCCGCAGCCGCGAGTTTCTCGGCTGGACGGGCGATGACCTGGAAGCGATAATAGATCTAGGTAGTAGCGAATCGATCAGCGAAAGCATCGTCCATAGTTTGAGTTCGGGCGGATCATGGATATATCCACCCCGTTATGCCGAAGTGTTTACTTCGAGCGATGGACAAAAATTTATTTCTGTAGGCAGAAATGAATTGTTTGAAAAGAACACCAACGGTTCGAATGGCACAATCAAAGTTTCATTCGCACCTGTTACCACCCGATATGTAAAAATCATTGTGAAGAACCTTGGAACCATTCCCGATGACAGACCCGGCGCCGGTAATAAGCCCTGGTTATTTGTAGATGAGATCGAGATCAATTAGTTGCCGGCCTGCTCAATTCCTGTTTGACGAAAGGCTGAAGCCCGAGTTTCGCCAGGATATACTTGCCAATCCTTTCCCCTTGTTCGCCACCATTCTCGATAGCATCGCGGAAATGAATGCCGCCGTACAATCGGCTAACCCTCGCTTCTGCTGCTGCCGATCGAAAAGAAGAAAACCTTCTCGCTGGAATGCCTATATAAGTTTCGGAAGAATCGATATAGGCGAATGAGTCACCGAGAAAATGCGTAAGGAGCTCCGCGACAGCTGTAGATATCACGCTATGACCACTGCTGTATTCCGGGAAAGGTGGAGTTTGCAGAAAAGGTTGCCATCTCGCGTCTACATACTTATTGATAGCCGTCTCAGGCCTTATACGCTGACTTCGATACTTCTCATCCCAACAACTGACAAATGCATCGTGCAAGCTCATAGCAACGAGTGTGTGAAGGAATACAGTTTTTGCAAAATCTAGCCGTGTCTGCTGACAGGCAATTCCCGTAATACTCATCCAATGTCCTCCAGGGGAAATCTTCTTCAGTCCTATGCTCATGTGCCCCTGGAACTGAACTGCGAATGGATTGCAATCCCAGAAATTTGCAATGACTTTCTCCTCGGCCTTCAATTCACTTGTTATCGCGTATACGTCCCGGACCAGTTTCATAAACGGTGAATGGGCAGCTCCATCAAATGGCGTAGGCGGAGCCGGCTTGAATTGCTGTGCAGAGTCTAGAAAGAATGTCCGAATCGTCTTCCAATGCGGCTCGACGGCGGCCATATATTCAGGCGGTGTCGGCCTCCAGCTTCCCGAACTACTTACCGGAGTGTAACGTTGTCGTGTGCTGAGTGTGAAGTATCCATCGGATTTGGAATGCTGTGCAATCTTTGCTGATACAAACTTTGCAAGTTCAACTGAAGCATCAATCGTTGATGAAGCTACTTTTCCGTTCCTGTAATTATCAAGCAAAGAATCTTGTTTCTCTTGCAACAGATGTCCAGACGGAATGATGTTCTTCCCAGTTTCCAGTATGGCATACAGCACCGCTAATTCCTTGTCTACGGTGTGTGATATGGGAGTACGAAGGCCTGTCTTCATCCCTACGCTGTATTGAAATACATACATGGAGGGATCCAACTGGCAGAGCACTTCATATCCGGCTAACATCGAATATGCATAGAACCTCGCTGCTGCCGGCGGATTGACCACATCGTGGTACATGACGGTAGTAAGGTTCCATACCTGTTGCTGTAATTTATCATGACGCGTTACATTACCCGGGGGTTGTGCAGCAACCGCGTTCGCAAACAGGCATGCAATCAAGTATCGTTTCATTCTACGAGTTTGAAGTTGATCATACCGCCATTGTTGATTCCAATAAGAAGGAAACGTTCATTCTTCACATTGATGATGCCAGCATCTTTGACATCTCCGGCAACCATCAAGCCGGTTTCTCGAAATGGTTGGAAATGGAAGCCTCCCCTCCCGTCGTTTATCAGAACCGTTCCGAAATTCGCATCCATCTTTCCCATTTTCAATCGCGTATTTTCTATGTTGCCGAATAATAAAATGTCTTTGAACCCATCCTTGTTCATATCCTGTACAACAATCCTGTGCACAGGAGAAAACTGTGCTTCGATCGGCAAGTTTCGCTGCCTGAATCGGCCATCGACATTTTCGAAATAGGTTGTAGCAAGGTGCGTAGAAACATAAGCCGATGAGCCATTTAGCTCCTCGTTACTGAAAATGTCTTTCATCTTCGCATCAGCATAGCTCTTATAACTCGTAAACTTTCGGCGCAACGGATACAACTGGTCGAGCAATTCATCCCGAGAGATGTAAGGATAACTCTCACCCTTAACATAACAGCAAAGAAATGGATCGATGGAACCATTCTTGTCGAAATCCTTCCAGATCAATTGAAGTGGTTCCTTCTCGCTTGCTTTTAGCTGCGAGTTCAGTCCCCAGTTTCCTGCGATCATATCCAGATCGCCATCGTTGTCTGCATCGAAAAATTCCATCGTATTCCACCAGCCTGAAAGTTGGGATCCTGCCTCCGACACATGCCCAAAGAGATCTTTCTCTTCGAGATGGCTCCCCTTATTGAAAAATACGCGGTGCGACATCCAGTCTCCAGTTACAATCAACTCTGGCTGCCGGTCATTATCAATGTCGACCCATTTTGCATCCGTCACCATTCCCATCACGGTTGACTCACCCAGCCATTGCGCAGTACCATCCATGAATTTTCCACTACCATCGTTAAGCAGCAGATAGCATGGGGCCGGCCTGGGGTATTCGCCGGGTACCACTCTCCCACCAATGAAAAAATCTATGTCTCCATCCCTATCCACGTCGGCAGGTGCCGCGACTGACTTCGCCGTTCGCATTACGGGCAGCGCGACATCTGCCCTATGGAAAATTCCTTTACCATCGTTGATGAACAAACGGTCCTGCAACCGATCGTCTCCGTCTACATAATCCGCATACCCTCCACTCACTGCATAAATATCCAGGTCGCCGTCGTTATCGACATCGATGAATTGTACATCCGTAGTCGTGCAAAGCGTATCCGCCTCGAAATCCACAGTGCCTTTTAGCTCGAAATTCCCCATCGCATTTTGCAACAACAATTCAGCAGCCTGTCCCTGGGAACCGCCAATGAAAACATCCTCCAATCCATCTCTGTTAAGGTCTCCTACCCGGAACCGGGGCCCACATTGTGAAAGCATCAATGGCATTAGCGGCTGCCGTTTGAAATCATTGTACTCGAGCTGAAGATGTGCGTACTCAAAAAGTGGTTTCTTGTAAGAGAATAATTTTTTAGCGGTCACGACAGTTTGCGACGCACCATTTCCTGCCTTGTTCTGATCTAAAATAATTTTTCGATCAACTGGCAGGTTAGCGATGAGTTGTGATATGCCGCTTGGCCAGGTTATCCGAAGGGAGTCAACTATTGTCGCACCCGCGAGACCAAAGTGCAGTATGTCGGAGACTGACGACTGGTAACCCCGACATGGCATCTGCTCCAGGAATTGCAATTTGCCACCTGCATAACACGACACCTTTGCCCCGATTCCTTTTGTATTCAATTCGCTTCCTCGAAGCACAAGGTCAAGATAATGCGATCGGCCATCGGTAGATGAATTGTTGCGATAGACCGTTGCTGTCTCATTAATATTATTCACGACCAGGTCGAGATCGCCATCATTGTCAAGGTCAGCGTAGGCTGCACCATTCGAAAGGCCCGGTGCATCTACTCCCCAGGATTTAGATACGTTGGTAAAACTGAGATCGCCATTATTCTTAAAGGCATAATCTGGTAGCAGAGTGACCGGCATCATCTTTATGATCGCCATGTAGTCGATGCTATCGCGTTTCACCATTTGATTTACAAGATAGTCGCCCCAGTATTTCAGGAAGTCCTTGTTGGTATAATCCCTCATGTAACCATTTGTAACGAACAGGTCCTTGTACCCATCGTTGTCGAAATCGGCAATAAGTGGAGCCCAACTCCAGTCGGTATTTGAAATCCCCGCCAATTGTCCAATCTCACTGAAAGTACCATTGCCATTGTTTAAATGAAGCATATTTCGCATGAACTGGTAGTGGAACCCATTTGTTGCCATATCCTGGTATAACTCATAATTTTCCTGTCCCTGCAAGAGTTTCTGTCGACGATTATCCTCAGGAAGCATATCGAGAGTATAAATGTCAACAAGGCCATCATTGTTGATGTCCGCCA
>JACMKU010000088.1 GCA_014379965.1 Chitinophagaceae bacterium
ATCAAATACCTCACCGCGATAAAAAGCGATAAAAGGGTAAAGAAATTCTGCCGCTTCAAGAAGTACGGCATTCGCTACATCGACTATAAAGATGTAGAGTTCCTGAAAAAATTTCTCAATGAACAAGGGAAATTATTGCCTCGCCGTCTTAGCGGAAACAGTCTGAAATACCAGCGCAAGGTTTCCGATGCGGTGAAGAAAGCACGCCAGATGGCATTATTACCGTACGTAACAGACCTTTTAAAATAACCTCATCCTCACCCTAATGGGTTCGTGTCTCAAAAGACACAATGCCGGAGACGGATCACTATGATACCCGATTCGGAAACAAAATCCAGACAGCCGTTGCAAATGGCTGGGCAGTGGGAAGGTGAACAAAAAGTAAACAATGGAAGTAATCTTGATCCAGGATGTAGATAATCTTGGTGCAAAAAATGAACTAGTAAAAGTACGGAATGGATACGCCCGTAATTATCTTTTACCTCGCCAGTTAGCCGTAGAAAGCAGCCCCAGCAACATCAAGCAGCTGGAAGAAAGAATGAAGCAGGTAAAGAAGAAAGAAGATAAAATGCTTGCTGAGATCAACAGTGTTGTTGCTAAGTTGAAAGAAGCGCCTCTGAAACTCGGTGCTAAGACCGGAACAAGTGGCAAGATCTTCGGTAGCGTAACATCCCTTCAAATCAGCCGCGCAATCCGCGAACAGAAGGGTTATGAAATCGATCGTAAAAGGATCAGCATTCCCGAAGAAGTAAAAGAAGTAGGAACATATAAGGCAAATATTGAATTTGGCAACGGCCAGTCAGCCGAAGTTGAATTCGAAGTGGCAGCCGAATAGTCTTACCAAAATAGTTTATCGAGGGCCCTCCCTAAATGGAGGGCCTTTCTTTTTTAGTTACGTGTATTTTTTTCTACAGATCGTCCTCAGATCACCGCAAAAAAGTGTTTAAAAAATTGGGGTATGTGTTTTGCATCAGGTAAAACATCCGCGCTCCAATTCAATCCCTTTGAAACAAATCATACGTCCTGCCTTTGGAAAACTGCCAACATTTTTTTAGACCATAAAACAAAAACAGAACGTATGAAAAAAATCTACCCGGCGAAAGCCTTCGTCTTTGCCTCCCTTCTTTTATTAAGTTCCGTACTCGTCAAAGCCCAGGTGCCCTCACAGGTAACACAAGGCGCGTGTCCGGGAGTAGTCGCTAATTTCAACACCAATGACAATGGGTTCAATTCACCCAGTGTTTACGGAAGTATCTTCGACAGTTCCTTCTATTATCATGGTGGGCGAGGTTATTGGACAGACTATTCGCCCCCTTATCGCACCACGGCTCCAGGATTCCCAAGAGTGTTGAATATCATTTCGCCACCCTATGTGAACCCTAATCCAAATGGTACATTCAATGTGGGTTTCTACTATATTGTACCTAACGCCTTCGTTGATCGCTTCCAGGTACGTATTATCAGTGTAACACAGACTTCAAACGGTACGGTAACAAACATCGAGGCAACCTCTGGTGTTCAGTTCTTCGCTGATTGGAGCACGCCTACTCCTTATGTTGATGGCGTAACACCTGTAGCTAACCCTGTTCCAGACCCAACACCGTTTCTGATTGGTCAGCAAGGTAACGTCTGTATCCGCCTGATTGACTCGGATATTCAAAATGGTCCTGCTACTACATTCAGGGTAGAGGTTACTTACCTGGTCAATTCTGCTTTCTTTGCGGTGTTCGACAACCTATCAATAGGTGCTGAGAACATTCCTCTTCCAGTTAATTTCATCGGCCTCGTGGCTGACAGGAATGCCGGACATGGAGTTGATCTGAAATGGGATGTAAGTGAGGAAGTAGACGTTAGAGAATACCAGGTTGAAAGAAGTGAGAATGGATATTCTTTCGAGAAGGTCGGTGCAGTTGCAGCTAAAGGAAAATCAATCTACAGCTTCGTTAACTATAACGTCCCTGCATCAACAGTATACTACAGAGTGAAGAGCGTGGACATCGATGGTAAATTCAAATACAGCGGTATTTTGAAATTGTCAGGAAGTAATAGTTTCTCTTCAGACATTCAGCTGTACCCTGTTCCAGCTAGAGATGAGGTGACCATTCAGCACAAACGCCTCGCGGCAAATGCAAAGGTTATTATCACTTCAGTGGAAGGCAGGATCTATAAAGTAATGAATCCAAGAGAAGGCGCATCGCACACGATGATCAGCATCAGCGACCTTGCTCCAGGTGTATATGTAATAAGGCTCGATAACGGGAAAGGAGATATACAATCAGCAAAATTGATTAAGAACTAGGACGGGAATAAACCAATATCAGGGCCGACCTTCCAAGGTCGGCCCTTTGTTTTGCGGTAAAGTCTGTGAAAATCATGTATTTGGATATTGGCTGACCTTACTGAATCGGCGCCCGGCCAAAATCGATTTTAAATTATTATATGTCAAAGAAAAATCCGTTATTTTGTATTGTCTTGGTGTTCTCTACAGTTTCACAAGTCCTGAACGTTGTTATCCTTTAGGTAAATGTTCAAAGGTTACTGTTTGCTGTTGGCACTTATTAGTTTTTTAAAATTTATCAGTAAAATGAACATTTACGTAGGAAACCTCAGTTGGAACCTGAAAGATCAGGACCTGTCCAACCTTTTCGCCTCTTATGGCGAAGTAACATCTGCTAAGATTGTTACAGACAAATTCACTCAACGCAGCAAAGGCTTCGGCTTTGTGGAAATGGCTGATGATACTTCTGCCCAGGCAGCGATTACCGCGCTGAATGGTTCTGAAGTTGATGGTCGTAACATTGTCGTTAACGAAAGTCGTCCTAAACCGGAAGGTGGTGGTAGCGGCGGCGGCGGCGGCTTCAAGAAGAGAAGCTTCGGCAGTGGCGGCAGTGGCGGCGGCGGCGGTGGCGGCGGCTACAAAGGCAAGAGTGGCGGCGGCAGTGGCGGCGGCGGCGGCTACAAAGGTGGCGGCGGCGGTGGTTACAACCGTGACCGTGGCAGCGGTGGATACAATAACGATTATTAATCAATTGCGATATTCACTGTATTCAGTTAAGTCTGATCCTGATGGGTCGGACTTTTTTTATTAAGTGTGGAGTTGTGAGGTGTCAAAGAGTGAATAGTGAGTTGTCAATAGTGAATAGCATTTTGGATATAGTCATTGACTAAAAGTTCGAATAGCCCAAGATCTCCGAGTAACAGGAGGCCACCCACTATTGACAACTCACTACTCACTGTCTTAATTGAATAGCGAGTTTGTCAATAGTGAATAGCATTTTGGATATAGTGATTGACTAAAAGTTTCGAATAGTCCAATATCTCCGAGTAACAGGAGGCCACTCACTATTGACAACTCACTACTCACTGTCTTAATTGAATAGCGAGTTGTCAAGAGTGAATAGCATTTTGGATATAGTCATTGACTAAAAGTTCGAATAGCCCAATATCTCCGAGTAACAGGAGGCCACTCACTATTGACAACTCACTACTCACTGTCTTAATTAACCACCTTCACTATGCCTGCCCCATGATACGAATGATATTCTCCATTGTACATCGCATCCGCCCCTACTGGTCCCATCTTATATTGTCCCGGTGATACCGCTCGCACTGCATAATAATATGTTTGCTTGTTTGCAATTGCATCTACGAAGAAATGAATTCGGTCATCCCGCACGTCCAAAGCCGTCGGCGTAGCTCCATCCTTTATCCAATCCATCCCAGGTATCTCTTTTGTACGCGGATTCTCAATCTCGAAACCCGCAGGCAGTAGATCGGTGATCACTACATTTTCAATCGGTGTAGAGAAAGAACGCTCGAGCGTAATTCCGACAATGATCAAATCATTCTGCTTAAAGATTCCTGATGAGAGCACCTCGCCGTTCCTGCTATAGAACTGCTTCCTTACCTTGAGATAACTATCCTCCTCCTTGTATGCGCCAGTGGAACTCACACCTTCCGCCGTCCAATAATAATACAACCTACCGCTACCATTCGTTACAATTTCTATATCCGTGCCCTTCAACGCGCTCTTGTCGCCACGCCATTGCCCGCCGTCTACCTTCGCCACCGATTTACCTCCAACCCTAATCTCTGCAGTGGCAGTTGAATTATTAGCTGCCCTCGCCAACTTCCCAAGCGCCAGGAAAGAGAAAGCTCTTTCCTGCGTGTTCAAGTAGCGCCGCGACTTAAGTTTATCCGCCACGTGTTTCGCCATAGTTGGAATTTGTCCATTACCCGGATCAACACTGAGCAGCGCATTTAGTGCAATCGCCTCATCCCTCACATCTGAATAATAGCTGCCACCAGTCTGCGTGACCGACTCCTCACCGCTAAATGATGCAGGCAACATCGATGCAAATGACTTCTTATCTCCTGCTGACGCATACGCTGCTGATAACAGATACCTGCTATCAAGTGCGAGCAGTGCCTGGTTTGCCTTGTAGTAATTCATCGCGGGAATATTCGTGCGTCCAGCAAGCGCAAGCACGTACAAGCCATAGGCTACTTCCTTTGGTGCGATCTTTTTCGTCTGCGTACGATTATAATAATATAGGATCGTCTCCTTATTCTTCAATCGGTTGTTTACATAATTCAACATTGTTTCAAGGAGGCTATTATCTACATCAAATCCTGCCTTCCTCGCTTCGAGTAAGAAATGTGCTGAGTAAATAGTCACCCACCAATCCTCCGTTCCCTCTCCATCCCACATTGTGACGGACCCATTATACAGTTGTCGCATCTTTATTTTGCGGATGGCCTCCAGGATATTGGTGTTGGCGTTGAGCTTATTCTGGTTATTAAGCTGCATCGCATCGGCAAGGTCGCCATAGTAAATTTGTGGAAATGCAGCCGAGACTGTTTGCTCCGTGCATCCATAAGGATACTGCACCAGGTAACGGAGTTGTTCGCCGAATTCAACTACCGGTGATCGGCTCACGACCAGTTGATAATCGACCGTTCCAGGAATAAAATCCCCCAGCCCTATATTGATCCTGCTCGTACTACCTCCCTGTATCGATCCGCTACCCGCAAGTTTCTGTAGTCCCGATGGCGGGCGCACGCCGATATCGGTAACATCTTCAAACTTCTCACCCATTCCATTAACAGTTATTTTCACCTGTCCAGTGCCCATCGCAGAATTAGCTACCACTTTAAAAGTGGCTCTTCCTTCTGTTTTTCCATTTACCGAAATGGATTGGCTATTTCCACCAATGACACGCACAGCACCCGTAGTCAATACGCTTGCAGTAAGTGTTGAAGACTTATCAGTGGTATTGGTTAATGTGACAGGCACATTTACAGTATCTCCCGGACTCAGAAATCTCGGGAGAGCCGTGCTTATGACAACCGGATCCGCCACAGTCATTGCACTCGCTGCTGCCCCGAAACAATGCCCTTTGTACGCAACTGCCATTAAGCGTAATTCACCACTGAACTGTGGGACCTCAAATTCGAAGTTCGCTTCCCCATCTCCATTCGCCTTGACGATCCCACTCCAATAACTTACTACTTTAATTCGCTTTGCTGGCATCGGGTTCACACGCTTGGCCATCTCAAGATCAGCATCGCCTCCACTGCTACTCAGTCTTCCCCGCACCTCCGCAAACAAAAGTGGATACATGTCATACGCATTCACCTGCAACGCCTTCTTCTGGTAGAAATATTGGTAAGGATCCGGTGTTTCGAAACTACTTATCTGCAGGACGCCATTGTCGACGGCGGATAGAGTGACAAAACTTCCCGCCGCTGCTTTCACCAACACCTTCTGTCGCGTTTTCGAACGAACGGTACTCGCCGACTCGATCTTCACCGGAATTTTCCTGGTCTTCTCCTCCACCTTCACATTCTGGAAGCCATGTGCGACTGTAAGTGGTATGTCTGAAACTTCATGTGGCTTAATAAGCGTGGCAGTAATATAGACATTTGGAACATGCTCATCCTCCATTTCAAGGTCGAGACTCGCATCCCTGTTCTTTACATCTACGTATCGATAAGATATGACATGATCGGTCTCGAGAGTCACTAACAGCCGTCCGCTAAATGGTGTCTTGAAATGGGCCGTCACTTTCTCGCCCGTGAAATATGATTTCTTATTCAGAGTTATCTCAATGTTGCCCTCATTGTTTACCTCGAAGGAGTTATTATTGCCGCCCCATGATCCGTAGCTATAAAATTTTCGGCTCACATAGCTGCTGGCTCCCGGGCGATAGATCCTCAATTCGTAGTCTCCCGGTGAACGTGGTATATAGCTATAGCTAGTTTTTCCTTTGACCATCACCTCGTTCTCAATCATGAGCTTATCATCCTTCTGCGACTCATACCTGAAATAGCTCGCCCCCTTTACCAGCATCGTCTTGTATTCGTGTTTTATCACTTCTATTCTCGCCGTTGAGTTCACTGGTTGCCCATCGCGACCGGCTGCAGCCAGTTGAAACTGCACGGGCTGATTCAATGGCGAATAATAATATGCGTCGTACTTGATACCAAAAAATACATCCTGTGTGAAGATGTCGACCGAGGTCGCACGACTTACCGGTCTGCCCGTCTCATCGAAAACGGTCGCATAGAAATTCGTTTGCAGCGCGCCCATATTATTATAGGTTGTAGGAACCGCATATTCAAATGACGCGTTGCCTTCGGCATCAGTCTTACCTTCCTTAACTACCTTGTCGAAAAATGAATTCTGATTCGCCAGCGTAAAATCATAGCCACTAAATTGATCGGGTGAGAATACCTTCTGCCTGACCTGGATCTCGGTCTCATAATTTCGATTTGCAGCCGGCGGACCAAAGAAATTCACTGCGTTTATTGCCAGCATGGAAGTTTCTCCAGGACGAAGGGACTTCTTATCAAGTTTTACATTGACACGTATTCTATCCGGAACAAATTCTTCCACGGAAAATGACTTAGAAGCAAGCAGTACATCATTCGACGTATATACTTCCAAAGTGTACCCACCCGTGATGGCTGCAGGAGCGATGTCTACACTTCCCTCCAGCGATCCCTCTTCATTGAGGCTTTTCCTAAATGACTTTAATTCCTTACCATTCGGCATCAACACCTTCATCTTAAGCGGTATCGTGCCCGGTGTCTTCCACTCCCGGTCACGCAGAATAACCGAAAAGTTTATTTTCTCTCCCGGACGGTAAATGTCTCGTTCCGCATAAACATAAGCATCCAGTCCACTTGGATTGTTCCTTTTTCCGCTTACATCAAACCGGGACGTGTTAACCCGAGTATTGTTGAAAGGCAGGTAATTGAAATCATCCGCGGTCTTAGCAATTACCATCGCCGGCTTAAAACCTCCAAACTCCTTTTTGCTATAGGCAATCTCTGCGACTCCATCACGATTGGTAGCCCCAGTCCCCAGAAGCTGGTTATTGGAGGCATAGATGGTGACGTTTACTCCGCTTACTCCTTCCGCGCTCTTTATTGAGTTCGCGAAGACGAAAATTTTATCTTGTCCCTCCTTGGCCACCAGCCCAAGGTCAGACAACGAAATGTACCTGCTATCCTTTACCCAGTAGTCTTTCTCCGACCGTATCATGACGTGATAAATGCCTTTGGTATCTGCCAGGCGGTCTTCGAACTGAGAAAAATTGAGAATTCTGCCACCCGCGCTCTTTGGAAGCGTTCTCGTGTCAATCTCTTTTTCATAGATCACATCTCCGAGTTGACCCACGCCACGATCTTCTTCATAATATTCACCCTCTCCATCCTCTTCATAACTCGCATACCTCGCCTGCGTCTCCTGGGGATAATAGCCATAACGCTGAGTCATCAGAAGATTGTTCTCGTATATCTTAGAGATCACCAGCTTTATCTTTGGGACGTTCGTGATCTTGACTTCAATGTTCTTTGATCCTTTGCCCGATAGGTACACTGCCTTACTATTACTAAAACGAATATTGGCTTCAAGTTCACCGAACACGATGCTCTCGTAATAATTCTCTTTCAGTACGCCTCCTATTTTGCCCCGAAGCCCTTTCGTTATGGTGAGCGAGTAGCTTTTCTCAATATCGAACTTATCGCTTCTCAATATGAAACCGTCGTCGGCGACCTCGTACGTAAATGGAAGTTCTGGCTCAAACTTCACCAACGCCTTCACATTCTCGGCCGCCAACTGCTGGCTAGTGGTGATATGCACCACGCCTTCCGCACCGTCATGTTCTGAGGCGAGACCCTGGATTGACAGAATATATGGGGATGGAATGGTCAGGCTTGCAGTAATAGGCTCGGAGGTCGCATTCTTGCCGCTCTCTGGTTTAAGCCCTTTATTTATTGTCACCTTCGCTTCATAATCCTTATCCTCCCTGGCGAGATTAATGATGCGAAGAGATATCTTATTGTCAGGAGAAAGGGTCACAAGGTTGAAATCGGCTTTTTTTCCACCTATCTCTATCTCCAGTTTCTCCTTTAGATCGGCTGGATTTATCCTGTAGTTAAAGTAAAGATCAAGCTGTGGCAGTGCTGTTGTACTGCTCTCACCCTCTGACATCCAGATTACCTGCGAATTGTCTAGTGTAAGAGGCGGCGTATGAAAGCTGACCTTATCACCACCCTTCACGTCATCGTATTTGCTAAAGCGGAGAACTGCACCTCTTATCTCAGCTGTATAAGATGTAGCGGGTGACAAGGGTTGCGAAGGAGAAAACACTAGTTGATCCGGACTTTCCCAGCGAAACCTTCCGGGGATCCGTGGCTCGAACTTTACGTAGTCCGTAGAATCCCATGCGTTGAGCATAGTGTCTGTTGCCAGGGCCTGGTTAAACCGGAATACGAGATTGCCAAGGAGTGGAACTTCACCTTTCGCATTGGTGAAATCAAGTGATACATTATTTGTCTTACAGGCACATAAAAAAAATGTCCCGATGAGTATCGGGGCAAGTAGGGTTTTGCTGCGCATAGATAAGTTGGTTGATTGGTCTTTTAGAATGAGAAGGTAAAGAAATTATATGAACCAGAAAATTTGGTCCCGGGCTGGCTATGAAAGCCCGACCGGTAGTGATGCAATCCGGAATTTTTGAAGCAGGTTAACTAAGGGGGAATATCTTTCGTTGGCCTGGAAGGATCCGATAAGTCCATATAGACTGTGAGAATTTAATGAAAGGTAATATGTGCAATACCTGGTTTGCAAATTTTAGAAGATAAATATTTGTTAAGGAGAAAAGGATTCGCCACAGTAAAGAGAGAATGTGTTTTTTATTCTAATTTCATGGATAGGACGGCAACCTAATTACCATTGCCTACCAAGCCGTAGGCAACAAAAACATGCGCATCACAATTAACAGACGGAAGATCCTTCGCATTCTAAGGCGATTCGGTATTACGTGCCTTACTCTTTTCCTACTGTTCCTGTTATTAAACTGGATGTTCCCTCTTCCCGACAGGATTGAATATTCCACCGTGATCACTGACAACAAAGGGGAAGTAATAAACGCGTTTCTCACGTCGGATCAGAAATGGAGAATGAAGACGAACCTCGATGAGATCTCCCCGCTTTTGAAGAAAACGATCGTGGCAAAGGAGGACAGGTATTTCTTCTATCACCCAGGGATCAATCCCGTGTCAGTGACGAAAGCTTTTTTCAAGAATCTCTTTCGGATGAAGCGAACTTCCGGCGCGAGTACTATCACCATGCAAGTAGCGCGTGCACTGGAGCCTCGAAAGAGAAACATTCTAAGCAAATTCATCGAGTCCTTCAGAGCCTTTCAACTGGAATGGACCTATAGCAAAGAAGAGATACTACAGATGTATCTAAATCTTGTGCCGTATGGCGGAAATATTGAAGGTGTGAAGTCGGCTTCCCAACTATACTTCAAAAAAAATCCCGATCATCTCTCACTCGCTGAGATTACCGCGCTGTCCATCATTCCAAACCGGCCTTCTTCGCTCGTAATTGGAAAGAACAATGACAGGATCATAGAGGAACGAAACCGATGGTTGAGGAAATTTGCAAAAGAGAAAGTCTTTTCGGAAAAGGAAATTGAGGATGCCTTGGCCGAGCCGCTGACCGCAAGTCGCGGAGTAGTGCCACACTACCTTCCACATCTCTCCTATAAATTAAGAAAGCAGGGCGGTAACCTCATTCGCACCACTATAGATCTGAATACCCAGCTAAAAACAGAGAAACTGGTGGAAGATTATGTCAGGGCGCAGCGACTACGGAATATCAGGAACGCTGCAGTCATCATCATCGACAACCGCACTCACCAGGTCATTTCGTATGTAGGTTCATCAGGCTTTAGGGATACTATGGATGCTGGCCAGGTAAATGGCGCAAATGCTATACGACAACCGGGAAGCACACTGAAGCCACTGTTATATGCAGTTTGTATCGATGAGGGGTTAATGACACCAAAATCCGTGATGGCAGATGTGGCCATCAATTACCAGGGATATGCACCGGAGAACTATGACGATAAGTTCAATGGATTCGTCTCCGTACAATACGCCCTCGAACACTCTTTGAATATCCCCGCAGTGAAGAGCCTTCGTACCCTCGGCAAGGACAAGCTTGTTGAGAAACTGGTGCAATGCGATTTCAAACAGGTACAGAAGGATCAGCATAAGCTAGGATTGTCAATGGTTCTTGGTGGATGTGGAACTACGCTTGAAGAGCTCACGGGTTTGTTCTCCTGCTTCGCAAATAACGGCAGGTACATTACACCATCCTATTTACAGGGAGATTCCAATCATGTGAGCAGGTCTATCATTAGTCCGGCTTCTAATTACATGATCAACCAAATTCTTACTGATGTAAACAGGCCGGACTTCCCATTGTATTGGGGTGCGACGGAGAAAATGCCCAAAATCGCATGGAAAACAGGAACGAGCTACGGACGACGGGATGGCTGGAGCATTGGCTACAACAAAAATTACACAGTCGGCATATGGACGGGTAATTTCTCTGGCGTCGGCGTAGCAGATCTTAGTGGTTCGAACACGGCCACCCCTTTGCTCTTCAAGATCTTCAACACGATCGACTACGACAGTGACGAGGAATGGTTTTCTCAGCCGGCCGACTGCGACATAAGACAGGTTTGTAGTGAGACGGGAATGATCCCATCTGAGCATTGCACGCATTTGACTACTGACTATTTTATTCCGCTCGTGTCATCTACGCTTACATGTAACAACTGGCAGGAGATGATGGTTAGCCCCAATGAAAAGACATCCTATTGCAGGAATTGCAGCCCGGAGAGGGGGTATAAAAAGAAATGGTATAAGATCACGGATGCGGATATCCAGGCATGGTACGAAGAGAATTTGATCAGCTACGAGAAGATACCGGAACACAATCCCGAATGTGAATTGATATTCAAAGGCAATGCACCCTTCATTACTTCACCTTCAAACGGCAATGAGTATTTAATTAGCAAACGTTCACCCGAACCGCTACAACTGATTTGCAAGACTGCGAATGATGTGAGCAAAGTCTACTGGTATATTAACAATCGATTCTATAAGACCTCCAATTCTGGCGAAAAACAATTCTTCGTGCCGGAGGAGGGCCCGGTGAAGATCTCATGTACGGATGATAAAGGTAGAAATAGGGACATCAAGATCGTAGTCAGGTACGTTAACCTATAGGTTCGTTTAACGTTCTTTAGGTCGAAGAAGCATTTAGGATCTGTGGAACCTATACAATGAAGCATCGATTTAAAGAACGTTAAACGTTAAACCCTTAAACGTTAAACGTCTTCAGTCTATCTTCGAGATGTTCGACGCCCCATTCGCATCAGACGTCACCGCCGCCTTACCCTTGTACTTCACTCCGCTGGCGCCACTTGCTTCTGCATTTAATCGCACACTTGCGTACACCTGCGCGCTACTTGCTCCTGAGACGTGCACGTCAGCGTTCTCCGAGAAAAGTTCAAGGCATTTTGCATCTGAGGCCCCACTAGCTTCAATCGACAGATCCTTGGTTTCCCCAATGGCGATCAATGAACTTGCACCTGTAAGGTCTGCGCTCACAGACGGACTTCTCAGCTCAAGGTTTGCATTGCTGGCACCGCTAACTTCCAGGGTAATGCCACTAGTAGAGGAAAGCGCATTCTCTCCAATGAGTTTCGTAGCACCAGAGGCGCTGATCATTTTATACACTGGTGCAGACACGTAGATCTTTATCGTGCCTCCAGTAGGAGAAAGGCTGGTGTTGTTTCTTTGACGAATGTAGAGAGTTCCGTTTCGCTCACTAATCTCAATGTAAGGCTGAAGGTTTTCGTCAGTTTCCACCATCACGCTATTCGAAGCATCCTGTCTTATGTAGACTGTAAGCGCTGTGCTGGCATCGACGCTATTAAATTCTCCTACCTGGCGCGGCTCTTTTCTCACCTGGCCATTACCAGTAATCCTTTCACTATTGAACATACATGAGGATAAAACGAGAAGACAGGAAAGGGCAACTAATAGTAAGCGGTTCATAATGGATGGTTTTGTGAGTCAAATATCAAATTGTTTTCTTTAATACCTCCTATGACGCTGAAAAGAGGATCCAGGTTACTGAATCACGAGGACTTAAAGGGATAGTTTATAATCTAAAATCCAAAATCGGCAAACTGATTATCTTCGCAGCACCATGACAGAAAAGATCCTTATTCTCGATTTTGGTTCGCAGTATACCCAATTGATAGCCAGAGCGGTACGAGAGGCAAACGTATATTGCGAAATTATTCCCTTTCTAAAGAAATTCGACTTTGAACCCGGGTTGAAAGGTATCATTCTCTCCGGGTCTCCTTTCTCGGTAAACGATCCCAATGCTCCTGACGTAAACGTGGAAGAATTTATTTCAAAAGTTCCCGTGCTAGGAGTTTGTTATGGCGCACAGTTAACGGCGAAACGATTCGGAGGGCGAGTGGAAAAGAGCAACAAGCGCGAATATGGCCGGGCTGTGTTACAGAAAGAGAAGAACGACCGCCTCCTTGAGAATGTTGCCGAGCAAAGCCAGGTTTGGATGAGTCATGCCGATTCCATCCTTGAATTACCTGTAGGATTTGAGCTTCTCGCCACTACCGATAGTATTCCCGTTGCAGCATTCAAGAAAAACGGCGCAGGTTCCCAACCACTGTACGGAGTACAGTTCCATCCCGAAGTCTATCATTCTACGGAAGGAAAGAAGATTTTACACAATTTCCTGGTCAACATATGCGGATGCTCACAAAGTTGGACGCCGGCACATTTCATTACCGACACGGTGGCAAGTCTCAAAGAAAAGATCGGCGATAAGAAAGTCATTATGGCCTTAAGCGGTGGCGTCGACTCAACAGTAGCCGCTACCTTGATTCATAAAGCCATTGGGGATAATCTTTCGGGGATATTTGTCGACAACGGCGTATTGAGGAAGAACGAATTCAACGATGTGCTCGCCACCTATGCGAAGCTCGGTCTAAATGTGCGTGGCATAGATGCACGGCAGAGGTTCTACACGGACCTGGCAGGAAAGACAGATCCGGAAGCTAAGCGAAAAGCCATTGGGAAATTATTCATTGATATTTTCCAGGAGGAAGCAAAGCACGTGGATGGAATCTCTTTTCTTGGTCAGGGCACGATCTATCCTGACGTCATCGAAAGCGTTTCAGTGCACGGACCCTCCGTTACTATAAAATCGCATCACAACGTAGGTGGCCTGCCCGACAAAATGCACCTGTTGTTGGTAGAACCTTTAAGGAATTTGTTCAAGGACGAGGTCAGGAAGGTGGGCAGAGAACTCGGCATTCCTGCCGAGATGATCGACCGCCACCCATTCCCGGGTCCGGGCCTGGCAATCAGGATATTGGGAGAAATTACAGAGGAAAGGGTACAGTTGTTGCAGGAAGCTGATTACCTGTATGTGAAAGCTTTGAAAGAAACTGGTTTATATGCAACGGTATGGCAGGCTGGGACAATCTTATTGCCAGTAAAAAGCGTGGGAGTCATGGGCGATGAAAGAACATATGAATTTACCGTGGCTCTCAGGGCGGTGACGAGTGTAGATGGGATGACTGCAGACTGGGCGCATTTACCTTATGAGTTCCTGGCTAATGTTTCAAACGACATCATCAATAATGTGCGTGGAATAAACAGGGTGGTTTATGATATCAGCAGTAAGCCTCCCGCCACGATTGAATGGGAATAAGAGCCAAGTCGCTAAACGTGATTTGGTGCTGATAATAACTTTAATAATTATGAGGAAGGTCTTCTTTGTCACTCTTTTCCTGATTGGTACGATTGGTTTGGTGTCAGGCCAGTCCGATTCCTTACCTCAAAAATATAAGGTAGCAATCTTCGCACCGTTATATCTGGACTCGGCCTTCGATGCGGTCGATGGCTATCGGTATGCAAAGAACTTCCCGAAGTTTATCAATTCTGGGCTCGAATTCTATGAAGGCGCGCAAATCGCTTTGGACTCGATGACGAAAGAAGGAAAACAGCTGGACGTCTACATCTATGATACTCGCTCCGCTTCGGAGACACTCGAGGAACAGCTCAACAGGCGCGAATTGCAGGAGGTAGATCTAATCATCGCGCATTGCGTCAATAATGAGGTCAGAATATTTGCGGAGGCCGGATTGCGACTTAATATTCCAATCATCAATACCACCATGCCCAATGATGGAGGTGCTGCGGCAAATCCGTATTTCGTTGTGCTTAATCCTACATTGAAGACGCAGTGTGAAGGCATCTACCGTTACATCCAGAAATATTATGCGGTAAACCCCATCGTGGTCTTTCGCCCGAAAGGCGCAGCAGAAGACCAGATAAAATCCTACTTCGATGATTTCAGTGCCGCCACAATGGCGATACCATTGAAAATAAAATATGTTGATCTTACGGACAGTTTCACAACGCGCAACCTTCGCCCGTACCTGGATACCGCCCGAAAGACGCTATGTATTGCTGGAAGCCTTGACGCTAATTTTGGTAAGAGGCTCGTTGCGCAACTCGCTTTACTAAACAAGGAAACCCCGGCGATAGTCATGGGCATGCCAACCTGGGACGGAATTAAGGAATTTAATCGCCCTGAATTTAAAGGGATCGAAATCATCTACAGCACTCCTTTCTACAATGCCAAGACAGATAAGGTTAGCCAGACGATCACGAATTATTTCAACAATACCATGTATGCACGTCCTAGTGATATGGTCTTCCGTGGATATGAAGTAACCTGGAAATTCACGAAATTATTATTCCAATATGGCCCGGACCTCTCCTCCAACCTGGGCAACAAGCAGCACAAGGTTTTCACCGACTTCGACATCCAGCCGGTTCTAAACAAATCCAGCATGGCATTGGACTATTTTGAGAATAAGAAGCTTTACTTCCTGAAGTGGCAGGATGGAGTCGTAAGGTCAGTTAATTGGTGAAACGCTTAACGTTTAACGTTTAAGGGTTTAACGTTTAACGTTCTTCAGGTTAACGTTTCAACGTACGTTCGGAACATACTAAATTTCGAACCTCTAGGGAATATTCGATTCCAAGAACGTTAAACGTTAAACCCTTAAACGTTAAACGCCAACCTGCCGCGAAAAAAATTCCCACTTTAAACTCCCGGCATGTTATTTTCTCTACCTCCCCAATGCAGCTCGTCGAATTCACCGATAAAGGCCTCTACTGCCGCCCCGGCAACTTTTATGTCGATCCATGGCGCCCAGTTGAGAGAGCCATAATCACACACGCTCATAGTGACCACGCACGCTGGGGTAGCGATCAATATCTTTGTCACCATCACACTCTTCCCCTCTTGAAGCTTCGACTTGGAGATGTTCGCGTACAGGGCCAGGACTGGGGAGAATCCGTCGATATCAACAATGTCAAAATTTCACTGCATCCGGCAGGTCACATCATTGGCTCCGCGCAGGTGAGGATAGAATACAACGGCGAGGTTTGGGTGGTTAGCGGTGACTACAAGACCGAGGACGACGGCATCAGCGGAGTCTTTGAGCCCGTTCGTTGTCACAGTTTCATCTCGGAATCTACATTTGGGCTTCCCATTTACACATGGAAATCGCAATCCGAAATCTTCTCCGAAATCCAGAGATGGATAAAGAAAAATGAGGAAGCTGGCAAGACTTCTGTCATCATCGGTTATAGTCTTGGCAAAGCTCAGCGTATCCTAAAATGTGTTGCCGACGTGACTAATAAGATCCTGGTGCATGGGGCGATCTGGAACGTTCACCAGGTACTGCAACAAAACGGCTGGAACCTTCCGGAGGTCAAACGTGTTACTCCGGAGACCACCAAAGAAGAAATAAAAAATGCTGTAGTGCTCGCGCCTCCAAGTGCGGATGGGACGTCTTGGATGAAAAAATTTAATCCTTATAACGTAGGCACTTGCAGTGGCTGGATGCAGGTCAGGGGCAATGTGAGAAGACGAAATACTGATGCGGGATTTGTTCTAAGCGATCATGCCGACTGGAATGGATTGCTACAGGCGACGAAGGCTACAGGTGCTGAGAAAGTATTTGTGACCCATGGTTTCCAGGCAGCATTTAGCAGGTACCTGAATGAGTCCGGCACTTACTCTGCAGAAGTTAAAACCGAATATGGAGGCGAGGAAGAGGAACAGGAGAAACCATCGACAACACAGGAACAGAAATCCGAAATCAACTCGGCAGGAGAGGAAGAATCATGAAAGCATTCGCCAACCTGATCGTCAAGCTTGGTACAACCACAAAGACCAATGACAAGTTGGAAGCGCTGTCTCATTACTTCGCTACAGCGAGAGATGAAGACAAGGTTTGGGTCATTGCTTTATTTAGCGGACGCAGACCGAAGCGCCTCATCAGTTCAGGATTTCTTCAACTCTGGTGCATGGAAATCGCAAAATTGCCGGCATGGCTATTCGAGGAAAGTTATCACACAGTAGGAGATTTGGGTGAAACAATTGCGCTACTTCTCCCTCCTCCCACGCAACAACTGGCCGACACGAGCCTATCCTATATCATTCAGAAACTATCGGAATTAGATAAGCAGGATGAATCTGTCAAGAAAGAATTCGTCACCTCTACCTGGATCCAGATGGAGAAGGATGAACGATTTGTATTCAACAAGCTACTTACAGGGAATTTTAGGATTGGAGTTTCACAGAAAATGATTGTTAACGCACTTGCGAAAACGGTGAACATAGATCCAAGTGTGATCGCTCACCGAATCAGTGGTAACTGGGATCCATTCACAACTTCATTCGATGAATTGTTAAGTGAGCATTCGACCGCATCGGATTTCTCTAAACCGTATCCCTTCTATCTTGCCTATGCGCTCGATAATGATCCTGCTACTTTAGGCACCGTAGAGGAATGGCAGGCCGAGTGGAAATGGGATGGAATTCGCGGGCAGCTAATCAAAAGAAACAATGAGATCTTTGTCTGGAGTCGAGGAGAGGAATTAATGACTGATAAGTTTCCCGAATATCATACTCTTCGCGACATTTTACCCGATGGCCTTGTACTAGACGGTGAGATAATCCCAAGCGTGGATAAGAAGCCATTACCCTTCGCTCTGCTTCAGACGAGAATAGGAAGAAAGAACATCACGAAGAAAAATCTGCAGGATGTGCCGATTGCATTCTTCGCGTATGACGTGCTTGAGTTCGATGGGATCGACCAGCGCGATCAACCGATGGAAAAAAGAAGAGTTCTTTTGGAAGAAATCGTATCGCGCATCGATCATTCCGCGATGCTGATCTCACCTGTAATTAATTTTTCCTCGTGGGAACAGTTAGCGACGATCCGTGGAAGTTCAAGGGAAATGGGAGCTGAAGGAATTATGCTAAAGAGAAACTCATCCACTTACCAGGTCGGTAGAAAAGTGGGTGACTGGTGGAAATGGAAAATCGATCCGCTGGTAATCGATGCAGTGATGATCTATGCGCAGAAAGGGCATGGGCGTCGAAGTAATTTGTACACTGATTATACATTCGCCGTAAAAGACGGTGAGAAGCTCGTGACCTTCACAAAGGCCTATTCAGGACTCACTGATAAGGAATTTGCACAGGTCGATTCCTTTGTAAAAAGAAACTCGCTTGAGAAATTCGGACCCGTGAGAACGGTTAAACCGGAGTTGGTCTTCGAAATCGCGTTTGAAGGCATTGCAGCAAGCAACCGTCATAAGTCGGGAGTTGCCCTACGATTTCCCAGGATCAACCGATGGAGACAGGATAAGAAGGCGGATGAGATTAATACGCTTGAAGACTTGAAGAAGATGCTGCTGGTATATGGGAAATAAACCTTGGTTGATTAAGTTGATTCGGTTGATTGGGTTGATTAAGGTGACTCGGGAAACTTGCTTTATGTGGCCTAATCAACCCAATCAACCGAATCAACTCAATCAACCTTTTTTTTCCATTAAGTTTGCAAAATGATCCAGCAGACGAAGGGGTACGCCGTTATCTATGAAATGCTCGCTAGCAAAGGATTTCACCCTTTCACCTTCCAGGAGGAAACCTGGCAATACCTTCTATATCACGAGAGCGGATTGGTAAATGCTCCCACCGGTTGCGGCAAGACATTCTCAGTTTTCCTCGGAGCAATCATCAACTTCATCAACGATCATCCTGAAGATTATCAATTAAAAAAACAGAACGGCCTGAGGTTGCTCTGGATTACACCTTTGCGTGCATTAGCGAAAGATATAGGTCGTGCGATGGAAGAAGTAATCGGCGAATTGAATATGAAGTGGCGCGTAGGCATACGTAACGGCGATACTTCGATGGCGGAGCGCCAGAAACAAAAGCGGCATATGCCGGAGGTGCTTATCATCACGCCTGAGAGCCTGCATTTGTTATTAGCTCAAAAAGACTATGCATCGGCGTTCCGGCCTCTCGAAATAATCGCCATCGACGAATGGCATGAACTCATAGGTAGCAAGAGAGGAGTTCAGGTGGAGTTGGCGATCAGCCGGATCATCGGTTGCAGGAAGCCAGGTATCGACGACCCCGCACTAGCTAATCACCGACTCGCCATCTGGGGGATATCCGCGACTATTGGAAATCTTGGCGAAGCGAAAGAGGTGTTAATGGCTCCTTTGCAAAAAGAAGGTGTCATCGTGCGCGCCAATATGGATAAGAGGATAGAAATCGAATCGGTGTTTCCCGATGAAATTGAGAAATACCCGTGGGCAGGACATCTCGGAATAAAACTGGCACATAAAACTATTCCTATCATAGAACAAAGTCGAACCACCCTCATTTTTATTAATACACGAGGCATGAGCGAAACCTGGTACCAGACTTTACTGGACATCCAGCCTGAGCTTGCTGGCTCCATCGCATTGCACCATGGTTCTATAGATACCGAACTTAGAACATGGGTCGAGGAGAATCTTCACTCTGGAAATCTAAAAGCCGTTGTATGTACCGCCAGTCTCGATCTCGGTGTTGACTTCAGACCGGTGGAAACGGTGATACAAGTTGGTTCTCCAAAGGGAGTAGCGCGATTCCTGCAACGTGCAGGTAGAAGTGGCCATAGTCCGGATGCGGTGAGCAAGATTTATTTCCTTCCAACACATTCGCTTGAACTGGCCGAAGCCGCCGCACTTAAGACCGCCATTGAGCATGGCACAATCGAAAGCAGGCCTCCAATGATTCTCTGCTATGATGTAATGATCCAATACCTGAATACACTCGCTGTATCAGACGGCTTCAGGCCTGCAGAGATATTCCAGGAAATCAAACAGACCTGGTGCTACAGGGACATCACGGAATCCGAATGGGAACAGATGTTGCATTTCATCTCCTCTGGGGGAAATGCATTGCAACAGTACGATGAATATAAAAAAGCAGAGATCGAAGATGGTGTGTACAGGATCAAAAGCCGCAGGCTTGCGATGCGGCACCGCATGCACATCGGCACTATCGTGAGCGACTCCATGATGAAGGTTAAGTTCTTGAGTGGTGGATATATTGGCGTCATTGAAGAGGGATTCATTTCGAGACTGCAGCCGGGAGACGTGTTTACTCTTGCTGGGCGTCATCTTGAATTTGTAATGATTAAAGAGATGACCGCGCTTGTAAGAAAGAGTAATGCGAAGAAATCGATCGTGCCCAGCTGGCAGGGAGGAAGGATGCCCCTCAGCGCAAACCTTGGGAAAATACTCCGGCAAACCTTCGATCTCGCAGGTGCGGGCTCAGACGATAATCAGCCCGAGCTAGTAACGCTCCGCCCTTTATTTGAACTACAGAAAAAATTATCACATGTTCCGGCGCAGGATGAGTTACTTGTAGAGCAGATTGAGACAAGGGATGGATTTCACCTGTTCGTATATCCTTTCGAGGGAAGACTGGTACACGAGGCGATGGCAGCCATTCTCGCCTTCCGCATCAGCCGTATTACACCTATCACATTTTCTCTTGCGATGAACGACTATGGCTTCGAACTGTTGAGTGACCAACCGATTCCAGTTGATGACAGTAATGTGTACGAATTATTTTCTCCAGACAATTTGCTTGCAGATATCCAGCGGAGCGTCAACTCTACCGAAATGGCAAGGAGAAAGTTTCGCGACATTGCGGTCATAGGCGGACTCATCTTCCAGGGATACCCTGGTGAACAAAAAAAGGCCAGGCACCTCCAGGCATCAGCTTCACTCCTATTCAATGTATTCAGTGAATATGAACCCAATCACGTACTTCTAAGGCAATCCTACCAGGAAGTGCTGGCGCAGCAGATGGAAGAACTTCGACTGAGGGACATGCTTCACAGGATACAGCGATCGAATATTGTAATCACGTTTCCCTCGAAACTCACCCCTTTCTGCTTCCCTATCAAAGTCGACAGCATGCGCGAGGATCTTTCTTCGGAAAAGCTGGAAGACAGGGTGCGGAAGATGCAATTACAACTCGAAAAATAATTTCACTGTAAGTACTCTTTAGCTTTTAGATTTGCAGCCTTATGGCGGCGTACATATCCTACCTTTTACAGGATCAACACCTGGTGATGAGTGCAGAGAGGACTTTATTCTGGGAAAATGAATCAACCTTGATCGTGGCTGATATTCATGCGGGCAAGACGGGTCATTTCCGAAAAGCCGGCATCGGCATTCCTCAAAATGTATACAAAGACGATCTGCACCGGTTGCTTACACAGGTCCTTTTCTTCAAAGCCGAGAAACTGATCATAGTGGGTGACTTGTCACATAGCTTAGTCAACAAAGAACTCGACCTGTTCAGGAAGTGGCGACATGATTTTCCATCGCTTGAAGTAATATTGGTAAAAGGGAATCACGACATTCTTGGAGACAGATGGTATGCCGAATCAGCTATCACCGTCAGCGAGCAACAGCTCCTGGTAAAAAATTTTCTATTCGTTCACGATATTCTCACGTCGGGTTTACAACCGGCACCCGGCAAATTCGTTTTCTCCGGTCACCTTCACCCAGGCATTACCATACGTGGACGCGGACGGCAGACACTCCGATTTCCCTGTTTCTATTATACTCCGCAATACTGTGTCTTGCCCGCCTTCAGCCGGTTCACAGGAACATTTAAAATAGAGCCCGACAAGGGAGAGAAGGTTTTTGCGATAATAGATAAGGAGATTGTGAGTTTGTAAATTTCTAGCAAGCAGGAATTGGGAATCGGGAATTGGGAATCAGGAATCCCAATTCCCGATTCCCAATTCCTGATTCCTATTTAGCACGTTTTTTCAACTGATTGTAATCAAGGAAGTATATGAATCGAAGAGTCACTTCATTTCCATGCCGGAGTGAAAAAGTCTCGGTAAGGTTATTAAAATACCTGGTCTTGGTTGAACCATTTACAAGTTCATCTTCACCAAGCGAGTTCTTATATCCAAGTATCAAACGGCTTCCTAACCTGAAATCCCAGGTAAAGAATGCATCGAGATTAAATACGTTGAAGTTCTCATCCCTGCCACCGATAAACGGTCTTGGGACCGGGTTTCCCTTTGAATCCACATTAGCAAATCTATTGTACAACACCTGGCTCCAGTAGTGCCTGGCCCTGAGCGTAAGATTAATTCTAGGAGTAAAGTTGTAAATTCCGGAGAATACAGAGGTCACGTCCTTGAAATCAACGAATCCTATGATCGGCTCACCGCTCATCTCCTCCCCCGCATATACGATGTAGTCGGTTTCACCTTCGTGGCGATGTGTGAACTCGAGCGAAAACTTATTGCTGAAACGATAACGGAGTCCGCCTTCAGCAATATGGTATTTCTTCTCGGATACGTTGAAGAATTCAGCCAGTAGCAAATTATAATTGAATAGGAATTTCTTTCGACTGTCGGTATTCCCCGAAAGGTTCAGGAATCCATAGGAAGGTCTACGGGCATAATAGGTAAACGGACTTCCAAAAACGAAATAGTCGTGCTGGTCTGTGAGCCATGATGCATTCAAGGTCGTCTCCCAGAAGTTTCGGAATGTCCATTCGCCAGTTGCCGAAATCGTGGCATCCATGAATTGGTCAGGTCTGTAAAGTCTCCTGTAGGTAACGTCGAGAGTATAACGGTAGTTGAGGAAATTCTTAACCGGCGTAAACTGATTATAAATAAAGCTCGCAGAGTTGATATGCAGATTAGATGCCGGCAGGTACCCAAGATCTGTAGGGTCATAATACCTGGAGCGCATTATGTTTTGATAGTTGTACTGAAACCTACCGCTAACCTTGCCTGCACGAAGGAGCGTATTGTAGCCATCGTACGAGTTCGCCGTAAAGACCTTGCTATAATGCGCGAACCCGCGAAGATTAAATTTGTTATCATTATCGAAGAAACTAAAATCAAATCCGGTTACGTTCGCATCCCTACCACCACCGCTTCTCAATACGTTCGTATTTGTAAACGTCACAAACGATCTACCTTTTAGCGCCTGGTCGAGTACTACGATATTGTAGTTACTTAATACTTCTGTCTGTATCCTCGATCGCTCATTAGTCGTCCGATCTCGCACACTGGCAAACATGGGGGAGCTAATGGCATTGAAGACTCCGATGCCAAGTTTCTTCTTGGTCCTTCCCGACAGTTTCAATCCATTATACAATCTCGTTCTTGCGGGGTTGTTGATGATCTCGATATTCGGGTTGCCTGTCGCCAAATCGGTAATGTCATGATAGCGTGTTGGCATTCCTCCCACCCGGCGCGAGTAAAATAGCCCCGCCTTATTGAAGATTTCAGTACCCTCTGTAAAGAACGGACGATAATCATCAAATCTTACTTCGTATGGCGTGAGGTTGTTGACAACATTGTCGGAAACCACTTGTCCGAAATCAGGGATCAGTGTAGCATCGAGCGTGAAACTTTCATTGATGCCATATTTCAGATCCATGCCACCGCTTGCAAGCCATTCATTATGATACCCGCCATTTTCCGGAGTGCTACGAATACCAGTAGATATGTATGGAGAAAAACTTAGGCGAAGAGGAGGACTAACATCAATCAGGTTTTGAAGACTTCCAAACTGGTTGACAAAGCCGTTGATCTTTGGATCTACCGGATTCCAAAAGGAGATCTCGTTATTGCGTCTCACTGAGCGAAGGAATTGTAGTCCCCAGTCCTGGACACTTTTACGAGAGAAACGCAGTGATAGGTAAGGTATTCGTATTTCGACGGTCCATCCATCGGCGGTCATGCTCACCTTGCTTTCCCACACGGCATCCCAGGTCCTGTCGCCATACTCACCAGCTTCCGTAACGAGGTTGGCACCAAGTCTCGCATCCGTTTGAACGTTCGAGCTGGTGACGAGAAACTGGAATCCATTCTGATCATCGTTGTATGTATCGAGGAAAACCGAAAAATAGTCCACGTCTTTTTGTTGCTCCTCATCTCTTGCAGTAATCTGCTTACGGATTAATGAGGGATCGTCGAACAATCGGGCGCCGATATAAATGGCCGTGTTATCGTAAAGTAGCTTTACCTCTGTCTGCTGTGAAGGGGATTCTCCGAACGAGGGAAAGTTTTGAACGAATCCGGTAGCGGATATTACATCTTGCCAGGCAATATCATCCAGCACTCCATCTATGACGGGTGGACGACTGAGCTTCACCGCTTGTATTGATTTAGACTGGGAAAAAACCTGTCCACCAACCAGCAACATCAGGAATAGGCAAAATGATCTTCTCAAAGCACGCTATTGTAGCATAACAAATATATACGACAGTAGCGAAGACTCGAAAGTTGCTTCTCGAAAAATGAGTTGGTGGGGAGAAAATGCGTTTAGTTCATTCGCTTTTTTAGGGAAACTACCTGTTCCTGCAGGTTAGTCACCATATCGGCGAGCTGGTTCATGTTCCACCTTTGCTGCATATTCATCTTAGAGATAACGACTTGTGCTTCCCATACCTCCAGGATTTCCTCCGCATTTACCGCATAAGGGTGGAAGACAGGATTGTCGCTGACCAGAGTAAGTTTATTTTTCGTGCGCCCGTTTTTCTGTATCCTTTTATATACGATCCCCTCATTTCGTGAGATCACGATGCAGGCAGTATTATTCTTTACTTCATCGATGCTGTTCACCTTCTCTCCTACGATTACAGAACCGCTTGGTGTTGGTAACATCGAATCCCCAACTATCTCGAATGCCCGATAATTACCACCGGCAAGCATTGGTAGGGTAAAGGTGTTAAGCTCATCGACAAATTCCGGGTCGGCATAGCCAGCGAGATAACCCGCCGCGGCCTTTACCGGAACAAAAGGAATATCGGGACGACCTGAGGCAAGCTTGAGGGCCCTTCTCTTCGCCAGGTAATTACTTTTGTTATCGGCCAGGTCCTTCCTGAGAACTTCGTCGAGTGTTAGTTTAAACATATCACATACCACTTCGAGGACATCGATCCTCGGATCTGCACGCTCTTCTTCATAAGCGCCAAGCAGGGAACGTTTAATTCGGAGTTTCTGTGCAAACTCTTCCTGCGTCCAGCCGCGGAGTTTGCGAAGGTATTTGAGATTTTTGTTTGCTATAGCCATACACTAAATTATTTAGTATGCAAAATACTAATTAATTTGACAAAACCAAAAAAATTATGGTTTCTTATCTAACCGGAAGACGTTCATTGCGAGGAATGAGAAAGGAAATTCACCCAAGTCGAGATTGCTTCGGCCTCCAGGTAGCCTATGACATTACATGATACACTATGCCTCGCAATAAACGTGGTGGGTGTGGGTGAGCATTATGGCCTCGCAATAACCGTGGTGCGGGTGGGAGGGCACCAAGCAACCAAAAAATCAAGCAACTGAGAAACCAACCGTTTGGTGTATAAGAAAAAAGTACCCACTTTTGCGAAGCATATGGCAAAAGCAAAAAAGACAGCCCGAAAGAAAACGGCGAAGGCAGCAAAAGGATCAATCCGAGCGCGTGAGGACAAGCCGGTGATACTAATTACCAATGACGATGGTGTCACTGCACCCGGGATCATGAACCTCGTGGAGGCAGTAAAAGATCTTGGCAAGATCATAGTGGTTGCCCCCGATAAGCCGCAGTCTGGGATGGGTCATGCCATCACAATCGGCCAGCCGTTGAGGCTTCATCGCGTAAGTGTTTTTGGCGACATCGAAGCCTATGCCTGCACCGGCACTCCTGTAGATTGCGTAAAGCTCGCCGTTGATAAAGTACTTCACCGGAAACCCGACCTCTGCCTCAGTGGCATTAACCACGGGGCGAACCACAGCATCAACGTTATTTATTCAGGTACGATGTCGGCCGCCGTTGAGGCAGCGATCGAGAGCATTCCATCCGCAGGCTTTTCATTGCTGGATTATAATATAGAAGCGGATTTCACCGGCGCTAGAAAATTTACCAGGATGGTTGTTGAGAAGATGCTGAGTACCCCACTCGACAAGCATACGGTTTTCAACGTGAACATTCCTTCTGTCCCCGTAGAATTGCTCAATGGCTTAAGGATCTGCAAACAAGCCTATGCCAAGTATGAGGAAGACTTCGTCGAGCGTCTCGATCCCAACGGCAGGAAGTATTATTGGCTCACCGGCGAGTTCGTGAATTTTGATAAAGGCAAGGATACTGATGTATATGCACTCGCGAATAACTATGTAAGCGTAGTACCTGTGCAATTTGACCTCACGAATTACGTTCTAAAAGCCAAACTCGAAAAATTGTGGAAATTATGATCTTTAAAAAAGATAACCTCAAGCTCGGCATCGTACTTGGATTGATTGGGCCGTTATTGGGACTGGTCGTCATCTATTTCATCAACTTCCCGTCTTATGACTTCCTCGAGTTTCTTGATTACTTTATCCACGACAACAAAATGATCACTTCCTTCGGATCCTTGTCCCTACTGGCAAACGTCATCCTCTTCACGATCTATGTGAACACACACCGCGATTATACGGCCAAAGGCATTTTCCTGGTGACACTTGTTTACGGTATCGGAATTTTAGTTTTGAAAATCATGAATTGACAGTCTTTCGTTTAACGTTTAAGGGTTTAACGTTTAACGTTCTTTAGATCGATGCATCCTCTCTTGGCTACGAACTATTCTTTGAGTAGTAAGTAATCGAATTGAGGAACGTTAAACGTTAAACCCTTAAACGTTAAACGTAAAGAATAACTATTTTCGATCATCATTATGAAGTATTACATCATTGCCGGCGAAGCTTCCGGGGATCTGCATGGCAGCGGACTCATACGAGAGCTCAGGCGACTCGACTCCACCGCATCGATTCGTTGCTGGGGTGGTGACAAGATGCAGGCTGCCGGCGGTGAACTGGTAAAACATTATCGTGAACTCGCGTTTATGGGTTTTACAGAAGTGCTGATGAATCTTCGTACCATCTTTCGTAATCTAAAGTTTTGTAAAGAGGATATTCTCAAACACCGTCCAGATGTACTAGTCCTTATCGACTATCCCGGATTCAACCTGCGTATTGCAAAATGGGCGCATCAACAGGGTATGACGGTGATCTATTACATCAGCCCACAGGTCTGGGCATGGAAGGAAGGTCGCGTGAGGATGATGAAAGAATGCATCGACAAAATGCTCGTGATACTTCCATTTGAAAAAGACTATTTCCGCGATAAGTGGAACTGGGATGTTGAATATGTCGGACATCCGCTTGTCGAAGTGATTGACACCTTCCGCGACTCGAATCTCGCAATAGAAAATCTCCTGACCGGAAAAGCATCAGAATCGAGTGAAATCATCGCTCTTCTTCCAGGAAGTCGCAAACAGGAGATCGCCAAGAAATTACCAGTCATGCTTGGAGTAAGTGCTTTCTTTCCAGGCTTTCAGTTCATAGTGGCGCAGGCCCCTGCTGTAGAGGACGAATTCTACAAGGGATTTACGGACCAGTATCCCAATGTGAGCATAGTGCAAAACAAGACCTATTCCTTATTATTACAATCCCGGGCTGCGTTGGTTACCTCTGGTACCGCAACTTTGGAGACTGCTTTATTCGGCGTGCCCGAGGTGGTCTGCTACAAGGGCTCCGCGATTTCCTACCAGATCGCGAAACGAATCGTAAGCATTAAATACATTTCGCTGGTAAATCTCATCATGGACAAGCTCGTAGTGAAGGAAATGATACAGGAGCGTATGACGGTGGAGAATCTTAAGACAGAATTGAAGGACCTTCTAATGAATGACGAAAGGATATCCGAATTGAAGAAGGATTATGCCGAATTGAAGAAGTTGTTAAGCCTTGGAGGCAATGCATCGGCGAACGCCGCGTGTTCGATCGTGGACTTCCTGCAAAAAAAAGGGACACATAAAGTGTCCCCAACAATATAAAAGGTGTGTGTTATCAGAAGTCGGAGAAATGGAACGGAGATGGCATCAAATCAAAATCTTTGCTCTCGATCATCTCAATGTTTAGTTGAAAGGTCTCATCGGTCTTGATTACAACTTTCTCTTTGGTCACTCTTTTGAAACCAGCTTTCTCAAATACAAATTTATAGGTGCCGGGTTTCAATTCATCGAATGAATAGTTGCCCGCTTCATCAGTCTGAATAGTTTTCTTGGAAGCACTTGAATAAGCAGTAATACTTACATCTCTGATGGGCTTCTTGTTATCAGAGTGAATGATGATACCGTTAACTTCATCGATCTTTCCTTTGTCTGTGCAAGGATCAGGGTTAGTGTTGTTGGCCTGAGCCACTCCAAAACCCAAAAGACTAACGGCAAGCAATACGATCTTCGATTTCATAAAATTGTTTTGAGTTGTAAAAAACTGGTTTTACAATACATATTTCTCGCCTGCGTCATAAAATTAACGGATTTTGATCGGATTCTCCAAAGCTTCCTGGAATTCCTGCCATAATTTTTTTACGATCTCCGAAGCCGGTAAAATACTATCCACCAACGCGCTCACCTGTCCGATCTCGAGTTCACCCTCGTTCAAATCGCCTTCGAACATTCCTTTCTTAGCCCTTGCCCTGCCAAGAAGCCGCTTTAGTTCCTCGGTGTCGGCTCCACGCAGCTCCGCTTTCTGCACCTCCTCATAAAATTTATTCTTAATAAGTCTCACAGGCGTGAGCTGCTTCATCGTCAAGATCGTATCGCCTTCTCCTGCACCAATTACCTTGGCTTTGAAATCGGGATGCGATGAGGCCTCCTCGCTCGCCACGAATCGACTTCCAAGCTGTACTCCCTCCGCGCCGAGGACCATCGTGGCCAGCATCTGCCGACCGTTGGCTATTCCGCCGGCCGCGATAACAGGTATTTTTACGGCGTTAACTACCGCGGGAACCAATACCAGTGTGGTCGTCTCCTCCCTCCCATTATGTCCACCAGCCTCGAACCCCTCGGCCACCACCGCATCACAACCCGCCTCCTCCGCCTTTTGGGCAAACTTGCTGCTGCTTACCACATGCACCACGGTAATGCCTTTTTCCTTCAACATTGGCGTCCACGTCTTCGGATTTCCGGCAGAGGTAAACACGATCCTTACTCCTTCCTCGATCAGGATGCGCATGTGTTGATCTATGTCGGGGTATAACAAAGGAATATTAACCGCGAAGGGATGGGTAGTAGCGGCCCGGCACTTCTGTATGTGCTCGCGCAGTACTTCGGGATACATGCTTCCCGCACCGAGCATGCCCAGCCCACCCGCATCGCTCACCGCACTGGCAAGTCGCCAGCCGCTTGCCCAGATCATTCCGGCCTGGACGATCGGGAGCTTCGTATCGAAGAGTTTAGAGATTCGATTTTGCATAAGTTAGACGCTCGATACTGGATACTGGGAATCCTTAAGGTGAAACTTGTTTTATTTGGATACTGGATAGAGTCATTGTAATCGATAATTGGTCTTAATGGGATGGTGATGTATGGTTATCAAGTATCCAGCATCCCTTATAAAAGAATGATTTGTACAGCAGACCTGGCATCTAGCATCCCTACTAAAGGATGTTTCGAAGATCAGACCAAGCATCCTTACTAAAAAATGCTTCGAAGAACAGACCTAGCATCTAGCATCCCCACTAAAGAATGTTTCGAAGCACAAATCCAGTGTCTAGCATCCCTACTAAAATATCTTGCGAAAAACAGACCTAGTATCCAGAGGCTAGCCGAGATCGATGCTCGTATTATCACCTATGTTCAATCGCCTGGTTTCTCCATGGAGGGCAGTATCGCTGCCTATAATGGATGCCTCGAGGACGATATCGTATAAATTGGAGAAAGTACCGATGATTGAATTCCTTATGATTGAATAATTGATAGCTGTATTCTCACCAATTGAAACGTTTGGACCTATGATTGAATTTTTGATATCACATCCGTCAGCGATGCTTACCGGAGGAATGATCACGGTATTCTCGAAATTGTACTCCCGCGCATTATCCTGTGCGAATTTTTTCAGCAGTGTAGAGTTGGACTCGAGCAATGTCTCCTTACGACCGCAGTCGAACCAACTGTCTACTTTAAATGGTTTGAACTTGGCTCCCTTATGTAACATGCAATCCAATGCATCAGTAAGACTGTATTCACCATGTGTCCTCAAGCCCTGCAGGAAGTTGTTTTCGAGACATTGAAACAACATCTCTGTTTCCTTGATCTTGTAGATGCCCACCAATGCCATGTTCGATTTAGGAATCTGCGGCTTCTCCACCACGTGATCGATATATCCATCATCATCCATCTCAGCGACACCAAACTCGCGTGGATCATCCACCTTGCGTACTCCAAGCATCGACACAGGGCTGTTTGCCACTTCCTTCACATCATACTCGCAAATCGTATCGCCGAGCACCACAAACACTTCGTCGTTGTTTACAATGCCACGGGCAAGGTTAATAGCATGACCAATGCCCTGCCTGTCTATCTGTTGTACGTAATGTGCCTGGAGGTCGGGATACCTGGCTTCCACATAATCCCGGATCTTATCACCTAAATATCCAACGATGAAAATGAATTCTTTAATGTCGGCTTCGCGTAGTTGATCAACGATGATACTGAGAACGGTCTTGCCGGCAAGTGGGATGAGTGCCTTCGGTTGCGTATAACTATGTGGACGTAATTTAGTGCCTGCGCCCGCTACTGGTATGATTGCCTTCATTGATTGTAAAAAATCGTGTGAAAGTAGTGAATTTTAAATGAATAAAATTTATAGTAAAAATCCCGATTGCAGCATCACTCGCTTATTTTTGCCGCGTACAGAGCAGCGCTTATCATTAGTAAGTAGAAACTCACACCACTTCGCATTTCAATCATAATATAATTCGACTTTATCTTCTATTATGCAAAAGGATACACAGGTTTTTGACCTCATCAAACAAGAACTGCATCGCCAGCGCAATGGCATTGAACTTATTGCTTCAGAGAATTTTACCTCCCTGCCGGTCATGCAGGCGATGGGCACGGTGCCAACAAACAAATATGCCGAAGGATATCCAGGCAAGCGCTATTATGGAGGCTGCGAGGTTGTTGACGAAATAGAAAACCTTGCAATAGATCGATTGAAGAAAATATTCAATGCAAGTTGGGCAAACGTACAGCCGCATAGCGGAGCCCAGGCTAATGCCGCCGTCTTTCTCGCCTGCATGAAACCCGGTGAAAAAGTACTGGGCCTTGACCTCAGCATGGGCGGCCACCTCACTCACGGAAGTCCCGCTAATTTTAGCGGCAAGACTTATCAACCCTTTTTCTATGGAGTGAAGAAAGATACAGGCCTCGTGGATTACGACCATCTCGAGGCTACCGCACTGAAAGAGAAGCCTAAGATGATCATTTGCGGCGCCTCAGCATACAGCCGCGACTGGGACTATAAAAGAATTCGCGAAGTGGCTGATAAGATCGGCGCTGTCATCATGGCCGACGTAGCACATCCTGCGGGACTGATTGCCAAGGGTCTATTGAATGATCCATTCGACCATTGTCATATTATCACATCGACCACACACAAAACCTTACGCGGTCCAAGAGGCGGCATCATCATGCTTCGCCATGATTTCGAAAACCCATGGGGCATCAAGGATCCGAAAGGTAACACGCGCATGATGAGTCAACTATTAGACCTCGCCGTGTTTCCAGGAACACAAGGTGGTCCTCTCGAACACGTGATCGCCGCAAAAGCAGTGGCCTTTGGCGAGATATTGTCGGATGATTTTAAAGTTTATGGTAAGCAGATACTCCACAATGCACAGGCAATGGCGAAAGCATTCGTGTCGCGCGGCTACGACCTCATCAGTAACGGTACCGACAATCATTTGATGCTGATCGATCTAAGGAACAAGAACCTGACAGGAAAGAAGGCTCAGGAGACATTGGACAAGTCGCACATCACGCTTAATAAGAATGCAGTTCCATTCGACGACAAGTCACCGTTTGTGACGTCAGGCATACGTGTTGGAGTACCCGCCATCACTACGAGAGGTATGAAAGAAAATGATATGGAGACGATCGTTGCGATGATCGACAAGGTATTGATGAATATCGATGATGAGAAAACCATCGCCTCGGTCAAAGGAGAAGTGGGTGAGTTGATGAAGAACTTCCCGCTGTATCCTGAACTGGGTTAAGCTTAATGATAGTGTGCCCTCAATTTTTCAAGCACAAACTTTATTTTTTATAGATTTGTTCCAAACGCAGGCATATGATACAACGTCAGCAAACACTTTGGTTAATACTTTCCGTTCTCTGCTCGTTTCTTAGTTTCCAGTTTCCATTTTATGCTGGAAATCACGTGGACGGTATGTATGCCGAACTCGACGGCGGGAGCACGTTACCACTTCTTTTGCTTACAGGTCTGTCCATCCTTCTTGCATTGGTAACTATTTTTCTTTACAAAGACCGCAAACTACAGCTGAAGCTCGCCATTGGCGGCATCGTTATATCGGTATTGATACTCGTCCTCTACTTTCTCGAAATGCGTACTTTCCTGAAGGGGAACATCGCCCTTTATTGCGTATTCGTGTTCGCCAACATCATTGGATATGTCATGGCCTCGCGTGGAATATGGAAAGATGAAAAGTTGGTTAAGAGTCTTGACAAGCTCAGGTAGCATCCACCACAATAAAAAAGTTTTACGGTTATCCACTCTTGCCCACATAAGAGTATCCACTTGATTTTTCCTATTTCGCTGAAATTCAGTTGGAAATAGAACTTGAGGATATTACATTAGTATAAATCCACCTTGCATGAAAACCACCCTGCCGTTTTTCACCCTTCTACTATACGCCAGTTTTTCCTATTCCCAAATCGGTTCAAGTACTATACTCACATGGATGAAAGGTGATAACACCATCGAACAACCAGGCGTATACGGCATTCGAGGATTAGCGGATACATCAAACAAGCCAGGAGCAAGAGACTTTTCGGCAACATGGAGAGACGCAGCAGGTGATCTATGGCTATTCGGTGGCTATGGCAACGATCGCAACAATAACGCTGGCTTTCTCAATGACCTTTGGAAATATAATCCCGCAACAAACGTATGGACATGGGTTGCTGGCGATAGCCTAATTGGGCAACCTGGTGTATACGGACAGCAAGGTATTCCACACGATTTAAATAAACCCTGCGCATCTTATTCTAGTGCATCGTGGACGGATGCCGATGGAAATCTTTGGCTATTCGGTGGATTTGGCGATGCCGGTGCAGGTCCGGGCTTTCTCAATCACCTTTGGAAGTATACTCCCTCAACGAATAGATGGACATGGATAAAAGGAGATAACGTGGTGGATGAAACTGGCAGATATGGTTCTCGCGGTACACCCCATAACAACAATAAACCAGGTGGAAGGTATGGAAGCCGCACATGGGTCGACAACGCTGGTAAGCTTTGGTTATTCGGAGGCTATGGTTACGATACTGAGAACAATGGCGTGCTCAATGACCTTTGGAAGTTCGATCCTTCAACTAACAAGTGGGTTTGGGTGAACGGTGATAACCTGGTAGATCAATATGGAGTATACGGAAGTATGGGTACAGGTTCCGTCTCGAATAAACCTGGGGGACGGTATGTCAGTATTTCATGGACTGATACTAACGGCGACTTCTGGTTATTCGGTGGTTATGGAAATACAGCGAGTAGCCAGGGCCACATGAATGATCTTTGGAAATATCATCCGCCAACAAATCAGTGGACATGGATCAAAGGCGATAGTACGATTGATCAACTTGGAGTATACGGAACTAAAGGCGTAGTTAATAACTCGAACAAGCCCGGTGGAAGATATGTGAGTGTATCCTGGACGGATTCGGCAAATAACCTCTGGCTTTTCGGTGGCTTCGGTCAGGACCAGGCGACAAGTGGTTATTTAAATGATCTCTGGAAATATGATCCTACAGCGAATACATGGGTATGGGTGAAGGGTGACAATACTGTTGATCAACCTGGAGTCTATGGTACACGCGGAATGCCGACGATCTTCAATAAATCTGGAGCCAGGACGAGTAGTGTATCCTGGACTGATGGGAATGGCCATCTGTGGTTCTTCGGTGGCTTCGGCTTCGATGCTACACATTCAGGATTACTAAATGACATGTGGAAGATCAGCACCTTTCATGTACTGCCAATTCAATTACTTCGATTCGATGGTGTAATGAATAACGATGCCGTTGAGATTAACTGGCAATCCCAGCAAGAGATAGAGTTCAGTCACTTTACTGTCCAGCGTAGTCTTAATGGAACAGATTTCAGTTCCCTCGGCCAGGTGAATGGCGCCGGCGGCACACAAATGAATACTTATACCTATACCGATGCTACGCTACAGGGCAAGGAATTCCAAACAGCGTACTACCGTCTTCTAATGACTGATATTGACGGCAGCCATACTTACAGCAAGACTATTCGATTCAACAAAAACGAATCCCCCGGTAATTTTCGAATCTACCCTAACCCTGTTACGACCTCAGTAAGTCTCTCTTTTTATCTGCCAAGTGAATCGACGGTAGCGATAAGCGTAACTGACCTGAAGGGACAGGTAGTATTTAGTGACTCGCACAAAATACTAGCCGGTCATGCAAGCTTGAATATTGACGTGAATGCTCTACCGGCATCTACCTACATCATTTCCTTAAGAACTCCGACAACCATTTTGCATCAGAAGATGGTGAAGCAATAGGTGTGGTGGTTGATTGAGTTGATTAGGTTGATTAAGTTGATTAAGTTGCGAGACTCCAATCAACTTAATCAACCCAATCAACCCAATCAACCCAATCAACCCAATCAACTTAATCAACCTAATCTTGTTTGGACAAAAAAAGGCCGGCATCATTTCTGAGCCGGCCCTTTAGTTTCTATTTATAACCGTCCGTGTTATTGTACTACGAAGATCTTAGCCTGACGGAAATTGTCGCCGCTCACCATCATCGTGTAAACGCCTGGCTTAGTTGAAGCAGGAAGTTCCACAGTCTGTGTGATCGATCCACCCTGGTGACTCATTCTCTGTGAATAGATCTCGCCACCGGCGCTGTTCAACACTTTCATTGTGTATTGACCTTGCTTAGCAGTGAGGCCAATCGTAACGAGGTTTCCAGTAACTGGGTTTGGATACAGGGTTATCGCTTGCGCAGATTTACCGATATCAACTCTCAGTATTTTGCTGTAAACTATTTTGCCGCCGATCTCGAGGGCCTTGATGCGATAGAAGTTTGCACCAGTAGTAGGCGTAGCATCGAATCCGCTATAGCTTTCCTTGTCGTTGGTATTGCTTCTTGGTTGTTGCTGGCTAAGAGTAGTGAAGCTTGTGCCATTAGCAGAACGCTCGATTGAATAGCCAATCAGGTCTCGTTCTGTAAGATTGCTCCACTCGATCTGTACCCCATTGCTCTTTTCAAAAGCCCTAACATCAGCAAACATTACTGGAAGTGGGTTCTGCGATACGTTGGTAGTACCGATTACAATAGCGCCGAAATTAGCTACGAAGTTGGTTGAAGTAATCGTACCACCACCAGCAGGGGTGCCGGTAGATGAAGCACGCAGTTCATTCACCCAGTTAGTACCGTTGTGAGAAGCAACTACGAGAGTATTGATGTTGGTAACATATGGACCTGATCCACAAGTACTACCTGAAGCAGGCCATGATATAGTCATACGTGCTGCAGTAGTTCCAGAGGTTGGTGTGAGGTCCCAATACTCGCAACCGCTCACCTGTTGTAATGTTCCAAGGTTGTTACCATTTGCAATAGAATGCGGGTCAGCAGATATAAACGTTGCACGATAAGTAGTAGCAGTAGTGCTCTGTGGCGTTACACCAATCGTACGAAGGCCACCTACCAAAGTCCCTACTGGGAATGTGAATAGCGCGGTTGTATTCTTCACCTTAGCCAGCGGGCCATTCACGAATGCACCATTTGCAGTTGAAGCGCTACCGGCTGCGTTGATAGTTAGTAAGTTTGTGTTATCAGTTGTGAGGTACCCGTCTACGAGTGTAAGCGCGCCGTTGATGGACTTTGCGCCAACGAGTGTAACACCGCTGGTATTGTCTATTCTCAAATTCGCTGGAGTTGCGCCAGTTCCTGGAAATTCAATAGCAGACACAGTTTGTGCAGCCGAACCATTGTATTCCAGTATCGCACTAGCACCATAAGTAGGTGACGTTCCAGCTACAGTCGCCGTTCCTTGCAAGGAAAGAAGTCCTGAAACAGTAACTCCAGAAATAGTTTTGATTCCGCTCCCAGAAAGTGCGAGCTGCGTATATGTCATTCCCCTGAGTGTCTGATCTCCTGCACCCCCGTAGTTAACTAATGCACTTGCTACAACAGTCAGTGCACCGTTTACAGGACTGATTTCGGACATGATGTTTAATTCCCCGGCTCCCGAGATGGAGATGAGATTCTCCCCAACAGCCCCATTCATGATGATGGTGCTATTGATCGTTGCCGTTCCAGTCGATATTGTCAACGCAATGTCGTCGTTAGAAGCGGTTACGTCAGCCATGATGAGTGAATCGGCAGTAAATGTTCCCTGGCCGACAGAGATGGTTATACCGCTGGTATTATCCAGCATGTCACCGATCGTCAAGGCTCCCGTCACGGTCAATGAATTAGTACCAGAGATCGTAATGCCACCAGTCTGATCGGTTGCGCCGAACGTAATCCTGGCGCAGGCCGCCGATGCTACATTAACTGTGACTAGTACTCCATTGTTAATAACAACATCGTTTGCTGAAGTGGGAACTGAGGCGCCGCCCCAGGTTGCAATGCTGTTCCAGTTACCGTCGGCAACTGCAGTTCGTGTTTGTGCGTTGAGCAAGGATCCCGTCAGGACCAACACTGCCGTTACACACAAGGATTTTGAAAAAAGTAGAAATTTGCTCATTGTGGTTGCTTGTAATTTTTATAAAAACAGATTAAAGAAAACGATGTCGTGGGTTAGGCGTAGGAGATGGATGGGGCAACAACGCACACAAGGTCATAGAGACAACCTTGAGCTAGTGTTGCAAACTTTAGAATTCTATCCCTCGTGGGAAAGAATTGGCCATATGTGATTTTGGATTGTGGTACGGATTTCAGAGAATTGGAGGCTTGTAAAAGTGGTAACCGCAAACCTATATACAGTTTGGTGGAAATCCAAGTATTTACTAAGGAAAAATTCTATCCATCCAGCGTAAATCTACGAACCGGGGCACGTATTCTTACATAAACTCGGCGGTATGACTGCTTTTCGCTTTCTTGATCCCTTCAGGTTTCCCGGAAAAAATTATCTCGCCGCCACCGTCGCCGGCCTCCGGACCGAGTTCGATCAACCAGTCAGCGCTCCGGATCACATCTGTATTGTGCTCTATAACTATTATGGAATGGCCCTGTTCGATGAGCGCATTAAAAGAGACGAGGAGCTTCTTGATATCATGAAAATGAAGTCCCGTAGTGGGCTCATCGAAAATGAATAGTATTTTTTGAGCATTCTTACCCTTACCGAGAAAAGAAGCAAGTTTTACACGCTGCGCCTCGCCTCCCGAAAGTGTATCTGATGACTGGCCAAGTTTGACATAACCGAGGCCGACGTCACTTAATGGTTGAATTGCCTTTGACAAATTTCTTTCGTCATAGAAGAAATCGATAGCCTCATCCACGCTCAATTCGAGCACGTCTGCAATGCTCTTGTCTTTATATTTTACTTCTAGTACTTCTTCCTTAAATCGTTTTCCCCCGCAAGACTCACATACAAGATGTACATCCGCCAGGAACTGCATCTCCACTACCTGCTCCCCCTCTCCCTTACACGTATCGCACCTGCCTCCATCTACGTTGAAGGAAAAATGCTTCGGCTGAAAGCCACGCATCTTCGCCAACGGCTGGCGTGCGAAGAGATCCCTGATCTCATCATACGCCTTGATATAGGTAACCGGGTTACTCCTCGAGGATTTGCCGATAGGGTTCTGGTCCACCATTTCTACCTGGGCGACGCTATCGACATCACCAGTGATCGCCTTATGATAGCCTATCTTTTCTCCGAACTCTCCTTTTATCTTCTTCAGTGCAGGATATAAGATTTGCCTTACCAGTGTAGTCTTTCCACTTCCACTCACGCCGCTCACTACGCATAAAACATTCAAAGGAAATTCAACCGTCACATCTTTGAGATTGTGTTGACGCGCCCCTTCGACAGTAATGAAACGGTTTGCTTTGCGTGTACTTTTGGGTGCCTCAATCCTCAATTCACCATTGAGATACTTTCCCGTGAGGCTCTGCATGTTATTAATAATGGATTCGTAGTCTCCTTCCGCAATCACCTCACCGCCGAGATGAGACGCAAGTGGTCCCATATCAATTATATGATCTGCCTCGCGCATCATCATTTCATCATGCTCCACAACTACAACCGTATTCCCAAGGTCACGCAGTTCCTTCAACACCTTGATCAGATTCTTGGTGTCCCTCGAGTGAAGTCCTATCGATGGCTCATCCAATATGTACAATGAGTTTGTGAGATTACTACCAAGACTCCTGGTCAGTTGGATTCGCTGGCTCTCTCCTCCACTCAACGAATTCGCTAGTCGACTCAGAGTAAGGTATCCCAAACCAACGCTAAGTAGCGTATGTATCCGATGATGAATCTCGATAAGTATGCGCTTTGCGATTTGTCGATCGTGATCCGTGAGTTTTTTGTCAAGATCATCGAACCATTGTTTCAGGTACTTCACAGGCATATCACTTATTTCCCCGATATGCTTTCCATTTACTTTTACATACAAGGCTTCTTTTCGCAAGCGATAACCTTTACATTCGGAACAGAGCGTGCGACCGCGATAGCGGCTTAACAACACCCTATATTGTACCTTATATAGATTCTGTTCTACTTCCTTAAAGAACGCATTGATTCCTTCAACATGTTCATTCCCTTCCCACAAGATCGCATACTGCGCGGGAGTGAGATCGGCGATCGCCTTATGCACAGGAAAATTGAATTTCTTCGCCCCGCGTATGAATGCCTCCCGCCACAATCCAAGTTTCTCTCCTTTCCACGGCGCTATGGCACCATCATAAACACTAAGACGCTTATCGGGTATCACGAGATCGGAATCGATCCCAAGCACCTGGCTGAATCCTTCACATACAGGGCATGCACCAAAGGGGTTATTGAATGAAAA
>JACMKU010000089.1 GCA_014379965.1 Chitinophagaceae bacterium
CAGCCTGCGCAAGCAGAAGACCAACACCATCGGAGTAATCGTACATGAACTAAACAGCAACTTTATCACCTCAGTGCTCGCGGGCATAGAGAAGATAACTACTGAGGCGGGCTATGACCTCATCATCGCTCACTCCTCCGAGAGTTTCGAGAAAGAAGCGGCGAACGCACTAAACCTATTTCACAAACGTGTCGACGGTCTCATTGCATCCTTAGCCTTCGACACTAAAGGTCTCGATCACTTTCGTGCCTTCGAAGAAAAAGGCATTCCAATCATTTTCTTCGATCGTGTCGAGGAGAAAAGCGATTGCACTAAGGTTATCATCGATAACTATAAATGCGGATATCAGGCAACCCAACACCTCATTAGCCAGGGATGCAGGAAAATAGTGATGGTCACCGCAAGCCTTAAGAGAAACGTATATGCACAACGTCATAAAGGGTACATGGACGCTCTATTTGATAATAATATTCCTTTTAGAAAGGATCTCGTGCTAATTAAAGACCTCAGTGAGCAGTGTGGAGTTGAAGCGGCTATGCAGATAATGAAAATGAAGCCCCTCCCCGATGGTGCTTTCATCACCAACGATTTCTCGGCGGCCGTGTGTATGCAGACATTAAAGGATCACGGCATAATCATTCCCGATGATATCGCAGTAGTCGGTTTCAACAATGATACCATTAGCAAGATCATAGAACCTCAGCTCACAACAATTCACTATCCCGGCATCGACATGGGTGAGATCGCGGCAAGGAACCTCATCAATCATCTTAACGGTTACGCCAACATCAAACAGACAAGCACGATCGTCGTCAAGTCTGATCTTATTATCAGGAAGTCCTCACTCAGGAATAATTCAAACTCCAAAAACAGGTATCCCGCATGAGGAAAGCCCTGCTCATAGTTTTGCTTGCCACATACATGAGCTTGCGCCTTAATGCGGAGGATGGTTACCGGCTCTGGCTACGATATGATAGAATTTCTAACCCAACCTTGTTGAGTGCATATCGTTCACAGATCTCAAGCCTTTCCATCGAAAAGAATTCTCCCACTCTCACTGCTGCTCACGACGAATTATTAACCGGTCTTGAAGGACTGCTTGGCATGAAAATCAATCTGCACACTTCAATAATCAATGGAACGCTGCTCATAGGAACACCCAACCAATCGAAGACGGTCGCCAACAACGTTTCGAGAACTGAAATTGAAAAAGCAGGTAAGCAGGGATTTGTGATAAAGAATGCCCTCATCAATGGCAAAAAGATAATTCTCGTTGCGGCAAATACAGATATTGGACTCTTGTATGGGTCTTTCCATTTCATACGGCTTCTCCAAACAGGCAAGCCCATCTCAAACCTGCATATTATTTCTTCCCCTTTGATTGAAAATCGCATCCTCAACCATTGGGATAATCTCAACAGGACAGTTGAACGCGGCTATGCCGGATCATCGATATGGGACTGGCACCGCCTACCCGGTTATATCGATCAACGCTATAAGGATTATGCCAGGGCGAACGCATCCATCGGCATCAACGGCACGGTGCTTACTAACGTAAACGCAAACGCCCTTGTGCTATCTGGAATGTATCTCGAAAAATGTGCGGCCCTTGCCGCTACCTTCCGTCCGTATGGCATCCGGGTATATCTCACCGCTAGATTCAGTGCACCCGTTGAACTTGGAGGTTTGAAAACCGCCGACCCGCTTGATGAAAAAGTAAAACAATGGTGGAAAGACAAGGCGGCGGAGATCTATCGACACATTCCCGACTTCGGAGGATTCCTTGTGAAGGCAAACTCGGAGGGACAACCCGGTCCACAAAATTATGGACGCACGCATGCAGATGGTGCAAACATGTTGGCCGATGCCGTTGCGCCTTTTGGAGGAATCGTCATGTGGCGCGCGTTCGTGTATAGCAATGAGACACCAGATGACAGGTTTAAACAGGCATACAACGAATTTAAACCTCTCGATGGACTATTCAGGAAGAACGTAGTGTTGCAGGTAAAGAACGGCCCAATAGATTTTCAACCACGCGAGCCTTTTCATCCTTTGTTTGGCGCAATGAAACAAACGCCACTGATGATGGAGTTCCAAATAACCCAGGAATATCTTGGACAGGCCACCCACCTCGTCTTCCTTCCCGTGATGTTTAAGGAAGTGCTCGATGCTGATACGTATATAAATGGGAAAGGATCTACTGTCGCAAAATTCATAGATGGCTCTTCGGGCAATCAAAACCTTTCGGCGATGGCAGGAGTCGCAAACATCGGGAGTGACCGCAACTGGACCGGGCACCCCTTCGGCCAGGCTAATTGGTATGGCTACGGAAGACTCGCCTGGGATCATCGGTTATCCTCTACAGACATAGCCGAGGAATGGATCCGCCAAACTTTTACAAATGATGCGGGAGCTATTTCAACGATAAAGAACATCATGCTTCGCTCGCATGAGATGCTGGTTAATTACATGACTCCACTAGGGTTGAATCATATCATGGGTAACGGTCATCATTATGGACCGTCCCCCTGGTCCGCAAACCTACCGCGGGCGGATTGGAATCCAGTGTACTATCACAGGGCGGACAGTGCAGGAATTGGTTTCGACCGAACTTCTACAGGAAGCAATGCTCTTTCGCAATATGCCCAAACAGTCAGGACGAAATGGGAAAACATAGCGAGTTGTCCCGAGGAGTACCTGCTGTGGTTCCACCATGTATCGTGGAATCATAAAATGAAATCCGGGCGCACGCTGTGGGAAGAACTATGTTACAAGTATAATGAGGGTGTCGATAGCATACAATCGGTGCAAAGGCAATGGAAACAGCTAAGTTCCCGAATTGACAAACAAAGATTTGCCGAAGTGGCTATGTTGCTGGGTATCCAGGTGGAAGAAGCAACCTGGTGGAGAGACGCCTGCCTGTCGTACTTTCAGACCTTCTCGAGACAACCCATACCGCGAGGAGTTGGAGAACCAAGGCATTCGTTGGACTATTACAAGAGCCTGCGGTTTCCATATGCGCCCGGAAATTAATTATGAACAGAAAATAATGAATCAATAAACCAACCTTATGGAAAGAGACAATCAGAAGAAAGTGGCAATCGTAACAGGAGGCGGGTCAGGCATAGGCTTAGCGATAGCGAGCAAGTTCGTGGCCAATCACATTCATACTGTTATTGTAGGAAGAGACGAAGAAAAACTCAAGGCTGCGACAAATCAACTCGGGGAATGCTGTTATGCCATTCCCTGCGATGTGAGCAACCTTTCCTCCATTCCCGGCCTCGTCGACAGCATCGTTTCAAGGTTCGGCCAAATCGATATTCTCGTAAATAACGCTGGAATAAATATGAAGAAGGATTTCACCGAGGTGACCGATGAAGAATTCCAGCAGGTCATCACCACTAACCTTTGCTCAGTGTTCAGCCTCTCCAGGGAGGTAGTTAAACAAATGCTCAAGCAAGGCAACGGATCGATCATCAATATAAGTTCAATGGCCGCGCAATACGGGCTCCCGAAAGTGATTGCCTATAGCGCGTCCAAGACCGCGATCGATGGCATGACACGAGCAATGGCAGTAGAACTCTCTCCGAAAGGAATTCGTGTGAATGCAATAGCGCCGGGCTTTATAGAAACCGACATGACGGCAAAGGCACTCAATGCCGACCCCGAACGCAAACAGAAAGTTTTTGGAAGAACACCGATGGGATACATGGGAGAGACTGCCGACATTGGCGAGGCTGCGCTTTTTCTCTCGTCTGATGCGGCGAAATATATTACGGGTGTAGTGTTGCCGGTGGATGGCGGTAACTCGATAGGGTTTTAGGCCACCTAAGGGTTTAAAAGTTTAATAGTTTAATAGTTCTGATTTCAAACCATTCAATTCATTTTTGAAAATTCAACTTTAAGAACCCTTAAACCATTAAACTTTTAAACCAATAAAGCTACGTTCAAGCTAAAAATGGTGAGATGTTCAATAACGTGCTGACCTTCGTGTTTACTCTACTCATCGCTCCGGCGCTGAGCGCGCAGAGCTTTTCCCTTGGCAAGGCTCATCCCGACTATTACCCATTATTCACCCAGGCAACAAACGCGATCATCTATGTCGACACGAACGAATCCAAGCTCGTAAGAATCTCCGCAGAATTAATTCAACAGGATATAGAATTCCTCTCTGGTAAAAAGCCGGAAATTGTTCACACACTACCTAAATCGGCAAAGTCGATCATCATCATCGGCACAGTCGAAAGATCGACGTGGATCCAACAACTGATACAACAAAATAAAATAGATCCCGATGCCATTAAAAATAAATGGGAAGCCTATTTAATTCACTCAGTAAGTCGACCAACCCCTGGCATCGAGCATGCGTTGATCATTGCGGGAAGCGACCGGAGGGGCGCCTCATATGGTGTTATGACTTTATCCAGGGAATTGGGTGTGTCGCCATGGTATTGGTGGGCGGACGTACCTGCACAGGAAAAAAAAGAATTCCATATCCGCAAGTCTTTCCATACTTCAGATGCGCCACTAGTGAAGTATCGTGGCATTTTCATAAATGATGAAGCGCCAGCCCTCTCAGGCTGGGCAAAGGAGAAATTCGGGGGATTCAATCGCCTGTTCTATAAAAAAGTATTTGAGCTCATGATCCGCCTCAAGGCTAACTACATCTGGCCTGCTATGTGGGGAAATGCATTTTACGATGATGATTCGCTGAACAGGCAAACCGCAGACGACTATGGCATCGTGATAGGCACTTCACATCATGAACCACTGATGAGGGCACACGACGAGTGGCGCCGATATGGAACTGGGAAATGGAATTACGACAGCAACGCGTCGAGGTTAAGGGATTTCTGGCAAGGCGGCATGTTGCGAGCCTCAAACGAAAAGATCGTGAGTGTCGGGATGCGCGGTGATGGCGATGAGCCGATGTCGAGCGAAACAGCAACCGCATTGCTCGAGAAAATCGTCAAAGACCAGCGTTCGATTATCGAGGAATCGACTGGCCGCTCCGCCGAAGCAACGCCGCAACTCTGGGCACTGTACAAAGAGGTACAGGACTATTTTGATAAAGGAATGCGCGTTCCCGACGATGTGACGTTATTATTATGTGATGATAACTGGGGAAATATAAGGAAGCTGCCTGCACGTAATGAAAAACCGAGGAAGGGTGGTTATGGAATCTATTACCATTTCGACTATGTAGGTGGCCCAAGAAATTACAAATGGCTTAATACCAATCCAATTCCAAAGGTGTGGGAACAGATGCACCTGGCATGGGAATACAAAGCACGCGAAATATGGATTGTGAACGTCGGCGACATAAAGCCGATGGAATTCCCAATTTCATTTTTCCTCGATTATGCCTGGAATCCCGAAAGGATAAAGGCAACCGATCTTCAGAAATATACGCGTGATTGGGCTGCAGCACAATTTGGGAGAAGCCGTGCCGATGGAATCGCCGATATACTTTCTACGTATGCAAAATACAATGGCCGTCGTAAGCCCGAATTATTAGATGCGAATACATACAGCCGAAACTATCGCGAAGTAGATAGGGTCACTGCTGATTACAAAATGTTATTGACCCGCGCAGAGGCTATCAACAAAACGCTTCCGCCCGAATTGAAAGACGCCTACTTTCAGTTAATACTACATCCCGTAAAGGCCTGCGCCAACTTGCATGAACTTTATCATGCTTTAGCCTGGAATCGCTGGCTGGCTGAAAGGAAACTCACCCAGGCGAATTATCATGCCGATAAAGCAAAACAAGCTTACTTGCGCGACTCATTGATCACGCTTGAATACCATCAGCTAGCCGATGGTAAGTGGAACCACATGATGGCGCAGACGCATATCGGTTATACTTATTGGCAACAGCCGCCGAAACAAAAAATGCCGGAAGTGAAATATGTGCCCATGGATTCCATTGCTATGGACACGATGATTCCATCGCCAGCCAGCAGATCTGCAGAATCGTTGATACCAGCAACCAGGAAAGGACATATATTTTTTGAAAAGGATGGCTATGTGTCTATCGAGGCTAATCATTTTACAAGTGGGGTGTCATCCAATGGAATCACCTGGCAGATACTTCCCGATCATGGACGTACTGGCTCTGCCATCACACCATTTCCCGTCACCGCAGCTAACCAGGTACCCGGCAATAACTCGCCACACTTGCAATATGAGATTTACACTTTTGATACCGGCAAAGTTAGGATAGACGCCTACTTTTCCCCTAGCCTTAACATTCATCACAATGAAGGTTTGCAATATGCCATTTCAATTGACGAAGAAGACCCGACCATCATCAGCATCAACAAGGATGACAATAATGTGAGAACCTGGGAGAGATGGGTAGCAAACAACATCATCATCAAGTCCACCAGCCACTACATCAATCGCCAAGGGAAGCACACGATAAAATACTGGATGGTAACGCCGGCGGTTGTGTTGCAAAAATTGGTGGTGGACCTTGGCGGTCTTCTACCGAGTTACCTGGGACCGCCTGAAACGAATAAGAAACAATAGTCGATACTAACACATAAACACAAACACAGCATATGGATAAATTTTCTTTGAAAATACTGTCGACCCTTATCGTGACTGCAACACTTTTGGGTTGTAATGATGACAAGAAGGTAGAGGAAGACACAAAACCTGTAACCCAGGAAGAGAAAAAGAAAGAGCCTCTCTCCCAACCGTTGGTCTCGGCGATATACACCGCGGATCCCTCGGCGCATGTTTTCAATGGTCGCATCTATATCTATCCTTCGCATGACACGGCAACCGGCACGCCGGAGGACGATCTCGGCAGTCATTTCAATATGATGGACTATCATATTCTTTCTATGGATGCCCCGGGTGGGCAAGTGACGGATCACGGAGTTGCACTTCATATTAAGGACATCCCATGGGCAGGTCGGCAGTTATGGGCACCAGATGCCGCATTCGCTAATAATACCTATTATCTCTATTTTCCAGTGAAGAACAAACAGGATGTTTTCCAGATCGGTGTAGCGACAAGCAGTCGTCCCGAAGGTCCGTTCACACCCGAGAAGACGCCGATTGCGGGCAGCTATAGTATCGACCCTTGTGTGTTTAAAGATGATGATGGAAGATTCTACATGTACTTCGGAGGTATCTGGGGTGGGCAATTGCAAAGGTGGACTAACAATAAATATGATTCTTCAGCAAAGAACCTGGAGGGTGATCAGACCGCAGTTCTACCACGCATGGCACGTCTAAGTACAGACATGAAGAGCTTCGCGGAACCCGTCAAAGAGATTAAAATAATTGACAAGGACGGCAAGCTATTCCGCGAAAAGGATAATGATAAACGATTCTTTGAGGCGGCATGGATGCACAAGTATAAGGGGAAATACTATTTCTCCTACTCAACAGGCGATACGCACTATATCAACTACGCAACTGGTGATAACGCGTACGGACCGTTTACTTACCAGGGCGTAATACTCAATCCCGTGGACGGTTGGACGAACCATCATTCAATTGTCGAAATGGATGGCAAGTGGTGGTTGTTCTATCACGACGTGCAATTGAGTGGCAAGACTCATTTGCGAAATGTTAAAGTGACGGAATTGAAGTACAATGAGGATGGGAGCATACAAACAATAAACGCTTATAAATAATAAAACTCAAGATTCCAGGACATGAGTCGCATTCTCCTCATTTCAATTCTCACCTTTGTTGGGCTCGTTGCAGGAGCACAAGTCAGGCTGCCCAAGCTAATCAGCGATGGCATGGTTCTGCAGCGGGATACTGAATTGAGAATATGGGGATGGGCTTCTAATGGTGAAAAGGTTGCAATAAAATTCAACGGACGAAATTTAAAGACCACTACGGGAAACGATGGCAAGTGGTCCATCAGGTTCCCATCGATGAAGGCTGGCGGGCCTTATGCAATGGAGATCGTTGCAAAGAATCGACTTCTCCTGAATAATATTATGATCGGTGACGTCTGGTTCTGCTCAGGGCAATCTAACATGGTTCACACGCTCGAATTGCACAAGGAAAGATATGCGTCCGACATCGCCGCCGCTGACTATCCCGACATTCGTCATTTCACTGTGCCTGCGACAGGCGTGCTCCAGGAGCCACAGGAAGACATCACAGGAGGGAAATGGTTGATCGCAAATCCCAGAGATGTATTACAATTCTCTGTCGTTGGTTATTTTTTTGCTAAGGACATCTATGAAAAATACAAGGTTCCTATCGGTCTCATCAATGCAAGTGTTGGCGGCACTCCAATCGAAGCATGGATAAGCGAAAATGGTTTGAAGGATTTCGCTTCGTATGCCCGGACGATTCAGCGTAACCGGGATACCGCATATGTAAATGAACTTTCACGCAGGGCCGCAAGCGTTAAACCCAGGCCTGAACAGGATAAAGGGATTACGGGCCTCATTCCCTGGTTTGACCCTACTTACATGCCCATCGGCTGGCGGAGTATCAATATCCCGGGATATTGGGAAGACCAGGGCATTCGCGACCTCGACGGAATTGTCTGGTACAGGAAAGAGATAGACATACCTGCATCGATGACGGAAGATACTGTCAAAGTTTACCTCGGCCGTATCGTAGATGCCGACGTGGTGTATATAAATGGAGTACGTATAGCTAACACCACATACCAATACCCGCAGAGACGATATATCGCTCCGGCAGGATTATTAAAGCCCGGGAAGAATATCATCACCGTCCGCGTTACAAATTATTCCGGGAAAGGGGGCTTCGTGCCTGACAAACCTTATCGGCTTTCATCCAAATCGAAGGTGATCGATCTTAAAGGTGAGTGGCAATACAAGGTAGGTGATGTGTTTCCTCCTTGTACGCCCAGTGGGCGCGCAGCACTTTCCATACAGAATCAACCAGCTGCATTATACAATGGTATGACCTCGCCGCTAATCAATTTTCCAATCAAAGGCTTTCTCTGGTACCAGGGAGAATCAAATACTTCCAGGGCTGAGGAATATGCTCGACTACTTCCGGCATTGATATCCGATTGGCGGTGGCAGTGGAAAATTCCCGCAGCACCATTTCTCTATGTACAATTGCCCAACTTCATGGAGGCGAACTATCTTCCTTCTGAGAGCCAGTGGGCTGAACTCCGTGAATCGCAGTTGAAAACGCTATCTGTTCCAAACACCGGAATGGTAGTCGCGATTGATCTCGGCGAATGGAATGATATTCACCCAGGCAATAAAAAAGATATTGGACTGCGACTCGCGCTGGCCGCCAGGCGTATCGCATACGGCGACAGTCACATCGTGTACTCGGGCCCTATATTCCGTACTATCGCTCTGCAAGGAAATAAATTGGTCGTTGAGTTTGATCATGTAGGCAGCGGCCTCGTAACAAATGATGGAGAAGACCCGAGGCAATTCGCCATCGCTGGGAGTGATGGAAAATTTACCTGGGCTAAAACTCGAATTGAGGGTTCGAAAGTGATCCTTTGGACTGAAGAGATACCCGAACCGAAATTTGTGAGGTATGCATGGGCTGACAACCCCGATGGCGTGAATCTTTATAATAAAGAAGGGCTTCCAGCCTCGCCGTTCAGGGCGAATATTGAGAGTCAGAAATAGAATCGAGGCGGGAGACGGGAGACGGGAGGCGGGAGGCGGGAGGCGGGAGACGGGAGACGGGAGACGGGAGACGGGAGACGGGAGTCGGGAGACGGGAGGCGGGAGACGGGAGGCGGGAGACGGGAGACGGGAGACGGGAGGCGGGAGACGGGAGACGGGAGGCGGGAGGCGGGAGGCGGGAGGCAGGCTGTGTATACCAAGCACAGCGAAGGAAGAAATTACGAATTGAGTTTGCTCATTGCCAATTTCCCATTGACTATTGGCTACTGTTTCAACAAAAGAAATGTCAACAATGAAGAACACTGTTGCTCTCATTCTTACATGTACTTGCATGCTCACGCAACTCATGGCACAAAACGGCCCATGGCGAGGTAAGAAGACTGCCGTTGTCATCACGTACGACGATGCCATAAACGAACATCTTGACAATGCAATACCTGTACTCGATTCACTTGGACTAAAGGCTACCTTCTATATCACTGCCTATTCACAAGCGACGCGAACACGTATCAACGATTGGAGAAAAATTGCTGCCCAGGGACACGAACTCGGCAACCATACCCTGTTTCATCCCTGCAATGGTGGCGCTGGACGTGAGTGGGTGAAGCCCGACTATGATCTTAGGCGATATACTATCCAACGAATGGTTGACGAGACCAGGATGACGAATACATTTCTGGAGGCTGTTGACGGGAAGACGAAACGGACATTTGCGTATACATGTGCCGACACGCGTATTGGAGACTCAGCTTTTCTTCCTTTATTGAAGAATGACTTTGTAGCCGTCCGAAACGTCAGGAATGCGATGCACACAATTGACCAGGTTGACCTTTACGATCTCGATTGCTTTATGGTAAATGGAGAGACCGGCGAACAGATGATTGAGTGGGTACGAAAAGCGAGCGCGAGCCAATCGTTGCTCGTCCTGTTGTTTCATGGTGTCGGAGGCGGAAATGGTTTGAATGTATCACTACCCGCTCACCGGCAACTATTAGAATATCTGAAACAGAATGAAAAGGATATCTGGGTTGCCCCAATGATAGAGGTAGCCGAGCATATCAAGGATTGGCAGAATCGCGATCATATAAGGAAGCAGACCGAGATAGATCACAAGGACATGCTTTCAAAACTTAACGTCACCTCACTTAGACCCGGTGCTAATGGAAACAACCCGAACGCTCCGAATGCCGCTAATTATGATGAGGCGAAAGCGAATCCATTTCCCACACTCCCTGATCCATTGCGACTGAAGAATGGGAAGAAGGTCACGACTGCGAAGACATGGTGGAACAAACGTCGCCCGGAAATCATTGAAGACTTCGATCGCGAGATCTATGGAAGGACACCTGCAAACACACCCAGGGTAAATTGGGAGGTTGTCAGCGTGAGGGACACGATGAATGGAAGCTATCCCGTTCGCGTGAAGAAACTTATCGGGCATGTCGACAATTCATCCTATCCATCGGTGAAAGTAGATATTGATCTGACCCTTGCCATTCCATCAAACGCTGTTAAACCTGTGCCCGTTATCATGGAATTCGGATTCGTATTTCCTCCCGGATTTCGTCTTCCACAAGCCGCCTCATCAACCGGTCCTACATGGCAGCAGCAATGCCTTGCACGAGGTTGGGGGTATGCCATCCTTTTACCAACAAGCGTACAAGCCGATAATGGAGCAGGCTTAACACAGGGAATTATCGGTCTTATGAATAAAGGCCAGCGTCGCAAACCCGATGATTGGGGTAGTCTGAAGGCATGGGCATGGGGCGCAAGCCGAGCGTTGGACTATTTCGAAACCGACAAAGCTGTCGACGCTGATAAAGTTGCCATCGAGGGACATTCCCGGTTTGGAAAGGCTGCCCTCGTTACACTTGCATACGATCAGCGATTTGCAACCGGCTTCATCAGCTCGTCGGGCGAAGGTGGAGCAAAACTACATCGACGCAATGCTGGCGAGATCGTAGAGAATGTAGCGAGTTCAGGTGAATATCATTGGATGGCGGGTAACTTCATCAAGTATGCCGGGCCTTTAACCTGGGGAGACCTTCCTGTCGATTCACACGAGTTGATCGCACTATGTGCACCGCGACCAGTTTTTATTAGCAGCGGCGATAAAGGTGATGGCTGGGTAGACGCAAGAGGAATGTTCATGGCTGCTGTAGGTGCGGGTCCAGTGTACAAACTCGTCGGTAAAAAAGATCTAGGTACAGACGTATTCCCTTCTGTAGAAACGGGCTTGATGTCGGGAGAAGTAGCATTCAAACAGCATAGTGGCGGACATACGCCGGCACCGAATTGGGAGGAGTTTCTCGAGTTTGCGGCTCGGTACTTTGAATAAGTGATGGAGTCGCGTTCAAAAGTTTAATGGTTTAATAGTTTAAGAGTTTAAAAGTTCTGATCTCAGAATAATCAATTCGAAATAGCAACCACAATTACCAGAACTATTAAACCATTAAACTAGTAAACTTAAGGATCACTAAACTGAACAAACTATAATGAATATGAAAACTTTTGTTCGACTTTTCACTACTGTACTCATGGTGGTCTCACTTGCGGCACAGGCGCAGGTCCAGAAAGATAAATTGCCATTCTGGGACCACAGACTATCCATAGAGAAAAGAGTGGAAGATGTAGTGAGCAGGCTGACCCTCGAAGAAAAAGTGGCTCAGATGCTTAATGCCACACCCGCTATACCAAGGTTGGGCATCCCGGCTTATGATTGGTGGAATGAGGTCTTGCATGGCGTCGCACGCACACCCTTCAAAGTAACAGTCTTCCCGCAGGCCATCGCGATGGCCGCGACCTTCGATACAAATTCGCTATACACGATGGCGGACTATTCCGCGTTGGAAGGAAGAGCTATTCATAATAAAGCGATCGAGATGGGAAGAACAGGTGATCGGTATCTTGGTCTCACATACTGGACGCCCAACATCAACATCTTTCGCGATCCGCGCTGGGGTCGTGGTCAGGAGACATATGGTGAAGACCCCTTCCTTACCGCGATGCTGGCGAAAGCATTCGTGAGAGGACTACAAGGAAACGATCCAAAATACCTGAAGGCGGCGGCCTGTGCCAAACACTACGCAGTACACAGCGGACCCGAACCTTTGCGACATGTCTTCAATGCCGATGTCTCAGACTTCGACCTTTGGGATACTTATCTTCCAGCCTTCAAAGAACTCGTGGTAAATGCAAAAGTTGCCGGTGTGATGTGTGCCTACAATGCATTTAGGAAGCAGCCCTGTTGTGGCAGCGATCAACTAATGGTTGATGTTTTGCGTAAGCAATGGAAATTCGCAGGATATGTAACATCTGACTGCTGGGCGATCGATGACTTCTTCAAAAATCACAAAACTCATCCGGATGCAGCGAGCGCATCAGCGGACGCGGTATTGCATGGAACGGATATCGACTGCGGCACGGATGCCTACAAGTCCCTGGTGCAGGCAGTGAGAGATGGGAAGATCACAGAAAAACAGATCGACATTTCGTTGAAACGTCTATTCACCATTCGCTTCCGCCTCGGTATGTTCGATCCGCCTTCCATCGTCCGCTATGCCCAGACACCTGCCTCCGTACTCGAGAGTCGTCCTCACAAAGCTCATGCTCTAAAGATGGCGCAACAGTCGATCGTATTATTGAAAAACCAAAACAATACACTCCCCCTGAGCAAATCAATAAGAAAAATAGTGGTGCTCGGTCCAAACGCTGATAATGCGATCTCGGTGCTTGGAAATTATAATGGAAACCCTTCAGAAATTATCACTGCGGTGCAGGGCATCAGGAATAAACTCGGTAGAGGTGCAGAGGTCATGTATGAAAAAGCCATCAACTTCACCAACGACACGCTATTGGCGTATGCTGATGTGACCGAACGATTCTCCTGGGAAGGCAAACAAGGGTTTAAGGCAGAATATTTCTCCAACAAAGAATTGAAAGGTGAGCCAGTGACCACAAGGCAAGAGGGACAGCCCGATCATTCATGGCAGGAAGGAGAGGTCGTTTCCGGCAATCTCCGGGCAAACAATTTCTCCTCACGTTACACCTCGAATTTTACTGCACTTGAAAATGGGCAAATACATTTCGAGATCGAAGGAGATGATGGTTATCGTTTTCTGGTTAACGACAAAGAGGTGATCAATGCCTGGACAAGAAACCGGTGGGGAGCAAGAACCTACAAGTTGAATACGAAGAGAGATTCGGCTTACAAAATAGTTGTCGAGTATTGGCAAGGGGAAGGCAAAGGGAATGTGCGACTTCGTGCAGGCAACTTTGCAAAGACGGATTTCAACGCTTTGGTGCAACGTTGCAATAATGCGGATGCAATAGTATTCGTAGGTGGAATCTCGCCACAACTCGAGGGCGAAGAGATGCGAGTAGACTATCCCGGTTTCAATGGAGGTGATCGAACAACTATCGTCCTTCCTAATATACAGACAGAATTGATGAAGGCTCTCAAGCAAACCGGCAAACCCCTGGTGTTTGTGATGATGACAGGGAGCGCCATCGCACTGCCCTGGGAATCCGAAAATATTCCAGCGATCCTTAACTGCTGGTATGGAGGTCAATCTGCTGGCACAGCGATAGCCGATGTATTGTTTGGAGATTACAATCCCGCGGGTCGCCTACCCGTTACGTTCTATCAATCCGATAGTGACCTTCCGGATTTCAATGATTACTCCATGAAGAACCGAACATATCGGTACTTCAACGGGAAGCCTCTCTATGGTTTCGGATTCGGATTAAGCTATACGTCGTATCGCTATGATCAATTAAAACTACCTTTCACCTGGAAGACAGGGAAGCAACTGACTGTTAGTGTAAGAGTGACTAATACTGGCTCGAGGAACGGAGAAGAAGTTGTACAATTATATATCTCGCCCAGTGGACAGGTGAATCCAGCTCCGTTAAAGGCCCTAAAAGGCTTCAAGCGAATTTCTTTGAAGGCGGGAGAAAGTAAAGTGGTGAGTTTTCTGTTGAGCCCCCAGGATTTGTCAATCCCGGATGAGAAAGGTATCTACCGCCCATTAAAAGGAAAACTCTCGATCAGCATTGGCGGTGGACAGCCAGGCGAAACTAGCGGTGGCGCGTCGAAACCCGCGTCCGGCCAGGTAGCATTACAATAGCAGTCGTCACAAGATAATAATGACCAAACACCTTCTATTCATATTACTATTATTGAATTCTGCAATCGCTGTGGCGCAGACTGTAGCGAGATTCAGCATTGTGTTGCCACCCGGAAGTAAAACTATTGACATCCCTGTTAACGTTGACTTTGATAAACAAGAGATGCTCTCCACGGGAAATATGGTGCTTGAAGAAATCGTACCCGGAAAGAGAAACATTGCAATCGCCCATCAACTGGACAGGAATGGAAATATGCTGGCTTTTATTATTAATGCGAATAGCGGTGAGTCAAAACGGGAATACATATTGAAGAAAGCTGGTCCAGCTCTTCCCGCAATCATGAATGCCGACGATAAGGATGGCGCTTTAACGATTCGATCCGGCAACAGGAATTTACTCCGCTATCATCATCACACCGTATATCCACCCCTCGGAATTGATACCAACTTCAAGCGAAGCGGATTTATTCACCCGCTATGGACGCCACATGGGCAAGAGTTGACGACGATACAGCCTTCCGATCATTATCATCACTACGGTTTATGGAACGCGTGGACACACACGTTATTTGAAAACGATACCGTAGATTTCTGGAACATCAAAGGCAGGAAAGGAACAGTGAGGTTTGTTCGATTTAAGTCAATAGTGAACGGGCCGGTCTATTCCGAATTCGAAGCTATCCATGAACATGTAGTGTTCAAGAAAGATGGCAGTGAGAAAGTTGCCCTGGATGAGTTGCAATCGGTAAGGGTATATCGGCCTTCTACCGGCAAGGATTACTATTTCGTTGACATCACCTCCGAATTACGATGTGGTACCGAAAGCCCACTCCTCCTACTTACTTATAGGTATGGGGGACTGGGATGGAGAGCAACAGCACTTTGGGATAAGAATAATTCCGAGCTACTTACTTCTGAAGGGAAGACCAGGAAAGATGCCGACGCCTCAAAGGCACGATGGTGTATCGTGCAGGGGAAGTTAAATGATGACTATGGCGGAGCGGTGCTGATGTCGGCCACCACAAATTACAATCATCCCGAACCATTGCGGGTCTGGGATGAAAACGCGAATAATAATCGGGGAGATATGTTTGTCAACATCTCTCCTACCCGTGACAGAGATTGGTTGCTGGAGCCAGGCAAGACATTTACTTTGAAATATCGACTAGTGGTGTTCAATGGAAAGTTCGATGCGAAAATGGCGGAAAGCGCCTGGCAGAATTTTTCCAGCCAGGTAGATCGGAAAATAGGGAAGTAAGAAAGCTTTGAAGTTGACGGATTCTAAACATGGAGAAAAATG
>JACMKU010000090.1 GCA_014379965.1 Chitinophagaceae bacterium
GTGTACATGAAGGAGCTGTTCACCAGTAACTGCATTGCTGATCTCGATGTGTATTTCCTTCAGTTCCCGGGTGTCGGTGGCTGTACCTGTTACTTGTATCACTCCGGGCGCGAGCACCTGTTGATCGGCCGGAGTGTCTAGCGTAAGAATCGGCGCATCGAGATCTTCCTCCACAACCCGTGTATCACAGCCCACGATAGAAAATAGAATGAGTAATAATACGGTGAATTTCATACCGTGAATATAATACGATAAAGCGGGGAGTAAAAGGGGCCTCTGCGAAAACATCAATCATCCAGGAAATCATCCAGTTCCCTTCGCTCTTTTTTTGTCGGCCTGCCAATCTTGCTTTGCCGTTTGCCAGTATGGAAACTAGCAGCCTGGTATTGCAACCGCTGTATCTCCTCTTCAGGTGTAATGTCGATATAGTGCTTGATGGCCTCGCTGTGCGCGACCCGTTTTTCTAATAGGCCCGTCACCTTTATCCTCCATCGTTTGGCTTCTGTCTTTACCTCGTACTCATCGCCGAGGCTCACGTTCTTCGAAGGCTTAGCCTGACCGCCATCTAATTTAACCTTGCCCGTTTCACAAGCCGTCGCCGCCAAAGACCTTGTCTTGAATAGGCGGATGGCCCAGAGGTATTTGTCGAGACGGAGTTTTTCCTTAACCACGGATTTTAAAAGTTTAAGAGTTTAAGAGTTTAAGGGTTTAAAAGTTCTTTGGTTCGGAGGTGTCGAAAGCATTGGTAGGACTTCTATAATAAACGACTCAACTATTAAACTTTTAAACTCTTAAACTTTTAAGCCTACTTAGCCAAGCTTAACCTTCTTCGGCAAAAAATTTATGGAAATAAGGAATCGTTTCGATCCCCTTATAGTAATTCTCGAGATTGAATTTTTCGTTAGGTGAGTGAAGGTTGTCATTATCCAATCCAAATCCCATGAAGATGATCTTCACGCCCAATTCCTTCTCCAAGATCGAACAGATTGGTATGCTACCTCCACCACGAACGGGGATCGGCTTTTTCTTGAAGGTCGTCTTCAATGCCTTCGCCGCAGCCAGGTAACCTTTGCTATCGATAGGTGTCATGTAGGGTTCTCCACCATGGTGGAGTTCGGCCTTCACGGTCACTGTAGGCGGTGCAACAGATTTGAAATAATCGAGTAGTATTTCTGTGATCTTATGCGAAGATTGATTGGGAACAAGTCGAGCTGAAATCTTCGCATATGCCTTCGAAGGCAATACGGTCTTCGCACCTTCTCCCGTATAGCCTCCCCAGATACCATTTATCTCTAGAGTAGGTCGTATACCTGTTCTCTCATAAGTTGTAAAGCCCTTCTCACCCCACAATTCCTCGACGCCAAGGTCTTTCTTATATTCCTCTTCGTCGTATGGAGCCTTCTTTAATAATTTCCTTTCTTCCTTGGTGGGCACCGCCACGTCGTCATAAAAGCCAGGGATAGAAATGTGATTCTTCTTATCATGTATGCCTGCAATCATCTTCGCGAGTATGGTGATAGGATTCGCCACAGCTCCACCATAGGTTCCACTGTGGAGGTCGCGGTTTGCACCGGTTACTTCTACCTGTATGTACGACAATCCGCGCATGCCGATATCGAGCGACGGATTCTCCATGCTCAAAAGCGAACTATCGCTGATCAGTATGACATCCGTCTTGAGGAGCTCCTTATGTGCAGACACGAATTTTGCGAGATTGGGTGAACCTACTTCTTCTTCTCCTTCGATGAGGAACTTCATATTAGTAGTCATCGAATTTGTCTTAGCCATGATCTCGAGCGCCTTCACGTGCATATAGAACTGTCCTTTATCATCGGCAGAACCACGCGCGTAGATCTTGCCGTCTTTGATGACGGGCTCGAAAGGTCCGCTGTGCCATAGCTCGAGTGGCTCGGGAGGTTGTACATCATAGTGTCCATATACCAGCACCGTTGGTTTGGATGGGTCGATGATCTTTTCTCCGTAGACGACGGGATGTCCGTCTGTCTGCATAACCTCAGCTTTATCCGCGCCAGCCGCAAGCAAGCTGTTCTTCACCGCGTCGGCGCAACGCTGCATATCATCTTTATGTTCACTTTTCGCACTAACGGAGGGGATGCGCAACAGGTCGAGCATCTCTTCCAGGAAGCGGTCCTTGTTTTTCTCCTGGTAGTCTTTCCAAGCTTTTGACATAGTAGATCAGTTAAATGATTTATGTGAGGTTTAACATCTGCTTATTACTTATTACCTATTGCATATTGCATATTGCATATTGCATATTGCATATTGCTCTACTCCGGGTCAACGAAGATAGGAAGAAGCCTACTTTCATTCCTCGTCCTTATTCCTTAATGCAGCCGCCCGGGTGACGGTGCCGGCACCATACCTTCCCTTTATATCGTCGACGGCCTTGTACAGGTTGAGTTTTTCCAGGTTGTTTTCAAACAGGCTCATCTGCATGGTGAACGGTATCATCTGACTGAATCTTACGCCTAATAATCGAACGGGACGCCCCTGCTGGTAACTCTTAGCGAAAAGATCTTTCACCTTCGCGATCAGCGTGTCGTCCAGCGAAGTATAGTCAATGGTTTCCTGCCGCGACGTCGTTTCAAAATCTGAATATCGAATCTTCACCGTGATGCACCCCGTCAGCTTCTCGTCCTCCCTGAGTGAATAGGCTGTACGCTCTGTAAGCCTCACCAGTTCGCTATGAAGAAAGGGAATGTCCGTATAGTCCTTGTCGAAGGTGTTTTCATGACTCATACTCTTCTGTTCCCAGTCCGTCTCCACCTCGGCATTGCCGATGCCCTGCGCCTTCTGCCAGAGCGACTCTCCCCACCTGCCAACATATTTCTCCATGAGTTCAACTGGAGTACGAGCAATGTCTTCTATCGTATACAAACCGAAACTTTTCAACTGCAGCTCAGTTTGCTTACCGACACCGTTAATCTTTTCAATCCCCAACGGCCATAAGAATTCTTTCTCCTTGCCTGGTGGAATTTCAAGGAAACCATTGGGCTTGGCCTCATTCGTAGCCATCTTACTGATGAACTTGGCAGATGACAAGCCGCAGGATATCGGTAACCCAGTTTCCTTCCTGATCAATTCGCGCAAGTCACGAGTGTAGTTGCTTACACCAAAGAACTTTTCCATGCCAGTTAGATCGATATAAAACTCATCGATGCTCGCCTTCTCAAACTTCGGAACCCTATTCGCGATGATGTCTGTCACCCATCTCGAATACTTGCTGTAGTCACCCCGGCTACTATTAGTCACAATGAGCTGGGGACATAACTGCAAGGCCTTGCGCATCGGCATCGCTGAGTGAATCCCGAACTTGCGGGCCTCATAACTACACGCGGCTACAACACCTCTTTCAAATCCACCCACTGCCACGGGCTTTCCTTTGAGCGAGGGATTGTTGAGGATCTCTACTGAAACGAAGAAGGAGTCGAGATCGAAATGAGCGATATGGCGGATTTGGCTCTCTGGCACTGGCGACAAAATTACGATTTTGAAGAGTGTCTTTTCGGGTTTAAAAGTTTAAGGGTTCAAAAGTTTAAGGGTTTAAGAGTTTAAGAGTTTAAGAGTTGTTTGAGATCGAATTGTGTTTACTAACTTAGAAACTCTTAAACTTTTAAACCCTTAAACTCTTAAACCCTTAAACTCTAAAACGAGCTAAATGGAAGATGTTGAACTCTTGCGCAAATTCCTCACCCCCGTTCATCCGCTGAACGAGGAGGAGTGGCAGGCGTTTTCGTCTATCTGGCAGCCATTCGCTTGTAAAAGGAAAACGGTGCTGACGACCGCGGGTGAAACGGAGCGGCATCTGTATTATGTGCTAGATGGGGTTCAACGTTCATTTTATATCGGCAACAAAGAAGAGGAGGCTACAGTCGTGTTTACTTATCCTCCCTCATTCTCGGGTATCGCGGATTCGTTTCTTACGCAGACTCCTACAAAGTATTTTTTTGAGACACTCACGCCGAGCAGGTTTCTACGTACTACCTATCACCAGGTGGATGAACTCATGACCACGTTTCCCGGCATCCAGAAACTCATACTCAAGGCCACATCCTTTGCACTGAAAGGAGTGTTGGAACGCCAGGTAGAGTTGCAATGTTTTAGCGCCACCGAAAAGTTTAAGGCGTTGCTAAAAAGAAGTCCGCACCTGCTGCAGTTGATTCCTCATAAATACCTTGCTTCATATCTTGGCATCGACGCTACCAATTTCAGTAAGCTACTTGGGTCTGTAAGACTATGAGAACAAAATCATGGTATTTACCAAGATTTGCCTCGACAGCCCATAGTAGTTTTGATAAAAATTCAGGAAGATGAAAATGAAGAGCATCGAACTAGTAGAACAATTGCAGGCCGACGTAAGGCAACTGATTCTCACTACCGGTTATTTACAATCAGAGAGGCAAGCAGACGTAGTGACACAACCGGCAACTGGGAAATGGAGCGTGGTACAGGTGTTGGAGCATCTCAATAGTTATGGCCGCTATTACCTACCTGCCCTCGAAACTTCGGTGAGAAAGGGACGCCACCCGTCTCGCGAATGGTATCATGCTGGGTGGCTGGGTGATTACTTTACACGCATCATGCGGCCAGCTGAGGATGGACAGGTGAAGAATAAAATGAAAGCGCCAAAGGAGCACCGGCCAACACCGAACCTCGATGCGAAGGCCGTGATGGAAACATTCCTTGAGCAACAAAGACTATTATTGGAATTACTCGAACAGGCAAAGTCTAAGGATATCGGTCATATACGAACTCCCATTTCACTTTCGCGGTTCATCAGGTTAAAAACGGGAGATACTTTTCGGTTCCTGGTTGCACATGAGCAACGACATTTTACACAAATACAACGTACACTCGTAGTAGTTAAAGAATCTAAAGGTAAATTTCCAATAGCCCATCAGGTAGCGTGACGTGTACCTGTTTTTTCTTATGATCGATCTTCTCCAAACTGCTCTCATGTAAGGGAATCAATACTTCTTTACCACCAATATCAAGGCGGCACAAGATCTGGTGCGGTTGCTCGATCACTTCAAGAATATTTCCCAGTGGATCTTTTCCGTTGATGATGGCATAGCCAAGGAGGCTGACCGGCGCGGACTTGGAGGCGAAACTTTTGAAATCTGGTTCGGTGAGCCATACTTCCCTTTGTGCAAGTTTGGCTGCGGCTTCCCTGGAATCAATTCCGTCGAGGAGAATATAGGTCTCTTCCGGAGATTTAATTTTTGTGTCAACGACGAACCATGGAATAAAAGAATCTTTTTTATCCTCGATGAATATTGCCTGTAGTCCTTTGAGTGAAGAACGTTTTCCGAGGGTATGTTTCAATAATAACTCACCCTTTAAACCAACTACGGTGACCAACTTCCCAATTTTGAAATATTCCATCTCAGCGAATTTAGACGTTTAACGTTTAAGGGTTTAACGTTTAACGTTCTTGTTCTCGACCATTCTTAAACATTTGGAGTTCTCCTAATTCATGCAAGCTCTATATCAAAAATATCTTCGAACTAAAGAACGTTAAACTCTTAAACGTTAAACGCCCCAGACTCTTCAAATAAAAAAAAGGCGACCAATGGCCGCCTAAAGAATTTCAGGATGCGGATAGCATTTTATCCTTCACTACCGCTGCCTTCGGTCCTTCTTTCAGGTCTGCGACCTGGCATCGGACGTCTTGCTCTTTTGTTGCGGTAAGCATCTTCCTGGCGCTTCTTCACCTGGGCGTCATGTTCGGCGCTCCATTTAGTGAATTTTTCCATCGCAGTTGCTTCATCAAACAGTCCAAGCCCCACACCACGGAGCAAGTGTTTTAGATACAATACACCTTTGAAGCTAAGGATGCGGCGAACGGTGTCTGTTGGTGTAGCACCTTTGTTCAACCATTCCAATGCCTTCTGGCGGTCAAGCTGAATTGTAGCTGGAACCGTCAGTGGGTTGTAAGTACCTAATTTCTGGATGAATTTGCCGTCACGAGGGCTACGTGAATCGGCGACTACGATGAAGTAGAAGGGTCTCTTCTTTGACCCATGACGTTGAAGTCGGATTTTTGCTGCCATTTTAAATAGACATTTAAAGGCGTTAAACAATAATTGTTAATCCCGGTCGATACCGGGAGAGCGAAGATAACATGGTGAAGGGAAATTAGCAAACGCTTTTTTAACCCTAGTTGGTTATCGTTTAACGTTTAAGGGTTTAACGTTCTTAAATTCGGTCAGGCTTTTGCGATCTAAAATGTCTGATGAGTAAATACATGGCCGATTTAAAGAACGTTAAAACCTTAAACGTTAAACGGTTTTACCTCTTCATACCAGGCATCATTTTGCCGAACATCCCCATCTTATTCATTCCCTTCATCATGTCTCGCATCTGTTCAAACTGCTTCATAAAAGCATTGACCTCACTGATATCCTTTCCCGCGCCCTGGGCGATTCGCCTGCGACGATTGCCATCGATCAGGTCGGGATCCGAGCGCTCCGCCGGCGTCATCGAATTGATGATCGCCTCTATTCCTTTAAATGAATCTTCATTCACATCGAGGTCCTTGATCTTGTTTCCTAACCCCGGTATCATTCCAAGAAGATCCTTCATGTTTCCCATCTTCTTGATCTGCTCCAATTGCATCTTGAAGTCAGCGAAATCAAATTTGTTCTTCCGAATCTTTCCTTCGAGTTTCTTAGCTTGCTCCTCATCGAATTGCTCCTGCGCCTTTTCAACGAGTGTCGTGATGTCTCCCATCCCCAGGATCCGCTGCGCCATCCGCTCCGGATAAAACACATCCAGCGTATCCATCTTTTCCCCGCTACTGACGAATTTGATGGGCTTGTTTACGGTATATTTTATCGAGAGCGCCGCACCACCCCGGGTATCACCATCGAGTTTCGTAAGCACCACACCCGTGAAGTTCAGTCGGTCGTTAAAGGCCTTCGCGGTGTTCACCGCATCCTGCCCGGTCATGCTGTCTACAACAAACAGGATCTCCTGCGGTTTCACCGCATTGTTGATATTCGCTACTTCAGTCATCATCGCCTCATCAATAGCCAGTCGGCCCGCGGTATCGATAATGACCACGTTCTTATTCTTACTTTTCGCTTCCTTGATAGCATTCTGAGCGATCGACACAGCATCCTTGCTTTCCAGTTCAATGTGCACGTCCACGCCAATCTGTTCGCCCAGTACCCTCAACTGTTCCATCGCCGCCGGACGGTAGATATCTGCCGCCACAAGTAATGGCGACAATCCTTTCTTTGTCTTGAGGAAGCTTGCCAGCTTACCGCTGAATGTCGTCTTACCACTACCCTGCAGGCCTGCGATCAGAATCACTGCCGGGTTGCCCTTTGAATTGAACGTCGCCTCCTGGCCACCCATGAGGTCCGCCAGCTCATCCTTCACGATCTTGGTCATCAACTGTCCCGGGCTAATGGCATTAATTACCTTTTCCCCCATCGCTTTGTCCTTTACTTTATCCGTAAACTCCTTGGCGATCTTATAGTTGACATCCGCGTCTACCAGGGCACGACGGATCTCTTTGAGGGTAGTGGCGATATTTAGCTCTGTAATTCTGCCTTGTCCTTTCAGCCCCTTGAAGGCACTTTCCAATTTCTCCTGCAGCGACGAAAACATGATATGTGTGTTTAAGTTTAGTCCAAAAAGAAAAAGTGAACATCATGATGCTCACTTCTAAAAGAATTACAAAGATAGGTAGTGTATAAATTATATCATGCGCCTAAATAGGTTCTTAATAGTTTACAACGATTGGCAGTTCTCAATTTGGTGATCGCTTTGTCCTTGATCTGGCGGACGCGCTCGCGAGTAAGGTTAAACCTTTCGCCGATGTCTTCCAGGCTCATGGGATGATCAACGCCGATACCAAAGAAAAAGCAGATGACTTCTTTCTGCCTTTCGGTCAGCGTCTTGAGGGAACGGTCGATCTCCGTTTTGAGAGATTCCTTGTGATCCAGCTCACCGTCCGTACGGTCGGCATTTGGATTCTCAAGCACATCAAGCAGGGTGTTGTCCTCGCCTTCGGAAAGGGGGGTGTCCATGCTCACGTGGCGTGATGAGATGCCTAGCGTAGCGGAAACTTCTTCGAGGTCCATTTCCAGCAATTCTGCCAGTTCCTCTGCTGAAGGCTCCCTTTCGAACTGCTGCTCGAGGAGTGAAAAAGCCTTTTGGATCCTGTTGGTAAGACCTACCTTGTTCAAAGGCAGCCTTACAATCCTTGACTGTTCTGCAAGTGCCTGCAAAATGCTCTGACGGATCCACCAAACTGCGTAGGAAATGAATTTGAATCCACGGGTTTCATCGAAACGCTGGGCGGCCTTGATCAATCCAAGATTGCCTTCGTTGATGAGATCGGGAAGGGAAAGACCCTGGTTCTGGTACTGCTTTGCCACGGACACAACGAAACGCAGGTTAGCCTTTGTGAGGCGATCCAGCGACTTCTGACATCCTTGCTTGATTAATGTGGCTAATTTGACTTCTTCTTCTGGAGTAATCAGCTCTACTTTGCCGATTTCCTGGAGGTACTTTTCAAGGCTTTGCGACTCACGATTGGTAATAGATTTCGTGATCTTGAGTTGGCGCATGCTCATAGGTATGGTTTTAAATTAGGGTTATTTAAAGGGTTATAGATTCTAAAAGTTTTGGTTAAGGTTAGCCCTTAAAAAGTACCCAGCACGGTTCGGTTTTCTTCAGAAAGTATTGGACTTCAAAGCAATTTAAACGATTTAGGGAATATCCCCCAAAAAAACTTTACTTTTCTTTAACGTTACCCGATATGATTTATTTTCTATATCATGGCAAATGTGTCAGAAACGAAAAAATAAATCGGAAAAACACTTGGTTAAATCATTATTTTTTTATTATTGCACACTACTGAGGTTTTTTTTAATACGAAAAGATGAGTAAGCAACTATATACGCTCGAGTTTCCGGTTAGATGTTCCCCCTCCATATTATACGAATTCCTTTCCACTCCAGCGGGCCTTGGCGAGTGGTTCGCAGATAAGGTCGACGAACGAGACAACATATTCTATTTTGGCTGGAATGGTACCTTCGAAAAAGCGGAGGTTTTAGAAAGTGAAGTCGATAAATACATCAAGTTTCACTGGCTGGATAAACCCAAGGAAGAGTATTTTGAATTCAGGATTGAAAAATCTGAGATTACAAGCCAGACCATATTAATTGTAAAAGACTTTGCTGAAAAGAAAGAGATTAAGGACCAGAGCCTCCTCTGGGGTCACCAGGTCAAAGACCTTTTTCATCGTCTAGGGAATTAAACCCGAGCCATTCTATCATCTGGCGAAACGCTCCAACAAGGGTTTCTTCCGCCTTCTCCCATTCTTTTAATGGATATGATCGTGCAAGTTTTATAAATGGCCTTGCCTGCATATGCTTCACAAATGCAGCGTCATCCATGCTTTTGAGTGCCAAGTAATTGTCGGGCCCAAGGTGATGCTGCCATTCGTCCTCGTTGATGCAAAAATAAATACCCGATTCCTTCATTTCAGCGAAGGATTCCGTGAGTGAAGGGAGGTATCGGTCCTTATGCGCGCCGGACATGTGTAGTGTGATGCTGAAGAAGTTTCCCCACCAGAACATCGTTCGGATGGCGAAGTAATTGTCATGTTCGAAATACCTCGGGTAGTCAAGAATCAGGTAGGGTAGCCCGAGATAGTTTTCACCCTTCGAGATCTTGGGCGGTATGTGGCGAACCTCAGATGGGACGCCGGCGATGGAATTAAATATTCGTTGTTGTTTCTCCTGGACCTCCTCCAGGATATAGCGCGCCTTCAGTAAAATACCATTCTTCGTTAAAATCCAGTCAGCATTGGATACAAGATCAGCCTCCTTTGGTGAAAGCCTTATTTTTGCTTTATCCATAATTAAAGATAAGTGTTCAAAAAGTTAGATAAGCTCGTCATCAAGGCATTCGTGGGCCCCTTCATTGCCACTTTCTTTATCACCGTTTTGGTGTTACTGATGCAATTCTTCTGGTTATGGATCGACGATTTCGTAGGGAAGGGTCTCGGCATCGGCATCGTTCTTAAGTTTATATGGTACCAGAGTTCAGTACTCGTTACCCTTGCGCTACCCCTGGCCGTATTGCTCTCTTCGCTTATGACCTTCGGAAATCTTGGAGAGAGTTTCGAACTCGTGGCTATCAAATCCTCTGGCATTTCTTTGCTAAGGTTCATGCGACCCTTGTTCATCATCTCAATTCTCATTTGCGGCGTTGCATTCCTGTTTTCAAATTACATCATCCCTGTCGCCAACCTCAAATCGAGAACATTGCTGGCGGACATCGTGCAGGCACAACCCGCATTCGATCTCAAGGAAGGAGTTTTTTACGATAAGATCCCTGGGTTTGCCATCAAGATCGGCAAGAAAGAAGCCAACGATACCGTGATACGCGATGTGATCATCTATGAGAAGAACGATGTCTTCCAGGATAATTTCATCATCGCCAGGAAAGGCCTGATGACCGTATCTTCTGACAAGCGATTTCTTGAATTCAATCTACTCGATGGCTGGAGGTACGAAGAGAGAGGCGATAAATATGGCAGCCTTAGAACGGATTATATCCGTCTTGGTTTCAAGGAATATAAGAAGCAATTCGACCTGAGTACGCTAGGGTTTAGTAGTCGTACACCCGATAGCGTTAATAAGAACAACGAGCGGATGTACAGCATGCGCCAACTGGATAAGGCGATCGATTCTTTTGAGAAAGAGAATGCGGGACTTTATCAGCAGATGGAGCGAACGCTTTATACCAGTCTGCCCTTTACCAGTTTTTTCGATACGCTTGGAAAGAGAAAATTGCCCACTGATACCTCGGCGCTGACGAAAAAGGCTAAAAAGTACGAACAACTCTTGCCAGACTCGGCCCGGCAGGTCGTCCATGATCGGGCGCTTGGCCAGGTGATAGCTTTACGATCACAGCTGGAATCGAGCCTGCTTAACATGAACGACAGGGAGAAGACGCTTCGTAAGCATAAGATCGAATGGCATCGTAAGATTGTATTGTCGCTCGCCTGTCTTGTACTCTTCCTGATCGGTGCTCCACTCGGTTCTATTATCCGGAAAGGAGGTCTCGGTTCTCCTCTCATTTTCGCCATCATCTTTTTCATGATATTTTACTTCGCCACCACCACGGGTGAGAAGTTTGCCAAGGAAAATACGCTTACACCATTTACCGGCATGTGGCTTGCTACCTTTGTGCTCGTTCCTGTAGGTCTCTTCCTCACCTACAAAGCGATGCGCGATTCGCAGTTGTTCAATAAAGAATGGTACCACAGGTACATCAAGAGGCTCGGCATATCGATTCGCCGGTTCACTAAGCGGAAAGAAGCAGTCAATGACTAATTATTAAATCGCCAATAAATATTCATTTATGGAAAAAAATACAACACGCCGGTCGTTTCTCTCCAGTTCGGCAAAAGCTACGCTTGCAATCACCGCCAGTCTTGCTGCAGGTAGTACATTAATGGAAGCTTGTGGTACGCCGCGCGTCGCCTATGGGGCCACGGGTATCCAGACGGGATTCGGCCAGGATCCTCTACCATATTCCTATAGTGCATTGGAAAAAGCGATTGACGCGATGACGATGGAGATCCACTATACCAAGCACGCCGCGGGTTATGCCACAAATCTGGCAGATGCGGCAAAGGCCGAGAACGTTGATACCAGCAAACCGCTCGAGGACGTACTAACCCGGATTTCCAAATACTCGACCAAGATGAGGAACAATGCAGGCGGCCATTACAACCATGAGCTCTTCTGGAAATCGATGAGTCCAAACAGCACGGAGAAACCGGCAGGGAAATTATTAGCGGCGATTGAACAAAGTTTTAATTCATTCGATAGTTTCAAAACACAATTCGGCGATGCAGGAAAGAACCGCTTCGGCAGCGGCTGGGCCTGGTTGTTCATCGATGGAGATAAGAAACTACGAATCGGTTCTACTCCTAACCAGGATAATCCATTGATGGATGTGAGCGATATCAAAGGCCTTCCCGTCCTCGGCCTCGATGTGTGGGAACATGCATACTATTTGCGTTATCAAAACAAACGCCCGGATTATATAACGAATTGGTGGAAAGTTGTTGATTGGGGGTATGTGCAAACGCGTTTTGATCGACTCTCCTGAGGAATGTAAAATGTAGAATCTAAAATCTAAAATGTAAAAGTCAGATCGAACTTCACTTTCCAATTGCAGAGCAATTCTTTAGCAAGTCCGACCTGACTTTTACATTTTACATTCTAGATTCTACATTTTAGATTTACTTTGACGCTTGAAGACAGCCACACAAAATCTGCACGTTCAAAAATGGGTCGCCGGCATTTCGATCCTCCTGCTTGCCGCGAAGATCCTTGCGTACTACTACACGCGTTCGGTGGCTGTCCTTACTGATGCATTGGAAAGCATCGTGAATGTAGCAGCCGGTTTCATTGGACTGTATAGTTTATATGTGGCAGCTAAGCCACGCGATATCGATCATCCTTACGGGCATGGCAAGGCCGAATTTCTGTCCGCCGCCGTAGAAGGAACCCTGATTGGAGTCGCAGGCGTCATCATCCTGTACAAAGCAGTGATACATTATTTCTATCCCGTTCCGCTTCGGGAACTCAATCTCGGCATCTGGCTGATAGGCGCAACCGCTATTGTCAACTTCATCATGGGTTACATCTGCGTAAGAATCGGGCGAAAAAATGATTCACTTGCTTTGGAGGCGAGCGGTAAGCATTTGCAGACAGATACCTATTCAACCATCGGCATCATTGCTGGACTTCTCCTGATCATTCTAACCGGTTATCAACGGTTCGATAGTATCGTGGCAGCAGTCTTCGGTTGCTGGATCATCATCACCGCGTACAAGATCATTCGACGCTCGATTGCGGGAATCATGGACGAGGCCGATGAGAAAATACTGGGGCAAATGGTGGAGTTGCTCAACAGGAGCAGGAGGGAAAACTGGGTCGATCTTCATAATTTGCGGGTGATCAAGTACGGGAGTGTGTTGCACCTCGATTGTCATCTCACACTTCCCTGGTATCTCAACGTGCAACAGGCACACGAAGAGGTAGAGGCCCTTTCCGCCATCGTTAAAGAAGAGTTCGGTGAATCTGTGGAGATGTTCGTTCACGCGGACGGGTGTATGCCGTTTCAGTGCCCGATTTGCGATAAACAGGATTGTCCGGTCAGACAACATAATTTTGTAGAAGAAATATCATGGACGCTGGAGAATATTCGGCAGGATAAAAAGCATAGATATGAAGACCTCAACAAAGACTATAACAAAGTGGAAGCAGGACAGGGTATTTGAAAGCCAACAGGAAGGTAACCCATCTCATATCGTCATCGATGGCGGCCGTCAACTTGGACCCGGCCCAAAATCGCTTTTGCTGTCAGGACTAGCGGGTTGTTCGGCCATCGATGTGCTCGATATCCTGGAGAAGATGCGAATTAAGTTTTCGGATTTCACCATCGAAGTAGAGGCCGAGCAGACGACGGATCACCCGAAAGTCTTCAAGGATATCCTGATTACCTATTCCATCCGTACAGATAAATCAAACGAGGACAAGGTGATAAAGGCCATTGACCTATCGCTGGAAAAATATTGCGGGGTATCGGCGATGCTAAGGAAGAATTCTGCCATTGATTATAAACTGCAACTCATACCATAACATGCTTTCCAAGAAATCCCAATACGCCTTCAAAGCCCTTGCTTACCTGACAGAGAGGTACAACCAGGGACCCGTCCTCATTTCTGAGATATCCATTAAGAAGCGCGTACCATTGAAGTTTTTGGAAAATATATTGCTCGAGTTGAAGAAAGCCGACATCCTCGAGAGCAAGAAGGGAAAAGGCGGAGGCTACTACCTGAAAAAGGACCCGGCACAGGTAAAAGTCGCCACCATAGTCCGCATTGTCAACGGCCCCATTGCCATGCTTCCTTGCGTGAGCCTCAACTTCTACCGTCGTTGCGAAAACTGTGATGAGGCCGCTTGTGGCCTCCACGACATCATGATCCAGGTTCGCGATGCTACACTCAATGTATTGGAAACAAAGACATTGAGAGATCTTCTACCGATGGCGTAATTTATTAGTCTTTTAAGTCCATAGAGTTGGTGGGGTGTTAGTTTTGCAGTACTTTCGCCCTTAAACTTTCTAATATATGGCATTACGTCTTGGGGATGTTGCTCCCAACTTCAAAGCACAAACTACCTCCGGTGAAATAGACCTGTATGAATACCTTGGAAACGGATGGGGTGTTCTTTTTTCTCACCCCGCTGACTATACGCCGGTGTGCACGACGGAGCTGGGCAAGACCGCTCTTCTTGGTGAAGAGTTCGCAAAAAGAAATGTAAAGGTCCTTGCTGTAAGCGTCGACCCGATCGATAAACATGAAGGTTGGGTAAAAGACATCAACGAAACTCAGAACACCACGGTCAATTTTCCTTTGATCGCAGATCCCGACAGGACCGTCTCCACATTATACGACATGATCCATCCGAATGCATCCGCTACCGCAACGGTGCGTTCGCTTTTCATAATTGGTCCCGATAAACTGGTCAAGCTCATCATCACCTATCCAGCTTCAACCGGGCGAAATTTCCTGGAAGTGATACGCGTGATCGATTCATTGCAATTGACCGCGGGATACAGTGTGGCAACACCAGCAGATTGGAAGGCCGGTGAAGACGTAATCGTAGTTCCTGCTGTGTCTACCGAAGATGCTATCAAGAAATTTCCAAAGGGAGTAAAAGTGGTTAAGCCTTACCTGCGATATACACCGCAGCCCAATCTATGATGCTTAGCCCAGATCTCATATCAGAAATAACATCGGCGCCATTGGCCGACGCCATCAGGAAGGTATCCTTACTATTTCCAGGTGGAGTGGTGTTCTCGTCCTCGCTTGGACAGGAAGACCAGGTATTGACCGATGTCATTTTTAAGAATAATCTCGATGTGAAGATCTTCACGATCGATACGGGTAGGTTGTTTAATGAGACTTACGAACTATTGGATCGTACCACCGCGAGATACAAGCAGCCAGTGCATGTCTTTTTTCCTGAAGCTGGTGACGTTGAAACTTTCGTCAACACGAAAGGCATCAATAGTTTTTATGAATCGGTTGACAACCGCAAGGAATGCTGCTTCATTAGAAAAGTGAAGCCGCTTAACAGGGCGCTTACGGGCGCTAAAGTCTGGATCACCGGTCTACGGTCCGATCAGTCGGACAACAGGCAGCAGATGCCGATGATCGAGTGGTCGGAAGAGAAGCAGTTGTACAAATTTAATCCCCTAATCAACTGGTCGTACGACGAAATGCTTGCATACCTGCATCAGCATAATGTGCCATACAATCGTCTTCATGATAAGGGATATATCAGTATTGGATGTTCTCCATGTACACGCGCGATCGAGCCGGGCGAAACAGCCAGGGCGGGTCGCTGGTGGTGGGAATCATCGCAGAAGGAATGTGGACTGCATACGACCGTAACGATAAAAGGATAGAAATTTTTTTGCATAATAAGTCTACTAACGAAGTAGACAATTAATAGTAGAACATGAGTCAATATCATTTGGATTATCTCGGTGAACTGGAATCAGAGAGCATTCACATCTTCCGGGAAATAGCGGCGCAGTTTGAAAAGCCGGCTCTTCTTTTTAGTGGTGGAAAGGATTCTATCACGTTGGTTCATCTCGCCCGCAAGGCGTTCGCTCCAGGCAAGATTCCGTTTCCGCTCGTGCATATCGATACGGGTCACAACTTCCCGGAGGCATTGGAGTTTCGCGACTGGCTTGCTAAGGAAGTGGGTGCAACGCTCATAGTGCGGAAAGTAGAGGACACCATTAAGCAAAGGAATCTCACCGAGCCGCGGGGGAAATTCGCCAGCCGTAATTGGTTGCAGACTTATACCCTTCTTGATACGATCGAGGAATTCAAGTTCGATGCCTGCATCGGTGGCGCGAGGAGAGATGAAGAGAAGGCACGCGCGAAGGAGAGGATCTTTTCTGTGCGTGATGAATTCGGACAATGGAATCCGAAGTTACAGCGCCCTGAACTATGGAATATCTATAATGGTAGAATACAGAAGGGAGAGAATGTAAGAGTATTCCCGATCAGCAATTGGACTGAACTGGATATCTGGAATTATATAAGAAAGGAAAACATTGGTCTCCCATCGATTTACTTCTCGCACGATCGCCAGGTGATCGAACATGAAGGACAATTGGTGGCAGCGTCAGAGTTCGTACAACTGGACGAAACGGATGTGATACTCACCAAGAAGGTTAGATATCGAACAGTTGGAGACATGACCTGTACGGCAGCCGTCGAATCAAACGCCTCAACGCTGGATGAAGTCATCAGCGAGATCATCTCCACCAAAATCAGCGAGCGCGGCGAAACCCGTATCGATGATAAGGTGACCGAGGCGGCAATGGAGGATAGGAAGAAGAACGGGTATTTCTAATAAGTGAATGGTGAATGGTGAATGGTGAATGGTGAATAGTGAATAGTGAGTAGTGAGTGGAACCCGCGAGTCGGATCTGAACTACTCATTCGGAGTCCATTCACTATTCACCATTGACCACTCACACGATAATCAACCAATAACAATAAACAGAGATAGAGCCATGGATTTATTACGTTTCATCACAGCCGGTAGCGTCGACGACGGCAAGAGCACATTGATCGGGCGGCTATTGTATGATAGCAAGAACATCCTCATCGATCAGATGGAAGCATTGGAGAAATCGACTAAGAATAGAGCCGATGGTTCCGTCGATCTCGCCCTTCTTACCGACGGCCTACGCGCCGAGCGCGAGCAAGGGATCACCATCGACGTGGCCTATCGCTATTTCACAACTCCAAAGCGCAAGTTCATCATAGCCGATGCACCTGGACACGTGCAATACACGCGAAACATGATCACGGGGGCCTCGAACGCCAACCTCATCATCGTGCTTATCGATGCGCGTCTCGGTGTGGTTGAGCAAACTCGTCGCCACTCGATCATCGCATCGCTGCTCAAGATACCCCACGTAGTTGTTGCAATCAATAAGATGGACCTGGTGGAATATTCGCAGGATGTCTTTAACAACATTGTCATCGATTACGCCGAGGTAGCCAGGCAATTGGGCCTAAAAGATGTCACCTACATTCCCATTAGTGCATTGAACGGCGACAATATTGTAGATCGTTCCTCTAACATCGACTGGTACGACGGCAAGCCCTTGCTCGAGTTCCTGGAAGATGTACAAACTGACAGCGATATCAACCTTACTGACGCGAGATTCCAGGTTCAATTGGTGATTCGCCCGCAGACGGAAGAACTCCACGACTACCGCGGATATGCAGGCAAAATTCTAAGCGGTGTTTATAAAAAGGGAGATGCAGTGAAGGTGCTTCCCGCCGGCATTTTCACCACGATCAGCAAGCTCGAGGTGGGGGGCGAAGAAGTAGACGAAGTGTTTGCCCCGCAGGCGGCCGTTATCCAACTCAGCGATGATATTGATATCAGCCGGGGAGATTCCATCGTGAAGGCGGATGACTCGCCAACTATTGCTAATGAGATCGAGGTATTGCTTTGCTGGTTAGACGAGAAGCCCCTCCAGGCAGGCAACAAATATTACATCCAGCATAACAGCAGGCTCGTAAGGTCGGTGGTACGTTCAATCGAATATAAGCTCGATGTGAACAGCCTTCAGCAACAGCAAGTGGAAGGACAGGTGAAATTGAATGAAGTGGTGAGGGCCACTATTAAGACTTCGTCGCCACTCGTCTATGATTCTTATGCCGACATCAATGTGAATGGAAGTGCAGTACTCATCGACGAGACGAGCAATAGCACAGTGGCCGCCGTACTGTTCCAATAATTTTTTCGTTGCATTAATAAATGATATGATCGATAGTAAACCAAATGTGATACTTGCTGGCGCGGGCCCCGGTGATCCGGATCTCATCACGCTGAAGCTGCAGAAGCGCCTCGCCGTGGCAGATGTGATCATAGCCGACCGCCTGGTCAACCCACTGATCGTGGAAACCCATGCTCGAAAGGATGCGGAGATCATTCTTGCAGGGAAGCAGGGCTATAATGATGCTTCGATCAGCCAGCAGGAAATTTCAACGATGATCGTGGAGCATGCACTCGCCGGCAAAACAGTCCTTCGCCTCAAGGGCGGCGATGTTGCTTTCTTCAGCAACGTGCTCGACGAGTTGCAGGTACTGTCTCAGCACAATCTTTCCTTCGAGATCATTCCCGGCATTACCGCCGCCTCAGGCGCCTCGGCTTATGCCGGTATTCCTCTAACGGCCAGAGGTTTTTCGCAGGCGGTTCAATTCATCACGTTCAATCCAACAAATTTCTATAGCTCGGAAAAATGGAAAAGTCTTTCATCAACATCTGATACGCTGGTCTTCTACATGGCGGCTAAGAACATCGAGGACCTTGCGGAATTGTTGCTACGGTATTCCAGGAAACCCCTTACGCCTATGGCCGTGATAGAGCAGGCGACGACACAACACCAGAAGGTACATGTAACCACCTTAAAGGATTGCAGCGTTGACTTCGCTGGAAAGCAATTTAGCTCCCCTTCACTCATCATCGTGGGCGAGGTGGTTAGGCTTCACCACGACTTTAATTGGTTCCAGGCGGATAAGGCAGGATCAGTATTCACCGAATTAATTAATGGCAAATGATCTCTCATGATTGGTGAAACAAGACTAAAACAACTACACGCGTTAATCGAAGGCTATTCTCAGGAAGAGCTGATATGGATCAATGGATACCTCTCTGGCATCGTTGCAAAGAGCCAGAATGGTAACGGGCATACGAATGGAGCTGAAGTAAAAGCGACAAGCACAAAGAAGATCAGTCTTGTGTTTGGCACGGAGACAGGCAATGCACAGCGGCTCGCCACTCAATTGGCCGCCGTAGCCAAGAAGAAGGGAGTTAATGCAAAGCTCGCCGACCTCAGTCAATATCGGTTCAGCGATCTCGCACGCGAAGAATATTTTTTTATCGTTATCAGTACACAAGGCGAAGGGGAGCCCCCGATCCCTGCTAAGAAGTTTTACGATTATATTCATGAAAACGAGCTTTCTCTCGGGCACCTGAAGTTTGGCGTTCTCGCTCTCGGTGACAGTTCCTACCCCATGTTCTGCAAGACCGGCGAGGATGTAGACGCTCGCTTCGAGAAGCTTGGTGCTTCGAGAGTAGTTCCGCTGCAGAGATGCGACGTCGACTACGAGAGTGATGCCGCGACGTGGTTTGAAAAAGTGCTTGCATCGGCCGCACAGCAAGAGTCCGCACCGTCCCCCGTTGTGAAAACGGAACCGGCAAAGAAGACGGGTAAGAAGATTTATCATGGAACTATACTCGCGAACATCAACCTTAATGACCGCGGCTCAAATAAATCAACTTACCATATAGAGATCGGAACAGATGAACCTATCTCTTATGAACCGGGCGACACGATAGGAATTATTCCGCGCAACAGGGAAGACGTGGTCGACAAGATCATAAGTCTAACCGGAATCGATTCATCATTAGAAATCGCTACTTCGAAGGCCACTTCCACCGTGAGGGAGTTGCTCGCACAACACCTCAACATTTGTTATCTCCTTACCAGCACGATCAAGAAATACGCTACGATCATCCAGCAGGAAATCCCTGATACCAGGATGGACCTTGTCGATCTTCTTCGAATCTTTCCAGTAAAGGATGCGACGCAATTCGAAGAGGTAGTAAAAATCTTGATGCCCATTGCCCCAAGGCTTTATTCGGTGGCTTCGTCTCCGGCTGCCCATGGTGAAAACGAAGTCCATATCACTGTGGCACGGGATCGCTTCCTTGCGCAGGACGAACAACGTTATGGACTCTGTAGCGAATTCCTAGGTGACCAGCCAGTCAATTCTGCCATTCATTTTTACGTGCATAAGGACAAACATTTTAAACTTCCATCAGCTGAGAAAGATGTGATCATGATAGGCCCCGGTACAGGTGTTGCACCATTCCGATCTTTCCTCGCGGAGCGTGATGCCACGGGTGCGAATGGTAGAAACTGGTTCTTCTTCGGTGAGCAACATTTCATATCCGATTTTCTTTACCAGACCGAGATACAGCGTTTTCACCAGATGGGTGTGCTTAACAAGCTAAACCTGGCTTTCTCGCGCGACCAGGCTGAGAAGATCTATGTGCAGCATCGCATGCTAGAAAACAGTGCGGAGTTGTTTCAATGGATAGATAAAGGCGCGTCGGTATTCATCAGTGGAACAAAGGACCCCATGAGCAAGGATGTAGAGGATACGTTATTACAAATTATCAGTGTCGAGGGTAAGAGATCTCCGGAAGAAGCAAAGCAGTACCTGGATCAAATGAAGAAGGGGGGGAGGTATGAGAAGGACGTTTATTGAGAGGCGGGAGACTGGAGGCGGGAGGATGGAGGCGGGAGACTGGAGGCGGGATACTGGAGGCGGGAGGATGGAGGCGGGAGGATGGAGGCGGGAGACTGGAGGCGGGATACTGGATGCTGGATACTGGATGCTGGAGTGAGTGTGCACCCTCGCTCCCGCTCTGTGACTCGCTCATTATTTAATACGCAACAATGACTGAAAAAAATAATTTATCACCCGTAGAACGCATCAAGACATCGAGTGATGGTCTTCGGGGCACTCTGAAAGAGAGTCTCAAGGATGATATCACTGGTGCCCTGCATGAAGACGACCAGTCCTTAATCAAGTTTCACGGATTATACCAGCAGGACGATCGGGATCGTCGCGAGGAGCGTACCGCGAAGAAATTGGAATGGTTGTATTCATATATGATCCGGTTACGCCTGCCTGGTGGATTTCTCACACCCGAGCAATGGATTGGATTGCATCATATCGCAGGTGAGCATTCGACAGGTACGATCAAGATCACCACCCGTCAAACCGTTCAACTACACGGCATCATCAAGTCGGACATAAAGCCAACGATACAGTCGTTTAATACACTACACCTGGATTCGATAGCGGCCTGCGGCGATGTAAACCGTAATGTGACATGCAGCGCTCATCCTAACGAATCGCCATTGCATGCAGAGGTATTTAGTTACGCGGGGAAAATAAGCCAGTTGGCCCTTCCTAAAACACGCGCATATTATGATATCTGGCTGGATGAGGAGCAGATCGCGGAGAAGAGCGAGGAAGATCCACTGTACCAGGATCGTTATCTGCCAAGAAAATTCAAGATTGGACTAGTCATTCCTCCTAATAACGACGTGGATGTATTGACGAATGATGTCGGACTTATCGCCATCATCGAGAACAATGAACTGAAAGGATTCAACATAGCAGCGGGTGGTGGACTGAGCGCCACTCATGGAAATCCCAGCACGTATCCCCGTCTCGCGACGATCCTTGGTTTCGTTTCCGGCGAGGCTAATGTGTTGAAAGCCGTCTACGAGATCATGACGATTCAACGTGACAACGGGAATCGGAGCGACAGGAAGCTGGCTCGCCTGAAGTATACGATTGACAGGATGGGCATCCCTGGATTCAAAGCTGAACTGGAAAAGAGATGCGGATTCAAGTTGGAGGCGCCGAGGGCCTATGCTTTCACTGAGAGGAAAGATCACTATGGCTGGGGGCAGAGCAGTAGTGGCAATTGGCATTACACAGTGTTCGTAGAGAATGGTCGCGTGCTCGACGATAAGAAGGTGCCGTTGAAGACGGGCCTGCTCGAGATCGCTAAGACCGGTAAGATCAATTTCCGTTTTACAGGTAACCAGAATGTAATCCTGAGTGATATCAGTCCTTCGAATAAAGAAGAGATTGAGATACTGCTGAACAAGTTTGGCATCAATGCGCATACTGATTCCGCGGGTGTCTTGAGGAAAAATGCGATTGCATGTGTTGCCTTCAATACCTGCCCGCTCGCACTCGCGGAGGCACAACGGTACTTGCCAACGCTCATCGATAAGATTGAACCCATTCTTTCGAAGTATTCCTTGGATAAAGACGAGATCACATTGCGAATGACGGGTTGCCCGAATGGATGCGGCCGTTCACCAGCTGCGGAAATTGGATTGATAGGAACTGCATATGGTCAATATAACCTTCATATTGGTGGAGACAGGGTAGGGGAGCGACTTAATATTAAATACAGGGATAGCCTGGGAGAGGATCAGATACTACAGGAACTGGACTCACTGTTTGGTTCGTATAGTCGAGATAAGAATACGGATGAGACTTTCGGCGATTTTGTTATCAGGCAAAAAATAGTATAGATGTTTTTGTACGATCAATATTTTGAGCAGAAGTTACAGCAGTTAAGGGATAACGGCTCCTACAGGTATTTCCTGGAGGTGAACAAGAGTGCGCAGCACTTTCCTTCATTTTACTATACTAATGATGAAGGAATACAAAGATCAGCGGTCAATTGGTGTAGCAATGATTACCTCTGCATGAGCACTAGGGAAGAGGTCATTGCAAAACTTGGATTCGTCACTCATCGTAGCGGGACGGCAAGCAGTGGAACAAGAAACATTTCTGGAACGACGATTCACCATAAGGAACTTGAACGTACGCTGGCGAACTGGCATGGTAAAGAAGCAGCGTTGCTCTTCAATGGGGCCTACCAGGCAAATGTGACTACGCTACAGACATTGGGAAGGCAAATACCCGATCTGATCTTCATCTCGGATGCCCGCAACCATGCTTCGATCATTGAAGGCATAAGAGCCGCAGGCAATGAGAAAAGAATTTTCAGGCATAATGACCCGGCGCACCTGGAAGAGATTCTACAGTCGCTGGAACCGGGACGTCCTAGACTAGTGGTGTTCGAATCGGTCTATTCCATATCTGGAACGATCGCTCCGGTGAAGAAGATACTTGAGATCGCTAAATTATACAACGCTCTCACCTACGTAGATGAAGTGCATGCAGTGGGACTGTATGGTGAAAACGGCGCTGGCCTTTTCGAGCAGGAGGGAATCCAGGATGGGATCGACATATTGAATGGTACACTATCGAAAGCGATAGGCGTTTTCGGTGGATATATTGCAGCAAAGTCAACTATCATTGACTTCATCAGGAGTTATGGCAGTGGGTTCATCTTTACGACGTCACTACCACCCGCAGTATGTAGTGCGGCTAACAAGAGCATACAACTCATCAGGCAGAATCCTGTGTGGAGACAAGACCTACACAGGAATGTGAACCTGTTGCGCGACGGGCTCAGGCAAAACGGTGTCGTGTTCACTCATAATGAGTCGCACATTACCAGTGTACCTGTTGGCGATGCTACACGATGCAGGCAGGTAGCTAATGACCTGCTTCATCAGCAGGGAATTTATTTGCAGCCAATCAATCATCCCACTGTACCAAAAGGGGAAGAGTGTTTGCGGATCATCATCACGGCGAGTCACCAATTAAAACATATTAATCACCTGGCATTTAGCCTTGGGAAGATATTAAATGGAAAAAATCAGGATCATAGGACGGAATTCCCGGCTTTCGCTTCTGCAGTTGGAAATAGTGCAACGGAAGATTGAAGCGGCATATCCCGGAATGGAAGTTGAAGTCATCGCGCGTAGCAGTCGTGGTGATACCAACCGTGATGTGCCCCTGCATACCCTGGAGGGAAGTGATTTTTTCACGGAGGAAATATTCGAATCGTTATCAACAGGGGAGGCAGACATAGCGGTCCATTCATTGAAAGACATGAGCAGCGCACATTTTTTCGGCTCAAATACTTTCGCCGTCGTCGATCGCGATGATGCACGGGATATTGCCATCTTCCGGTCAAATGCGAAAGAAAAGATCAAGAATGGAGATAAGTTGATTATCGGTACGTGCTCACCGAGAAGGGAAGAGATGGCGATTGGGTTTTTACAAAAGGCCCTTCCGCAGGATAATAATTTTATAATAACAACGAAAAGCATACGCGGAAACGTGGATACCCGGTTGAGGAAGCTTGACGAAGGTGAGTATGATGGTATTATTCTCGCCACCGCCGGCCTGAATCGATTGTTGAGAAGCGATGCCGACGCGGCGACAATTAGAAGCCTGTTGCACGATAAACTCTTAATGCTACTTCCTCTGATCGAGTGTGTGCCGGCGCCATGCCAGGGCGCCATCGTAGCCGAAGCAATACCATCAAATGAAATAGCAATTATGGTGCTCAATGCAATCAATGAGGCAAAACTGGAGAAGGATTGCATTGATGAAAAGAAAACTGCCTCGCGCTATGGAGCAGGTTGTATCCAACGATTTGGTGTGACGAGTCTTAATTATGGCGCAAATCGCTCGGTATATGCGGCAGGCACCAATGAAGTGGGAGAATCATTCAGTCACTGGTCGGGATTACCATCGCTTGACTTCGGCAATAAGAATCTTTTCACGAGTACCGAATACATGGGGAAGTTCTTCGACTATGAATTCCAGGACGATCATTCCTCCATCGAAGAATCCATCGTCTATGTGGCAAATTATAAAGCCATCAGGAGAGCAGGCCTATTGGACCAACTCAGGAGTAAGAAAGTTTGGGCAGCGGGTACGAAGACGTGGTTTGAATTGGCGAAGAAGGGGATATGGGTCGAAGGTTGCGCCGATGCATTTGGATTGGAATCGTTGGTTCAACCCTGGAGTATGCCATTGTTCAACATAAACAGGGAAAATGTTGCTTTGATCACGAACACGCAATCTGTACATGGTTGGGCGACGAAGGGGTGGAAGGTGTATGGCACTTATGACTTTATTGAAAAACAATCACCGGAAATTGTCGGCATGATCAGGAATGCCGATGTCTTGTTCTGGACAAGCTTTCGCCAGTATGAACAATATAAAGACCAGATAAAAGAGAATGCAATTCATGCCTGTCCTTATGGAGAGACGGCTGAGCTGCTTCGGGCGGCAGGAATTGAGCCGGTAGTATTTCCAAACATCAAAGCCTTTCAGCAATGGAGACAAATTTCTTCCCGCTCACGCAGCGTCGCCTGAGAACGGGTTCCCAGATTCGGGAACTGACCGCCTCCGTTAAGCTCTCTTACAAGAGCTTTATACAACCACTATTCGTGGATGAGGCCATTGATTCACCAAGAAAGATAGATGGCCTGAATGGTGTAGAGGCAGATACGATCGATTCGTTGTTGTATCGTATTGAGCAGGATGCCAGGAATGGAGTTAACAAGTTTCTGCTGTTCCCGGTGCCTGCACGAAAGAAGGAAAGTGATTTTGATTTCTCTTTTGCGCAAAAGGCACTCACGAGGATCAAACAGTCCTTCGGCAATGATGTCTGGATTGCCGCGGATGTGTGCCTTTGTAGTTACACCACTCACGGTCATTGTGGGATCCTCAACGAGGACCACTCGAGATTGCTTAATAGTAGGTCGGTGGAAGTGCTGAGTCACTACGCGGCGACGCTCGCCAACGCGGGGGCGGATTGCATTGCACCGAGCGATATGATGGATGGACGAATCGGGGCGATCAGGAGCAAGCTCGATGCACTCGGTTTTGAGGAGGTAAGCATTATGAGCTATGCAGCAAAGTTCAGTTCGCAATTTTACGGTCCATTCCGGGACGCTTGTCATTCCTCTCCTAATACGAATGGTTTACAGAACCGCAAGACCTACCAGGTTTCACCATTCAATAGCAACGATGCAATTGCCAGCGCTTTGAGGGATGAGAGAGAAGGAGCAGACATTCTCATGGTAAAGCCGGCAACGCTATATACGGATATTATTTCCCGGCTTAATCAACAAACATTGAAACCCATTGCAGCCTATCATGTCAGTGGTGAGTATGCTGGCGTGGAAGCGCTAGCAGAGAAGGGCTTGCTGGACCGCGAGGCTGCACACATCGAGGTGTGGGCTTCACTCCAACGCAGCGGCGCGGACATAATTATTTCCTATGCCTCACGGCATGCGAAGGATTGGATCAATAACGTAGTTATTTAAAGACAACATCAACTAATGGATAGCAATACGGATAATACAATAGCATCGGCGAACGGTTCGGTAGAAATGAAGAACCGGTTGTACCCGGTTTTCCTAAAACTGGATCAGCTGAACATCCTATTGGTAGGCGCAGGAAATGTGGGCTTGGAAAAATTGCATTCACTCTTATCGAATTCACCGGAGGCAAAGATCATTGTGGTCGCACCTGAGATCAGGGACGAAGTGAGGCGTTTAGTTTTTAAACATCCATCCTGCCAGTTGGTGCAAAGAAGATTCCAGGCCTCTGACCTGGAGGATAAACAACTCATCATCCTTGCGAGTGATGACAAGGGACTACATGAAAACATCAAGGCGCAGGCGAAAGAGTTAGGTATTCTGGTAAATGTGGCCGATACTCCCGATCTCTGTGATTTTTATCTTGGAAGCATTGTACAGAAAGGAAATCTGAAGATTGCCATTTCCACTAATGGAAAGTCACCAACCGTCGCGAAGAGGATTCGTGAAGTATTGCACGAGGCATTACCTGGCGAACTGGATGACGTGATTGAGAACCTGCACAAAGTGCGCAACAAGCTCAACGGTAACTTCGATTCCAAAGTAAAAAGGCTCAATGATATCACCAAGGTGTTGGTTGAGAAGGATAATGTTTCCGGTGAGCAGCGTTGGAGAAAGATCGCGAGCTATTCATTGATAGGATTTGGACTTATGCTTATCGGGCATTTTATTTTTTCCTACCTCCCATTGAATCAGATGGCGAGTGATGCGAAGACCTGGTATAGTACACTTGACAGCAATTTTCATTGGTTTGTACTCGCGGGTTTCCTTGCACAGATGGTAGATGGGGCTACGAGCATGGGATACGGGGTTACGAGCGCAATTGTGTTGATGTCAGCAAATGTCAGCCCTGCCGCGATAAGCGGAAGCATCCATACTGCCGAGATGTTTGCCAGCGGCGCCTCTGGCTATAGCCATTATAAATTCGGTAACGTAAATAAAAAGATGTTTAAGGCTCTCCTCATCCCTGGTGTGATCGGTGCAGTGCTCGGCGCCATCCTTCTCGTAAAGTTCGGAGAGACGCACATACGCTATATCCGTCCCATCATGGCGGCATACACCCTGATACTAGGGATTAAAATATTCATCTCCGCCTTCCGCTCCATGACTGCCAAGAAGAAATTCAAGCGGTACGGATTGCTGGCGGGATTCGGCGGCTTCCTCGATTCATTCGGCGGCGGTGGTTGGGGACCGATCGTTACTTCCACACTCATTACAAAGGGTCGAACGCCTAAATACGTGGTAGGATCAGTAAGTCTTACCGAGTTCTTCGTGACACTTGCGAGCGCCTTTACCTTCTTTACTCTCATCGGTGTTCAGCATTGGCAGGTCATCCTCGCACTAGTTATCGGCGGCCTCGTAGCCGCACCGATGGCCGCCAAGTTGAATGGAAAGTTGCCCCGCAAAGCATCATTCATATTATTAGGAGTGATAGTGGTGGCGTGGAGTATTCGCATACTAGTGAAGACCCTTGGATAATTGCTCGCAGTGAATGGTGAGTAGTGAATGGTGAGTAGACGGCGCGATGGGGAAAAACTTTACGATATCAAGCCACCACTCACTATTCACCATTCACATCGGCCAACAGGGGCATACAAATTTTGTAAATAAAAGTCTATAAAGTTGGTAGGGTAATTCTTTTCTCCTATTTTTGACTTCATAAACCTGGTTTATCTAATAACCATTGTATGATCAGTAATCATTTTATTCTCTCGCATCATCGAATGGGTAATTCCATGCAACGATGTTGCCACTAATCCATTAAAAGCTTAGCCATATGTTCAAAAAAGGTAGTAAAGACTGCCAGGGAATTCTATTGTCAAAACCATAATTGAAAAACAGAAATGAAAAAGTTATTTCTCTTCGCAACGCTTCTCACATGTATCTTAAAAGGCCTAAATGCCCAGGACAATACGATCATTGAGATATCGGGTCGAATTACTGACCGTGAGAGGCAACAACCTCTTCCTGATGTCAGCGTGCAGGTGAAAGGCGGCTCTTCGGGTACGGTTACTAATTCAGAGGGTAATTTCGTTTTGCGGACGAAATCCAAACTGCCTTTTACATTAGTAGTTAGTTCAATCGGTTTCGAGGCCCAGGAGTTAGAGGTCAGAAGTCTTGGTTCAAACTTACAGATCGCACTTGTCACCCAGACTGTTCTTGGGAGTGATGTAGTGGTAACTGCAAGCAGGGTGCAAGAGAGTTTATTAAAATCTCCAGTGGCGATCGATAAACTCGACATCCGTTCATTCAAGGAAACGCCGGCAGCTTCCTTCTACGATGCCTTAGGCAACGTGAAAGGTCTCCAGTTGACGACTTCTTCCATAACATTCAAAGTTCCGAATACGCGCGGGTTCAATATCCCAAATAACTTCCGCTTCATGCAACTGGTTGATGGCATCGACATGCAGGCGGCAACATTAGGTGTTCCTCTGGGAAATGCGATCGGTCCGACAGAGCTCGATATTCAAAGCATTGAAGTCACCCCGGGCGCCGCTTCCGCTCTATATGGAATGAATGCAATCAATGGGATGGCAAATCTGCTTACACGCAGTCCATGGACACACCAGGGACTTAGTTTCTTCCAACGTACAGGTGTCAATCACGTGGATGGAAAGGACCATGATCCAAGTATTCTAACCGAGACTGCTATTCGCTATGCCCATTCATTTAAGGATAAATTCGCTTTCAAGGTCAACGCGAGTTACCTGCGCGCCATAGATTGGATCTCCAATACGAGGATCGATCAGAATCCGAATAATAGAAATACGGCTAACCCCAGTTATACCGCCCTAGACGGCGTCAACAATGCCGCCTTCGATGGGTGGAACAAATATGGAGATGACGCGCTCCAGTTAAGCAACACTGTATCGGTGACTGGTCTTACCATCGACGGAATAACCAACAGGACGCTTACGGTTGCGCGTACGGGATACTGGGAGAAAGACCTTGTAGATCCGAAAGTAGATAACCTGAAGTTCGATGCTGCATTGCATTATAAATTCAATCCTAATCTTGAAGTCTCCTATACTTATCGAATCGGGAAGATGGATGGTGTATTCCAGCGGGGTAATAAAGTGAAACTGGATAATGTCATAGTACAAAACCACCAGGTGGAATTGAAGGGAAAGTCATTTACTGTGAAAGCTTATGTATCACAGGAGAATTCAGGTGATTCATACAACGTGAAGCCATTGGCCGACAATCTCGACCTGTATACTGGTGGAAGCGCGAATGCCTGGAATGCGAAGTACAAGACAGCACTGAATGCTTATGCCACGGCCAACGGCGGATCACTCACTTCAGCTAACCTGGCAGCGGCGACCGCCTATGCACGTCAACAGGCAGACGCAAGCAGGGTAGAACCCGGTACGACGCGATTCAACATCGTGAAGGATTCTATCAGGAAGATCAACAACTGGGACATACGGTCTTCAAGCATCCCGAATGCCCCGATCACCGGAGGCGCAGCGTTGGTTCAAAAAAGTAATCTATATCATGTCGAGGGACAATGGAATCTCAGTGACAAAGTGAAAGTATTCGACCTCCTTGTCGGTGCTGACTTCAGGGTATATGAATTGATTCCGGACGGTAATAATTTCGTTGACTTCACGCGACCCATTGCTGATCGTAATACAGAACTCAAGGACGGAAGCTTTGGTGATAATACCTATTACAAGAAAGTCGGCGGGTTTGCACAGGTCGCGAAGAAGCTGTTTGATGACAAATTGAAATTAACAGGATCGTTAAGGGCCGACTACAACCCCGAATTCAGTGCGAAGCTAACACCCAGGTTAGCGGCTGTCTACACCCTTCAGCAAAAACATAATTTTCGTCTCACGTTCCAACAGGGATTCCGATTCCCCGCGTTGTTCGAAGCGCTATCTTATGTGAACAACGGTCGAGTGAAGCGTGTAGGCATCCTGCCAGTTATCAACGAGGGACTGGGCTTCCGCGAAAACAGCTACACCCAGCCTTCGGTCGCGGCATTCAACGCTGCCGTCAGGGCCGGAGGAAACTCCGATTCAGCTGCCCTCGCAAACAGGAGTTTGCTAAAGGTTGCCAATCTCCCGGACGGCCGCCCCGAAGGAATCAACTCCTTTGAGATCGGTTATAAGAGTGTTGTGTTGGACAATAAAGTATTCTTCGACTTTGATGCATACATCAATATCTACGACGGCTTCCTTGGCCAGGTACAGGTATATGTTCCGAAAGATGAGATCGTAGGATCGGATGCTGCGGTGATCTCGATGATCGATAGGAACAGGGACGCCACCAACGCAAGTGGTGGGAATGCCGCTAGCAAAGGACAAGATCGGTATCGTGTGTACACCAACGCGCGTAATAAGTACACCAGTTACGGTTCCTCGCTCGGCATTACTTATAATTTTTATAAGACCTTCACCATATCGGGTAACCTCAACTACAACGGGATCAAAGGAAATGAGACACCGGATCTATTCGTGACAGGTTTCAATACACCTGAATGGACATCTAACCTGTCGTTCGGCAATCGTGCTATCACGAAGAATATCGGATTCAATATCGTTTGGAAATGGCAGGATACGTTCCTGTGGGAAAGTCCACTCGTAACGGGAGCGGTAGCGGCTATCCATAATATCGATGCACAGGTCACCTTTCGTGTACCATCGGCCAAGTCAACAATCAAGCTAGGCGGCACCAATATTTTAAATAACCGTCATATCCAGTACGCAGGGGGTCCAACCATTGGCGCGTTGTATTATGCGGCGATTACGTTGGAGGGGCTGACAAGGTGATGTGAGTGGTCAGTGGTCAATAGTGAGTGGACGGCGCGAGATCGATCAAACATTTCCATTCACAGACTCTACTCACCATTGACCACTCACTACTCACTGCGACTCACCGCTGACAACTCACATCTCCCTATTTTTGCTTCTATGACTAACCTTTCAATTCGTATCGCCTTCATCTTCCTGCTTTGCTTCAATTTTGTTGTAAACGCGCAGGTCAAACATACTGAGTCAGTGCAGCAGGTATGGGTGGCCTATTTCAACCAGACGCGGTTTAGCGATAAATGGGGAGGCTGGGCGGATATTCATCTTAGAACGAAGGAGGATTTCTTTACTAATTTTTCACAGTCAATTGTTCGCCTTGGGTTGACGTATTATCTCACCGACGATGCCAAGATCACTGCCGGCTACGCATATGTAAATCATTTTCCCGCGGATGCTCATAAAAATATCTCGCAGCCGGAGCATCGCACGTGGCAACAGTTTCAATGGCATAACAAGTATCCACGGGTGCGAGTGATGCAATGGTTCAGGCTGGAGGAACGCTGGCGCCGAAAGATCCTCGACGATGATAATCTGGCAGAAGGATATAATTTCAGCTTCCGGCTACGGTATAATTTCTTCTCCCAGTTCGCACTCAATAAGAAAAGATTCGCGCCAAAGACGCTTTCGTTTGTAGTGAATGATGAGGTGCATGTCAACTTCGGAAAGCAAATCGTCAACAATTATTTTGATCAAAATCGATTTTTCCTTGGATTCAACTACCATATAAATGCAAATAACAACCTGCAATTTGGATACATGAACGTGTTTCAACAATTAGCTGCCGGCAACCGGTATCGAAGTACGCATGTGGCACGAGTGTTCTATGCGCAGAGTTTTGATTTAAGGAAAAAACATTAGTGGTCTGGAATCGGGTATCGGTAATTGGGAATCGGGCCTTACTGATTGTAAAGACTTTACGAACTTTGAGACCGATTCCTGCCTACGCAAAGCTTCGGCAGGCAGGCCCGATTCCCAATTCCCGATTCCCAACAAACTAAAAAACATTATGGACAAAATCTATCTAAGTGATTCGGGCCCCAAAGTCTCCCCCGCTATCTATGGATTCTGGAGATGGGAGGATACTGGTGCAACCGGCGCCGCCGCCATGGAGAAGATGATCAACCACTGTCTCGAAGTTGGCATCAACACCTTTGACCATGCTGACCGATACGGTGGATATCAATGCGAAGAACTCTTTGGCCAGGTGATGAAACAGCGATCCTTCAAGAGAGACGATATCGTGTTGTTCACGAAGTGTGGCCTGAACGTTCCGCATAAGAACCGTCCAGATATACGTATCAGGCACTACGATACATCTGCAAACCATATCGTGACGAGCATTGAAAACTCACTGAAAAACCTGGGAACGGATCATATCGATATCTTTCTTCTCGAACAACTCGATCCGCTATCCAACCTCGAGGAGACTGCTCTGACCCTCGAGCGCATGCGAAGCGCCGGAAAAATCCGCAATATCGGCGTAATCAATTTCTCCGTATTTCAACACCAGTTGCTAACTTCTTACCTCCGGGTGCCGATCGTCACGAACCATATCGAACTAAACATACTTAATACCACCGCGCTGGACAACGGTCAGCTCGATTATATAAAGCAGAGATACATGCGGCCACTCGCTTCATCTCCACTCGCCGGTGGTCGGATCGAAAACGGTACGGATGAACTCGCGGTGCGTGTTCACTACAAACTCGGGGAATTGGGCAAGAAGTATGGAGCTAACGTGGAGGCAATCGCCGTAGCCTGGCTCATCAAGTTAGGCGCTCTGCCACTCATTGGAACCTTAAGCGAGCAGCGCATACGAAATATCGTAGCCGCTTTCAAAGTGGAGCTTGACAACCAGGATTGGTATGATCTGTATAATACTTCGAAGGGAATCATCAGTAGGGCGGGAGACGTTTAACGTTTAAGGGTTTAACGTTTAACGTTCTTAAAGCGGGATAATCATTTTCCTCCTGAAACATCTTCAATTTCGTAATAACAGTTGTTCGTTTTTCTGAAGAATTTTCTCTATCCAGGGTGCTAACGTTAAACCTTAAACCTTAAACGTTAAACGTTCCCTACCTTCGCAGTCCATCAAAATGATAGAGAGAATGCAACGCCCGGAAACAAAAGCGATTCGTATCCAGACCCCGCAGACTGACCAGAAGGAACACGCCACTCCTCTATTCTTAACGAGCAGCTTCACCTATGAGTCGGCCGAAGAAATGGCCGCCGCTTTTGCCGATGATTCACTTGATGTCAATATTTACTCACGATTTTCTAATCCGACAGTAGATGAGTTCATTTCCAAGATGGCAGCACTCGAGGGAGCAGAGGATGGCATCGCAACAGGAACAGGCATGGCCGCTATCTTCGGTACGTTCATGACCTTCCTGGGTAAAGGTGATCACATCATTTCCGCTTCCGCTGTTTTCGGTTCTACACACACCATACTTACCAAGTATCTTCCAAAATGGGGAATAGAAAGTTCTTACTTCAACATGAGTGATCCCGCAGAGATCGCTTCATTGATCAAACCCAATACGAAGATGCTCTATGTAGAGTCGCCGAGTAATCCTGGGCTCGACATCATCGACATCGAAGCCATCTCTGCCCTTTGTAAAAAGCATAACATCCTGTTCGTCGTAGATAATTGTTTTGCTACACCTGCCGTGCAGCAACCGATAAGGCATGGCGCAGACCTCGTACTTCATTCCGCTACGAAATTCATCGATGGCCAGGGACGTGTGTTAGGCGGAGTAGTAGTAGGAAGAAAAGAATTAATCAACCCACTGTATCTCTTCATACGAAATACCGGTCCATCGCTTAGCCCCTTCAATGCATGGGTGCTAACCAAAAGTCTCGAGACACTCTTCGTGCGGATGGACAGGCACGCGGAGAATGCGCTCAAGATCGCCAGGGAATTAAAAAAGCACGCGCAGGTAAGCTGGGTAAAATATCCCTTCCTCGAAGACCATCCTCAATATGAAATCGCTAAGAAACAAATGAGCAATGGGGGAGGAATAGTGACGTTCGAATTGAAGGGTGGTGTCGACAGCGGGCGTAAGTTCCTCAATGAATTAAAAATGCTCTCGATGACCAACAACCTTGGCGATAGCAGGAGCATTGCCTCGCATCCCGCCTCTACTACCCACTCCAAGCTTACCGAAGCCGAGCGGAAGGAAGTAGGGATTACCCCGGGTCTGATAAGGATTTCGGTGGGGTTGGAGCATGTAGGTGATATTTTAGGGGATATTGTTCAGGCGCTTGATAAGTTAAGTAGCTAGGGTCGGCCCTCGCTCTCGCTCTGTTTCTCGCTCTCGCCCTGTTTCTGTTTTCTGTTCCTGTTTCTGTTTCTCGAGTGAGGTGAGAGTAGGAACAGGAACAGAAACAGGAACAGAAAACAGAAAACAGAAACAGGAAACAGAAACAGGGCGAGAAACAGAGCGAGAGCGAGGCGCCAATTTTCCTATCTTCCACTCATTATGAAAAATACCAAACTCCTCCAATGGTCCGTCGTGGCCGCGCTTGCTGGTTTTCTTTTTGGTTTTGATACAGTGGTGATATCGGGCGCCAACTTACCAATTAAGGAACTCTGGAATACATCTCCCCTCTTTCATGGATTCTTTATCATGTCGATGGCTTTGTGGGGAACCGTAGCCGGCGCATTGTTCGGCGGTATACCGACAGAAAAGTATGGCCGGAAGAAGGTACTATTCTGGATAGGTATTTTATATACGCTTTCTGCTGTTGGTACAGCACTCGCACCCGATCCTTATACCTTTTCATTTTTCAGGTTCCTCGGTGGCGTTGGCATCGGCGTCTCGTCAGTTGTCGTTCCTACTTACATCTCCGAGATCGCCACCTCGCGTACAAGAGGAAGACTCGTTGCGATGTACCAATTCAATATCGTATTCGGTATCCTTATTGCCTTCTTCTCAAATTATTTGCTGAAAGGCTTCGATGGGGCTAACGACTGGCGATGGATGCTCGGTGTATCCGCGATACCATCACTTTTATACACGATCATGGTAGTCGGCCTGCCCGAGAGTCCAAGGTGGTTGATCACGGTAAAGAACGATACCGCAGCAGCGGCCAAAATACTTGAGCAAACAGGGATGTCAGATGTGCAGGCGGAGATCAAGCGGATCATGGCAGGCAATAGTGACCTCGCAACCGGGATCAAAAAAGATTTCTTCAGTAGCGCATACAAGCGTTCCATCTTACTCGCTTTTCTCATTGCTTTCTTCAACCAGATGTCGGGAATTAATTTCATTCTCTACTATGCTCCCGAGATCCTCGAGAAGGCAGGGCTCGCAGCAAAGGACTCGTTATTTAACTCGATAGCTATCGGGTTCGTGAACCTCCTCTTCACTTTCGTGGGTTTGTATCTCATCGACCGGGCTGGAAGGAAGAAGCTGCTCGTGATTGGTTCATTCGGTTATATCATCAGTTTAGGCATGGTGGCCTGGTGCTTCTATACACAAGCGAGTCCGGAGATTTTATTGTCTTTCCTCTTACTGTTCGTAGCCTCGCATGCCATTGGGCAGGGCGCTGTGATATGGGTATTTATAGCCGAGATATTTCCCAATCGTGTCCGAGCTCTCGGACAATCATTCGGTGCGAGCGTTCACTGGGTATTCGCCGCATTGATCACCCTTCTCACACCCGTATTCCTCGATAGTGCAAACGGTATCCTGCGCGACCGTCCCTGGGTCATCTTCGCCTTCTTCGCGGCCATGATGGTGTTGCAGTTGATTTGGGTGGTTACGAGTGTACCGGAGACGAAAGGCAGGTCGCTGGAAGAGTTGGAATTGGAAATGGCTGTGGAAAATAAGAATTAAGGAGTTGATTGAGTTGAATGGGTTGATTGAGTTGACTAGTTTCTGCATACTCAATCAACCCATTCAACTTAATCAACTTACTTCTTCCCCCACTTCCGCACTTGCTGCAACAACGCATTCATATCCCTCGGCAACGTCGCCTCCAACACCAATCTTTCACCCGAAGGTAGATCGATACTTAGTCTTGCCGCATGGAGAGCGAGACGATTCATGAGCGGGCGCTCATCGAGTTCGTTGCGTGATAATTTGAATTTCTTATGTTTTAAAGAAGAAAGTAAGACCGGCTTCCCATCTCCATAAGTAACATCGCAAACAAGCGGGTGTCCCACCGATTGCATGTGAACGCGGATCTGGTGTGTGCGACCGGTATGTATCCGGAATTGCATCCAGGAATATAGGCCGAAGTCCTCTAATACCTCGTAGTCGGTAATGGATTCCTTTCCACGCTGGTGAATCAACATCACTCCACGCTTGATCATATTCTCTGCAATCGGCGCATTGATTGTTCCACTTTTATTAGGGGGTGAACCCACGACCATGCCCACATAGATCTTTTCGGTAAACCTTTCTTCGAACTGGCGGGAAAGGTGTTTATGTATCGCTTCGTTTTTGGCGAACACGATGACGCCACTCGTGTCCCTGTCGAGTCGATGTACAGTGAAAATATGATCATATTTCTCCTGCAATAAAGCCTTCAGCGAAATTTCCTTTCCTTCGCGATCGGGGATCGATAGTAGACCGGAAGGTTTATTGAGCGCAATATGTTCGTCGGTTTCGGAGATGACGAGATCTGTAAGTTTCATTTACTTGCCTTTACTGAAATGTTTCAGGTCCCTCACTTCCTTTTCCGTCAGGAAGCGCCATTTACCCCTTTCAATATTCTTTTTCGTAAGCCCAGCGAAGATGACGCGGTCGAGATTTCTCACATCATAGCCGAGATGCTCGAATATGCGACGTACAATCCGGTTACGACCACTATGAATCTCTACGCCAATCTGGGTCTTATCCTTCATGTCGGCATAGGCAAGCACATCAACGCTGGCGAGTCCATCTTCCAATACTACCCCCTGCAATATCTGTTCAAAGTCTTTCTTCTCGAGAGGCTTGTTAAGAGTGACGGCATATACCTTCTTGATCTCGTTCTTCGGATGAGTTAGCTTCTGCGCCAGTTCACCATCGTTAGTCAATAAGAGCAGTCCCGAAGTGTTACGATCTAACCTTCCAACAGGATATACTCGTTCTTTCGTGGCGCGACCAATGATATCCAAAACCGTTTTCCTGTTTTGCGGATCATCTGTAGTAGTAATATAATCCTTGGGTTTGTTGAGCAGGATGTACACCAGGTTTTTTGCGAGGAAGATTTTTTTTCCATTCACCTTGATCTCGTCCGTAGCTGTTACCTTATGTCCCGGCTCCGTTACCACTTCATTGTTGACTTTCACGAGACCTTTCTTCACAATCTCAGCCGCTTCTCTTCTTCCGCTTAACCCTGAATGCGCGATGAATTTATTCAAAGGCATTTGCTCAGTCACGACCGGTCTCGTGTGCACGGGAGATTGCCTGCTGCTCGATGGGGATTGTTTGCTTTCCGTATCCGGAGTTCTTGGACCCGTTGGGGTTCGTTTGTTTAACGCACGCGCCTCCGCCTTCTTCTTATCGAAGTATTCCTCTCTTTCCTTCTTTACCTTTCTTTTCTCTTGTTTGAATTGCTCCTTGATCGCAGCGTTGCTTTTCCGTTTCGTGAACTTGTCGAAGTGACTTGGTGATTTCTTTTTCATGAAGTTTGTTTGCTGTTTTACAACAGTAGTGAGCCGCGAAGGTAACAAAAAAGCCCCGGCATTGGCCAGGGCTTTTCAAATTCGAAATATGAGGTTAAACGCCCGTTTTCGAACCGCGGCGGTGTTTCTTACCTTCCTTCATTTTCTGTAATTGCTCTTCAGTAAGGATGCTCTTCATGCTTTCCATCTGTGTTTTCTTCAAACCACGTGCTTTTTCCTTCTTCTGCTCATCGGTGAGAGAATTGTCGGCACGAACGGCCTTCATTTTCTCAGACATTTCTTTCCTGCTTGCATCAAGCTTAGCTGATTGATCTGCGGAAAGGTTCAATTCCTGCTTCATGCGCTGTCCCTGATCCTTATCCCTGCTCATGCCTTTTTCGCGACGGGCATCCTTATTCTTCTCCAACTGCGCTTTTTGCTCAGATGTAAGGACTGATTGGAACTTTGCATGGTGATCCTTGCGAAGTGATTCCATTTTTTCCTTCGATTCCTTTACTGTGATGTTGTCCTGTTTCTTCAGGTCTGACATTTGCTTGCGATGCTCTTCATTCAAAGCTTTCACTTTAGCCTTTTGATCGTCGCTGAGGTTTAATTTATCCATTCCTCCGTCATGATGTCTTCCGCGGCTACCTTCTTTCTTAACGCCATCATGCTTGCGATTTGTTGGCACATCCTGCGCATCAACCGCAGCTACCATCAACATCATTCCTAATGCTGTCACAAATATTTTTTTCATAGTTTCTTGTTTTTTTTTAATTAGATGCCGGATGAGTAGTTTAACCTCCGCCCCAATTTGTTAAAGATTATTGAACGGCTATGAGACTGCCGGAGAGCCCCAGAGTTTAATGGAAGTAGCGTATACCGATGAGAGGCTGTTATGTATAGATGAAATCCAGTATTAGTGGTTATCCTTGTTGGCTAACTGACCACAAGCGGCGTCAATGTCTTTGCCGCGGCTTCTACGGAGACGGGCGTTTACCCTGTTCTTCGATAAATAATTTATGAATGCCTCCACCTTCTCTTCATCGGGTTTCTCAAACCTGGCGAATTCAATCGGGTTGTATTCGATGATATTCACGAGGTCGGCCGGAACCTGGCGATAGATCTTTATGAGTTCATCAGCATCCTTAAACGAGTCGTTGAAGTTCTTGAAGAGGATATATTCAAAAGTGATCTCGCTCTTCGTTTGTTTGTAAAAATGATTCAGCGCATCTATCAACGACTGGATATTGTTGGTATCGTTGATGGGCATGATCTCATGTCGCTTCGCATCATTGGCGGCATGGAGGGAAAGCGCCAACTTGAACTTGACACGGTCGTCTCCAAGTTGCCTGATGCCTTTTGCTACTCCTGCGGTCGATACCGTGATCCGCTTCGGGCTCATCGCCAGCCCATCGACGGAAGTGATGCGATCGATCGAACGTAATACGTTTTTATAGTTGAGCAGCGGCTCGCCCATTCCCATGAAGACGATGTTGCTTAATTTCTTTCCAAGCGTTTTTTCTGATTGCTGGTTGATCAGTACTACTTCGTCGTAGATCTCGTCGAAATGAAGATTTCTTTTCCTTTCAATATATCCAGTAGCACAAAACTTGCAGCTGAGTGAGCATCCGATCTGCGAGGAGACACAGGCCGTCTGTCGTGAGGCGGTCGGAATCAAAACACCCTCCACCAGGTGACCATCCCAGGTACGGAATCGACTTTTCAGTGTGCCATCTTCGCTATGTTGCGTGGTGTCTATCTGTAGTGCGGGGAGGGTGAATTCAGAACCCAGTTTCTGACGCAGTTCTTTGCTCAGGTTGGTCATATCCCCAAAACTCATTGCCTGCTTCTGCCAGAGCCATTCGTAGACCTGCTTCGCACGAAACTTCTTCTCGTTCATGTTCTCAAAATACTCCTCTAACTCCTTGAGATTCAACTCCCGTATGTTCTTGGACTCTTTCATCGAGGCGCGAAGGTACGAAATAGTGAATAGGGAGTGGTGAATAGTGAGTGTCCCCCTGTTACTCGCACTCGACCTTGCATCTCGCCTTCGCTACGCTTCGGCGGACACAGCCCGCCTAATGCCTCCGATCTCCCGCCTTCGCTATGCTTCGGCGGACGCAGCCCGCCTAATGCCTCCGATCTCCCGCCATCGCTAAGCTTCGGCGGACATAGCCCGCCTAATGCCTCCGATCTCCCGCCTTCGCTACGCTTCGACGGACGCCGCCCGCCTAATGCCTCCGAACTCCCGCCTAACGTCTCTTCTTCCGTACTTTTGCCAATAATTTTTTTTATGCGAACCGCGTACGTAATAGATGTAGTTAGAACCCCGGTAGGTAGGTATGGAGGAGCGTTGAGTTCAATCCGGCCCGATGATCTGTTAGCCCATGTGATCAGATCGCTATGGCAGAGAAATCCCGCAATCGAGGTAAGTGATATCGAAGATGTGATCGCTGGCGCAGCTAACCAGGCTGGGGAAGACAATCGAAATGTGGCGAGGATGGCGGCGCTGCTCGCTGGACTTCCCGTATCGGTAGCAGGAAATACTGTCAACCGACTCTGTGCCTCCGGTCTCCAGGCGATCATGGATGCCGCACGACAGGTCATGGTGGGTGATGCGGAGTTGATCATCGCCGGTGGAGTAGAGAGCATGACACGTGCACCGTTCGTAATGCCAAAGGCACAAGCCCCCTTTCAACGCACTCCGGAGATTTACGATACAACGCTTGGATGGAGGTTTACAAACAAGCGTCTCGCAGAAATGTATCATCCATATAGTATGGGTGAGACGGCCGAGAATGTAGCGAAGCAGTGGAACATATCGAGGGAAGAGCAGGACATCTTTGCGATGTCTTCGCAGCAGAAATACTTCCAGGCGCTCGCGGCAGGAAAATGGGTGAGTGAGATGGCACCAGTGATGTTGGAGCAACAAGGCAAGCAGTCACTTTTTGAAATAGATGAACACCCGAGACAAAGCACACTGGAGAAATTGGCTTCGCTAAAGCCTGCTTTCAGCAAAGATGGAACGGTGACTGCGGGAAATGCGGCCGGCATCAATGATGGAGCCGCTGCAATGTTGTTGGCGAGTGAGGAGGCGGTAAATAAATATGGACTGAAGCCGATGGCACGAGTGGTATCAATGGCGGTAGCTGGAGTTGATCCAGCAATCATGGGAATAGGACCAGTTCCCGCAACTCAAAAAGCGTTAGCGAGAGCAGGAGTGAAGATCGAGCAACTGGATTTGATTGAATTGAATGAAGCGTTCGCTTCGCAATCTATTGCCTGCGTTCGGGATCTCAACCTCGACATCAACAAGGTCAATGTGAATGGTGGGGCGATTGCAATAGGTCATCCTCTTGGATGCAGCGGTGTCCGCATCTCGGCTACGTTGTTGCATGAATTGAAAAGAAGCAAAGGAAAATATGGCCTGGCTACGATGTGTGTGGGGGTGGGGCAGGGAGCGGCTGTTCTTTATGAAAATCTCGCTAGTTAGTAGCTAGAGGCTAGTAGCTAGTAGGAAGTGGCTAGTGGGATGGGGTCGTTTGAATTTATAATTTCTTTTCCTGTTCGGCCAAATTGGTAGTAGCCCATAGTAACGAGAGTTTGACTCATTCGCGAATTAGGTTCTCGAGAACGAATAGGATTTACAAATTGAGACGACCCCATCCCACTAGCCACTTCCCACTAGCCACTAGCTAAGTATCCTAATGCAATTTGTAAAGAAGATTTTTGACTAATCGGTAGTTCGTAAACAACGACAACCCAATAAGCGCTACTGCTATCACCACAACACTCCAGTGTACGAATGATGATAACTCCGGACGGTCATACATGGCATAATGATGAAAAGCCCAATGCATGAGCTGCGTTAATCCAAGTGCTACTATCACGATCATAATATAGACCGGGATGAAACGTCTCGACACATTCGTACTCAGCCAACCCGGAGAATAGCCCAGCATCAACAACAATCGAAGATTATCCTTGCTCCGCGCAATGACGAGTTGTAGATAGAATGAAAATAACATCAACGCAAGAATTACCACTAGCAGACCGAAGATGCCAAGTCCACTGAAAATGCTCTGGATAAGAATTTTGTTTCGCCCAAGTATTGTTTTGTCGCGATTGACCTTATAATTCTTCTGATCAAGGAATTGGATCAGGTCCGGGGCATTTGCATCTTTTGTCTTTATGAACAGACGTGCTGCTTCAAGTTGTTTAGGCGTGCCGAAGGTCTTATTAGCCCAATCGAGGAAGTTGATGGGAACTAGTACAGAATTGACCCTGTCACTAAAAGCGACAATCCTGCCGGAGAATGATTGTTGCTGACCGTTGCCCTCGCAAGTGATCACTACAGGAATACCCGAGGCGGTTTCCTTCGAAACCTGCGGAAGGTCCTGGCCGGGTGCGAAGACATTATAGATCTCGAAAAAATCTGAAGAGAGAATGATTGGCAGGTTCATCTGACCCGGCTGCCATGTAAACGATGGAGGCACTGTGTCGATGAATGCATCGTCGAGTGATTCGAGAAAGAGGTCCGTACTAAATGGGAGCACCTCGCCAGCGCTCAGTTTAACCCTGAATTGGTTGGCAAGCAGTGGCGCTACATCTTCAAGAAATGGTTGCGTCTTTATTTCTTCGATGTCCGTCTGCGTAAATAGATTTTGCTCAGGCCTACCCATTGTCGCATTCGTGACTGTTTTGGTGATTGAAACGAAATCATACCCATCCTTCCGAATGTTTCCTTCTTTCAACAGGCGTTGAATGTTGATGTACATCTGCACTGAACAAAGCAACAGCAACACACCAATTCCCAAACCGATGTATGAGAACCACCGCGACCAGGAATTGGTTCCTGTCTGTAATAAAGGTCGTATGGGTTTGAATGATAGGGCCACCGTTCAGTTTTTATAAATGATACAATCTTGTAAATGGAAAATAATCGATGCGTTCGAGGTCGGCGAAGATGATCGTGGCATTTCTCAGCCTCGCCTCTTCAAGCATCAATTCCATCGCCTTCTCGGAGTTTTTATTGTCGAGGTGACTGAATGGTTCATCCAATAATAAAATATCGAAAGGCTGAAGGAGCGATCGAACGATTGCAATACGTTGTTGCTCTCCATATGAGCAGGTGCCACAACGCGATTCAAGCTTGCTGCCTATCCCGAGGCGGCCCGTCATCTCTGTGATCTTCTCCGGAGGATGATAGGGATTGAGCTGTCTCTTTATCTCGAGGTTCTCCCTCACCGTCTGGTCTTCGAACAGCCGAAGGTCCTGGAACACGATGCTGATGTGGTCTTTGCGGTATTTCGAAAGAATTTCCAGGGAAAACTTTCCTAGATCCTTGTCGTCGTATAGTATGTTGCCATTGTAATCTGTACGAAGGCCGTAGAGGAAATTGATGAGTGAAGATTTTCCGCTCCCGGAAGGGGCCACGATCTTGATCAGATCACCTTTGTTGAAAACAAGGTCTTTCCCCCATATCTCTGAAGTCTCGGTAACCTTTTTATCAAAATAGGTAGGTAAAAGTTGCCGTATCGATAATTGCATAAAGTTGATCCGTTTTAAAAGCCCGGCTCATATCGTTCAAATACTGAGCCGGGCTTAATAAATTATTTATCGTCGAAGGATCACTGGGGAGCCACTACGGGTGGAACCTCCTTCATTTCTTCGACAGGCATATCGGATCCTGCGAATTTCTTCTTCTTCTCTGCCTGGTAAACGGATAGTTTATCGAAGTACTGGTTTAGTTGTTTCAGGCTGTTTGTATTTTGATCAACCAGGTTCACTTCCATATCGAAGGAAACCGATTTGTCTTTGTATTCACCACCTGAAGCCACTACGTCTTTCCACATCTTGATCGTGAGATCATATGACGCCTTCGCTGTACTATCGGTGGAATTTGCAACACTTGGCCCACCCATGCTTGTGATGAGCTTATTCAGGTCGAGGTACATGCCCATTGGGTGACCGGTAATCTTGCTAACGAAGGGAAGGTTGCTATTTCCACCAGCGAGGAATTTGTCAGTATGCTCCTGCGAGTTGCTTGCCGCGAACCAGTTGTTCTCCAGCTTGTAGCTGATAGGAGGCATCTTATCTGTCATACCCTTGGTAGCCTGCCATGCAAGCGTAATGAGTTTTTCGAACGCGGCCTTATCATTTACGGATGCAGCAAATAAAATCTTCAGATCAGGCTTGGTTGCCGAGTAAACATATGGCTTAGTGCCCGGTCCATAGCTAATAGTATCCTGCTTTGCCATCATCGTCAGGTCCGTTACTGCCAACAAAACATCTCCCTTGTTTGCTTTCACGAATTCTTCGATGCTATAGTTCATATCTGCCAAAAATCCGTTGGCGATACCATCTACACCAAGCACACGAAGCAGTTCCTGCAATCCCTTTGGAGGATAATTGAAGGCGATCACACCTACGACATTGCTAGACGGGATGCGGTTGATCATCTCCGCACTGATGTTCTCCGGCTTATGATTAGCAAGAAGCTTGCTCATCTCTTCATTGTAGTATGATTTCGACTTTGCACTGATCTTGCCGTTATCGAAATTCACCGATATGGCAGAAACATTTCCATCAGTAAGAAGATTAAGTTTCATCATCGACATCATGCCGCCCATGTTGCCAGCGTAGCCAGACATGTTTGTCCAGATGTGTACATCGCTTCCGTCTTTAACCAGGTCCGCAAATCGGCTGTCAGCATCGAGGTTGTCGGAACTCTTCAAGGTCAAAGCCTGCTGCCCGAAGATGCGAAGACTATCATCCAGGAACGCATGTGGGGTTCCTGTGCCCGGCTGAAACTTATTGCCCATATCGGGAGTTTCTGCATTCGCTACATAAGCGAAGTTTGATTTGTTCCAAAGCACAACGCCCTTCTCGTCTGCAGCCATATAGCTGAAGTCGCCGTCTTTCTTTACTTCACGGGGCTTGTCCTTATGGATCTGCACAAGAAGTTTTTCGAAATCGGATGCACTCTTCAGTTTACCCTGGAATACCATGTAATTTCCGGCTCCCTGCTTTCTCATAAAGAAAACCAGGTCGGCCTTAGTATCGATCCCTGACTTACCGGGGTCGGCAAGCAGTTGTTGGGCGGTTGAATCGGTTGTTTTGTTAGACATTTCTTTGAACCAATTGGTCTGCCTGATTTCGTCCCAGCTCAACTTCGAAGTGAGGGAGCTGCTGTTGATGTGTACGACAATGTTGGCATCTTTTGGAACAAGCAATCCTGAGTTGCCGGCCTTCTTGCCACAAGCGGCAAACAGGAGGGCTAAGGCAGGTAGGATAAGGAGTGAATTACGTCTCATTGGTGATTTGTTTTTTGCGTTTATAATTAGTGTAATTGATGGTCCATTTAAGTATTCGAGACGAAAAGTCCGGAAGTCTGAAAGTCCGCAAGTCCGGAAGACCAGTCTGGTTTTTGAACAGTCTTTTGATCTTTCGAAGTTTCAACCTCTCGCCTCTCGCCTCCAGTCTCTCGCCTCCCGCCTCCAGTCTCTCGCCTCAAAGAAACCCAAACCCCTCAAGTTCATCCAGCGTTAAAGTCCTCTGCTCCCCCTTCCTCATATCCTTCAGAACGCCCGTCTTTTCTTCGATTTCCTTGCTTCCAATAAGGAGGGCGTAAGGTATGTTTTTCTTTTCTGCATATTTAAACTGCTTGTCGAATTTTACCGCTTCGTGGTATAACTCACAGCGGATGTTACGACTCCGGAGACGTTGCATTACAGAGAAGGCGGCTTTGCTCTCATTTTCCCCCAGGTTAAACAACAAAACCTGCGTCCCGGCATGCACTTCGGCGGGGAATAGTTTTAACTCCTCCATCACGTCGTAGATGCGGTCCACGCCGAAGGAGATCCCTACACCAGGAATATCCGGGACGCCAAACAGGCCGGTGAGATCATCATACCTTCCACCACCGCCAATGCTTCCCATCTGAACGCCATTTGCCTTTACCTCGAAAATAATTCCTGTATAGTAATTCAGGCCACGCGCCAGCGAGAAATCTACCGACAGTGGGACAGACTTTTCCCCAATATTCGTCGGCACCAGGTAGGAAAGAAGGTATTTTATTTCTTCAATGGCCGTCTGCGCCGACTCGTTATTTCCTAGGAGGTCCCTCACTTTAGAAATTTTCTCCTCATTCGATCCGTCGATACCGAGGTAGGACTCTACCAGCATTACCTGTTTATCGTTCAACCCCTTCTGCACCAGGTCGGCCTTCACTTTGTCGAGCCCGATCTTATCTAGCTTATCGATGGCAACCGTTATATCAGTCATGCGTTCCAATCCCCCGCACTGCTCAGCAAGGGCTGTCAGGAGTTTTCGGTGATTGATTTTCAACTCCACGTCGATTCCCAATCTTGCGAAGACCGTCGCATATATGGTGGCCAGTTCCACCTCGTTAAGCAAGGACCTGCTACCCACTACATCGGCATCACACTGGTAAAACTCGCGGTATCGACCTTTTTGTGGCCTGTCCGCCCTCCATACTGGCTGCACCTGGTATCGCTTAAACGGAAATACCAGCTGGGCATGGTTCATGGCTACGTACCGTGCGAAAGGAATGGTAAGATCGAATTTCAGTGCCCGTTCTGTGATGCCGGAGGAGGTTTTGCCCTTCAACAGTTTGTCAAACTCGGCACGTACCAGGGGCTCTTTCTCGGGATTGTCCAGGCCATTGTTCAGGATCTTGAAAATCAGCTTATCACCCTCTTCTCCATACTTGCCCGTGAGCGTTTCCAGGTTTTCCATCGCAGGAGTTTCCAGCGGCTGGAAGCCATATAACTCAAACACATCCCGGATAGTCTGGAAGATATAATTACGCTTGCGAACCACGTCGGCGCCGAAGTCCCTGGTTCCTTGTGGAATGCCCGCTTTTAATTTAGCCATCTATCTAGGTTATTTCAAGTTTTGAGTTGCCTCTACATTGCCGGTGCTGGCTCGATTCGCTGTCGCATTTTCAATGATCTTTTCGCAAACCCTGTCGATCATTTTATATACATCGTGATAGCCTGGCTCCTCGCCATACCAGGGATCGGGCACGTCCATGTCACGGCCCGGGTATAATTCGTTCATGAGCAGGTCGACCTTGGAAGCATCAAACTTGTTCTTCGCGATCCGCCTTATTTCATCCATCACATCACCTGCGAGTGCATAGATTTTATCGTAATTATCGAAATCGGCGGCCACAAACCTGCGTGCGCGTTGGCTACAGATATCGATTCCATTTAACCTGGCCACCTTTTGTGATAAGTGATGAGGTGGGTCACCTGTATGGTAGCTGTTGGTGCCGGCGCTCTCCACGCTCCAGTTCAAACCCGCCTTAAATGCCCTTTCCTGCAGGATCCCTTCCGCCAGTGGGCTGCGGCAGATATTTCCGAGGCAGACCATTAAGATTTTCATGATGGCAAAGATAATAGGATGCGGCCCAGCTTCCACGCGGGAGTTAGTGGTTGACGAAGTTGGCGAGTGGCTAGTGGGTAGTGGCTAGTGGGGCTTAGGTCGATTAGTCTTGCAATTACTGGCAAGTAGGAAGTGGCGAGTGGCAAGTGGGGATTAGGTCGATTAGTCTTTCAATTACGGAAGTAAGCGGTAATTAGGAATCGGGTCTTCGCAAAAGAATGGCATTTACAAACGTAAACGACCCAATCCCACTAGCCACTAGCGTCTAGCTACTAGCCACTCGCCCTCCTCGAAATGGCAATGAAATCACAAAAGTAAACGACCCAATCCCCACTAGCCACTAGCTACTCGCCACTCGCCTCCCCGCGCTATGGATTTCCTCAATTAAAGCATCTTCATTAAAAAATCAATAATTTGCTACCCTTGAAAACCGGATACATGCTTGAAGAATATGAAAAGAAAAGGCGTAAACAGGTCTCGTCCATGAGGGCGATCATGGATTACGCTATGGGTGTCGTCATTTTCCTGCTTGGGTTATTCTTTTTTCTTCGCGACCGAGTCAAACTGGAGGTCAACGAAAGCTTTCCTCCCAACTACATGGATAAGATATTTGGTGGTATCTGCATCATCTACGGCGCATGGCGCATCTACAGAGGGTATAAGAAAAATTATTTTCAATGAGATCATGGAATAATGGTTCGATAAAGGTTTCGTTGCTCATGATCATGCCCCTGCTCGCGTTAATGATGGGCTGTTCTAACTATGAACAGAACCGAACAACGTGGCCAGATACCTGGGATAAAGGAACTATTCATATCAGTGCGGATGAGTCATTCAAACCAGTGATCGATGAACAGGTAAAAGTGTATGAATCCAATACACCTGGTACGAAGATCATTGTCCATTACAAACCGGAGGCGGAGTGCCTAAGAGATTTCCTGGTTGATTCTATACGGATGGTGATAGCCACCCGTGGCTTCACCCCATCGGAAGAGCGATTGATCAGCGATTCGCTGGGTATTGCGGCTGTTAAACGTACGGTGGCACGAGATGCTATCGCAGTGATAGTTCACCCACAATCAGCAGATTCACTGTTCACCATGGAAGAACTGGTAAAACTACTCACAGGTAAGTTTAATAAAAATTTAATCCCTGTATTTGACGGAGTTAAGGCAACCAGTACGGTACGTTTTATCGTCGATTCTATATTGAAACACGATTCACTTTCTCCCAAGGTCATGGCGGCACGCTCTAGTGAGGGCGTTCTGGATTTTGTAGCGAAAAACCCAACTGCTGTTGGCTTTATTGGGGTAAGCTGGATTGGAAACAAAGAAGATAGCATGCAGACGGATTTCTTACGAAAAGTTAAAATCGCCTATTTGGAGAGCACGAACAACCCCGGGGGTTTTGTATTGCCGTATCAAGTTAATATTTCGGCTAAGTTCTATCCTATGGTACGTGATTTGGTATATACACTGAAAGAAAGGCACATGGGACTTGGAACCGGCTTTGCTGACTTTCTCGTAAGTGACAAAGGACAGTTGATTTTTAGACGAGCTTATTTGTCTCCCGCTATAAAAGACTTTGTACTGAGGGAAGCCAAGTTGAGAAATTGAATGATAAACTAAATTATATTTACAACTCCTAAAAAGTGAACATACAATGAAGAAATTATTAATGACATTCTTGGTTGCCGGTGTATTGTCGGGGACGGTTGTACAGGCACAGTCGCTTCAGGATGGTGTAAATGACATCTACGCGGAGCGATACAAGGGAGCGAAGGCAACATTTGAAAAACTGCTTGCTGCTAACCCGAATAATATTGATGCAACATACTGGCTTGGCCAGGCCTTAATAGGCGCCGAGGATATAGCCGGCGCGCGCAATGTTTATTCAAAGGCACTAATGGCAAGCGCCAATGCGCCGTTGCTCATCGTGGGCATGGGGCAGGTAGAACTGTTGGAGAACAAACCTAATGAAGCTCGCCAGCGTTTCGAAGCTGCGATAACTATGACTCGTGGTAAAAAAGGCGATGATCCCGCTATTCTAAATGCAGTAGGACGCGCCATTGTGAATACTTATAATGACAAAGAGAAGAAGGGCGACATTAACTATGCGGTAGAAAAATTGGAAGCCGCCGTTGCCCGTGATGATAAGAATGCCGAGATATTTCTTAACATGGGTAATGCCTATCGCGAAGCAAGACCCGGTGAAGGTGGTGGCAAGGCTTTCGAAAATTATAACAAAGCCATCGCAGTAAATCCGAATTTCGCACCGCCATATTACAGGCTTGCAAAGTTGTTTGAATCACAGAAGAACTGGGAATTGTTCGAAAAATATTTGAATGATGCACTCGCAAAGGATGCCAGGTATGCACCGGCTTACTACGATCTGTATTATTACAAACTAGGTCGTCTTGACTTTACTGCTGCCAAGGATATGGCCGCAAAGTATATCGCTAACTCCGACCCGGATCCACAGGCGGAACACTTCATTGCACAGACACTCTGGGCCGAAAAGAAATACGACGAAGCTATCAACCTTTCCAAGTCGATCATGAGTAAGTCTGGCGATCAGACAAAGGCAAGAAGTTATATCCTCCTTGCGGATGCTCACCTGGCGAAAGCTGATACACTCGGTGCCAAGCAATACATTGATCAATATTTCACAAAGGCCAAACCTGATGAGATATCTGCAGTACACTATCGTATCAGAGCCGATATCTATTCAGCTGTACCGGGCCAGGAAGATGTGGTATTCAATAGCTACCTCGAAGGTGTAAAGGCTGACACGATCCTCGAAAACCGAATCGACCTGGTGAAAAAAGGGGCCGCATTCTTCAAGGCAAGGAAGCAGTACGACAAAGAGAGCCAGTTGCAGCAAATGCTTCTCGACCTCAAGCCGAATCCAACACTCACTGATATGTTTGGTGCTGGCCTGTCATACTACTTTGCCGGTAACTATGTAAAATCACGCGACATTTTCGTACAGGTTAAGGCTAAATTCCCTGCAGAAGTTTATGGATACGAGTGGGTGTTTAATAATAGTCGCGCAGTTGATACGGTAAAGAAAGATAGCATTGCAGTACCCGACGCATTAAGCCTGATCGAGTTTGCACAAAAGGATTCAGTGAAGTTTAAGAAGCAGCTCATGAATGCAGCGGGATTTCTTGTAAACTATTATGCTAACGACGCAAAGGATGCGGTGAAGGCACTCGAATATGTCAATCGTATGATCGCACTTGATCCTACAAACGAAAGCCTGAAACCTATCAAGGATCAATTAGAAAAGTCCAGGACGAAACCAACCAACCCGCGTGGTGCACCACAGCCGAAGCAAGGCGCGTCGGGGAAGGTGGCAGTGAAGCAGAAAAATACAGTTTAGTTGTTTGGAGTTGAATGGTTGCTTGTTTGCCTCGTTGGTCAAACCAATCAACCACTCAACTTAATCAACTCAATCAACCCACCCCACGGTGGGTTTTTTCATTAGCCATCCGCATAACTACTTACCGCTCAGAATTTCTAAGGTAATTTGCAATGCCTGCCTTATTTTTGCCCATTGGGTGAAAAACTATGATCTATTTACTCCAAGCCAACCTCTCCGCGTCTGATTCCGGCTCTTACCTGCCAATCGCAATACAGGTAATTTTCGCCGTAGGGCTTCTCGTTTTTCTACTGATTTTGACTCATTTACTCGGTCCCAAAAGGAAAACGGCGGATAAGCTACAGGTCTTTGCCAGCGGTATCGAATCTCACGGAGATGCACGCCAGCCGATGGCGATCAAATATTTTCTGACTGCCATATTATTCGTGCTTTTCGATGTTGAAGTCATATTCTTTTATCCCTACGCCGTCAACTTTCGTGAACTTGGTTGGAGCGGTTTTTGGGCTGTGCTGATGTTTGTCGGTTTTTTCCTGTGCGGGTTTATTTATATCATCAAAAAAGGCGCATTGAAATGGGAAGACTGAGGTGATCATGAGCCACCAGGCTCGCATTCAAATTTTAGAAACTATGGGTCGTCCTGTATCATATAATTTAAACGTGAAGCCTCTTGAGGGCGACATTAGCATTGCAGAAATGCCGGATGGTTACCCTGGCGAAGGATTCTTCTCAACGTCATTCGGCAAAGTGATCGGGCTCGCGCGAAAGAATTCCATATGGCCGCTTCCTTTCGCAACATCCTGCTGCGGTATCGAATTCATGGCAACCATGGGTTCTCATTATGACCTCGCAAGATTCGGCTCCGAGAGAGTAGGATTCTCCCCAAGACAATGCGACCTGTTGATGGTTATTGGCACCATTTCAAAGAAAATGGGTCCCGTTGTAAAACAGGTGTACTTACAAATGGCGGAGCCCCGATGGGTAATAGCCGTTGGCGCCTGCGCCTCGAGCGGTGGGATTTTCGATACATACAGCGTGCTGCAGGGAATTGACCAGGTTGTGCCAGTTGACGTATACGTTCCTGGATGTCCTCCAAGACCAGAAGCGATCATCGATGGGGTGATGCGTATACAGGATCTTGTAGGAAAAGAAAGCCTGCGTCGCCGGAATGGACCGCAGTATAAGGCACTGATGGATAGTTATGGAATTCAATAAGAATAAGCGGTTATCGATTCAATAATAAGTAAGAGTGCGCTGGCTTAAAGGTATATCGCCAGTTCAGTAGCAAAAGCTAACACCTAATGGGATTGACTAACGAAATCATCAGGCAGAAACTAACCGAAAAATTTGGAGAGGCGATAGCCGATTTCACTGAGCCTTTCGGCATGCTTACTTTTTCAGCGCCACGGGAACTGAACCTAAAAGTGCTAACCTTCCTTTACGACGATTCCGATTTGGGTTTCCGTTTTCTCACTGACCTATGCGCCGTTCATTTTCCCAATCAGAAGGACAAGGAACTCGCAGTCGTATATCACTTGCACAACCTCGATCAAAATGTCCGCATTCGTTTCAAGATATTCGCTCCGATCAGTCAACCCGATGTTTATACGGCCACAGGCCTCTTTTCATCGGCCAACTGGATGGAGCGCGAGACCTACGATTTCTATGGCGTGAATTTCATGGGGCATCCCAACCTGAAGCGAATACTCAATGTGGATGAAATGGATTATTTCCCACTAAGAAAAGAATATCCCCTGGAAGATCAATCAAGGATCGATAAGGATGACGAGATGTTTGGACGTGGTGGTTCTGTTGGATTTGGAAATGATAAGAACCGTCAAGGGACATTGACCGAGATGGAGAAGAAGCATGTAGGAGATGAAATAATATAAATGGTTTGACGCAGATGTTGATCATCCGCATCAAATTTTTCAGATAAAGATTGACAAACAGGTTTATGTCTGAGCATCATATAAAATTACCGGAAGGAAGCATAGAGAAGACTACGACGACTCTTAACCTGGGACCTACTCACCCGGCTACTCACGGCGTGTTTCAAAACATTCTCGAGCTCGACGGTGAGCGTATTGTTTCAGCCGAGCAGACAGTAGGATACATTCACAGGGCATTCGAGAAAATTGCTGAACGTCGTCCACTATACCAGATCACGCCTTTGACCGATAGATTGAACTACTGCTCTTCCCCCATCAACAACATGGGATGGCATCTCGCCTGTGAGAAATTGCTTGGCGTAAAAACGCCAAAACGTGTTGACTACCTCCGGGTGATCATCATGGAACTCGCGAGGATCTCCGATCATCTCATTTGTAATTCCATCGTGGGCGTAGACGCAGGCGCGTATACTGGCTTTCTTTATGTGATGCAATATCGCGAGCTCATCTATGAAATTTATGAAGAGGTCTGTGGGTCGCGACTCACGACCAACATGGGCCGCATCGGCGGATTCGAAAGGAACTTCAATGATATCGCATTCCAGAAGCTGGAAAAATTCCTTTCCGAGTATCCACGAGTATTGAAGGAGTTCGAAAATTTATTTACTCGCAATCGCATTTTCATGGATCGCACGATTGGTGCAGGTCCCATCACCGCCGAGAGGGCATTGAACTATGGTTTCACCGGGCCCAACCTACGGGCGGCAGGTGTTGACTATGATGTGCGCATCCATACACCATATAGCAGCTACGAAGACTTCGACTTTGAAATACCGGTAGGCACTACGGGCGATTGCTACGACCGTTACCTCGTGCGTAATCAGGAGATGTGGCAGAGCCTCCGGATCATCGAACAGGCATACCAGAAGGTACAGGAGTTTAAAGGTGCGGAAGCGGAGATATATCATGCGGACGTACCGGAATATTATCTCCCCAAGAAGGAGGATGTATACACCAAGATGGAAGCCCTGATCTGGCACTTCAAGATCATCATGGGTGAGATCGAGATGCCACCAGGCGAAATATATAGTGCGGTTGAAGGTGGAAATGGAGAACTAGGATTCTATTTCATCAGTGATGGCGGAAGGGCTCCGTATAGATTACACTTCCGCAGGCCGTGTTTTATTTATTACCAGGCTTATGAGGAATTGACAAAGGGATCGATGCTCAGCGATGCGATCATCGTGATGAGTAGTCTCAACCTGATTGCGGGAGAGATGGATGCCTAGGAATGCAAAATGTAAAATGTAAAATGCAAAATGTAAAATTTTCCGAAGAGACTTTAAAGGAGGTACAGCGGATCATCTCGTTTTATCCGGAAGGAAAACAGAAGAGCGCGGTAATTCCTGTGTTGCATCTTGCCCAGAAGGAGTTCGGCGGTTGGCTCGACGTGCCAGTCATGGACTACGTGGCCTCGCTACTGCAATTACTACCTATCGAGGTTTACGAAGTAGCGAGTTTCTACAGCATGTATAATTTGAAGCCGGTTGGGAAATATATGTTCGAGGTCTGCCAGACGGGGCCATGTATGTTGAATGGAAGCGACGATATCATTCAATACATCGGCGACAAACTAGGAATCAAACCAGGTCAGACTTCGAATGATGGAATGTTTACACTAAAGACAGTGGAATGCCTCGGCGCCTGCGGGTATGCACCGATGATGCAGCTAGGTAAAGATTACCGTGAGCATTTGACAAAAGAAAAGATTGATAAAATAGTGGAGGATTGCAGGAAGGCGGCGGCGTCGAATAACTAGCGAGTCGTCATTGCGAGTGGAGCGAAGCAAGTGAGTGGTCAGCGGTGAGTGAGTGAATGGTCAGTAGTGAATGGTGAGTGACTCCCCGACAATGCATAACGAAGTTGAAGATTCGAATTTTAAGAAAGTATTGGAAAATAAAACATGAGGGTTGGAAATCATAGGTAAGGCCAAATTAGTGAATGTCACTCACCATTCACTACTGACCATTCACTCGATCATTGACAACTCGCTAATAACATGAGATTAGTTGGAACGATAGCATTTATACTGTTTGCGGTTTCAGGAATGGCACAGTCGGAAACGGAGAAGCTTGTAACGACATTGAAGGAGTTTCACCAGGCAATGGTCAAGAAGAACACAGTGTCGGTGAATCAACAGACTGATAAGGCACTAACTTATGGCCATAGTAACGGTTGGATCGAAACGAAAAAGGAAATGCTGGCTAACCTGGAGAGTGAATACATTAAGTATGAGGCGTTCCGCGAAGACAGCATCAGTGTAGAAGTTAGCGGGAATGTGGCTAATGTGAGGTTCATTGGAGACATAACGGCAATACTAAATGGAAAAAGTGGAGTATACCATCTTAAGGTGCTTGAAGTTTGGGTGAAGAAGGGGAAGAGGTGGTTGTTGTTTGCGCGGCAAGCAGTTTCGGGAGGCGGGAGGTGAGAGGGGGAGGCAGAATTTGTGAATCGCCATTGCAAGCGAAGCAAGAAGATAAATATTTAAGGTCGAAGTTGGAAGGAAGGATGAGCTCTTGTGAAGACACTCACCATTCACCATTGACCACTCACTAATACTAATTGATAAATAATACATGAGGGTTAGAAATCATCGGGAAAGGTCAGCGTTTGTGAGGTCACTCACCATTCACTACTCACCATTCACTCACCGCTGACCACTGACCATTCACAAAAGAGCCCATGGGAAGAAAATTACTACTCGACAAAGCCCACGTGGAAAATATTCGCTCATACGATGTATATCGCCGTGAGGGTGGTTATCGTAGTGTGGAGAAAGCATTGAAAACGCTAAGCCCGGAGCAGGTGACCGAAGAGGTGAAGAAGAGCGGTCTCCGTGGTCGTGGCGGTGCTGGATTTCCTACCGGCATGAAATGGAGTTTCCTTGCTAAACCCGAAGGCGTACCCCGCTACCTCGTGGTCAACGCCGATGAATCGGAGCCCGGTACTTTCAAGGACAGGTATCTGATGGAATTCATCCCACACCTGTTGATTGAAGGGATGATCGTTTCTTCATTCGCATTGGGAAGTCATAGATCCTACATCTACATACGTGGTGAATATTCCTGGATTGTCGATATACTCGAACAGGCGATCATCGAGGCGAAGAACAATGGCTGGCTGGGAAAAAACATCCAGGGCAGTGGCTTCGATTGCGAGATCTATGTTCAGAGGGGAGCCGGTGCATATATCTGTGGAGAGGAAACGGCACTGCTCGAATCATTAGAAGGAAAGAGAGGTAATCCAAGGATTAAACCTCCATTCCCTGCGGTGAAAGGTCTGTGGGATTGCCCAACAGTAGTGAACAACGTGGAAACGATTGCCGCAGTGGTTCCTATCATCAATGAAGGCGGCGATGAATACGCAAAGATCGGTACAGGCAAATCGACGGGCACAAAGCTGATATCCGCTTGCGGAAACATAAAGAAGCAAGGAGTCTTCGAGATCGACATGACGATCTCTGTCGAAGAATTTATATACAGTGATGAATATTGCGGCGGAATCGCCAATGGAAAGAAGTTGAAGGCCTGCATTCCGGGCGGATCATCCGTGCCGATACTCCCGGCGAATCTATTATTGAAGACGGCCAAAGGTGAGACGCGAATGATGACCTACGAAAGCCTTGCTGATGGCGGGTTTCAGACGGGGAGTATGATGGGATCTGGTGGCTTCATCGTTCTCGACGAGATGCAATGTGTTGTACGGCATACCTACACTCTCGCGAGATTCTATCGCCATGAGAGTTGTGGTCAATGCTCACCATGCAGGGAAGGCACTGGATGGATGGAGAAGATATTGCTCAACATCGAGAAAGGAAAAGGTAAGATGACTGATATAGACCTCTTGTGGGACATACAGCGGAAGATAGAAGGTAACACCATTTGTCCTCTTGGAGATGCAGCGGCATGGCCGGTGGCGGCCGCGATCAGGCATTTCAGAGATGAGTTTGAATGGCACGTGTTGAATCCCGAGGAGAGCCAGAGAAGGAATTATGGCCTGGCGAATTATGCACAACCATTACAGGTAGTTGCCTAGTCTATGAAGGCGCGAAAAAATGAATTATGGCTGAAGAAAAGAAATTATTTAAAGTAACTATCGACAACATCACGATCGATGTGGCACCCGGGACTTCCATCCTGAATGCGGCTCGCCAGATCGGTGGCGAGGTCACACCGCCAGCGATGTGTTATTATAGTAAACTTCAAGGCAGCGGTGGAAAGTGCCGTACCTGCCTGGTTGAAGTAGCTGCTGGTTCTACTGCGGATCCACGACCAATGCCCAAACTGGTAGCGAGTTGCAGGACAAACGTCATGGACGGAATGGTTGTAAAAAATATTACCAGCGAACGAGTACTCGATGCAAGGGCCGGCGTAGTAGAGCTATTATTGATAAATCATCCGCTCGATTGCCCGATCTGTGACCAGGCGGGAGAATGTCATTTACAGGATTTGAGTTATGAGCATGGTAGGGAAGGGACGCGTTACGAATTCACGAGAAGAACTTTCGAGAAGGAAGACATCGGTCCCTACATTCAACTGCACATGACACGTTGCATACTTTGCTATCGTTGTACCTATGTCGCGGATCAACTCACAGATACTCGTGTACACGGAATACTCGACCGTGGCGATCATGCGGAAATATCAACATACATCTCTAAGGCCATCGCAAATGATTTCAGCGGAAACATGATCGACGTCTGTCCGGTCGGCGCATTAACTGATAGGACTTTTCGATTTAAGAACCGCGTGTGGTTTACGAAGCCCGTAGACGCGCATCGCGATTGTCCTACCTGCTGTGGCAAGGTCACGATTTGGAACCGCGGCGATGAAGTGCTTCGCGTCACTGCGAGGAAGGATCAATGGGGTGAAGTGCAGAGTTATGACGGCAAGCCAGGCTGGATCTGCAATACCTGTCGCTTCGATAAGAAGAACCTGAGCGATTGGGTGATCGAAGGGCCTATGGAGGTAAACAGGCATTCAGTCATCTCTGCGAATCATTATGTCGGTGCCGTTAAGCCGCAAGAAACGATCACCGAAGTAATGGGAAGGCCTCCCAAATTATTAATGGATATTCATAAGATAAGTGATGTGAACAAACCCGAAGTGGACCTTAGTGCTATACCGGGTCCTCCTACGTCGGAGACGTATGAGGGCAATCCGCGGGCTATTGGGCATAATCCTACCGATGAGAAGGCAAACGAGCAAGGAATAGGAACAACTAAATAATTGCAAACAGATGTATTTACTGGCTATTGATGGCTACTTTATCCTGGAGAAGTTTTTACTCGTTGGACTGATCATCACCCTGTCCATGGTGGTAGCCATGTATGCCACCTATGCGGAAAGGAAAGTGGCGGCATTTCTTCAGGATAGGATTGGTCCCAACAGGGCGGGTCCATTTGGTCTGTTGCAGCCTCTCGCGGATGGCGGCAAGCTCTTCTTTAAGGAAGAGATCATTCCACTCGCCTCATCCAAGGCACTTTTCATCCTGGGTCCCTTGCTCGCGATGATTACCGCACTGATGACTAGCGCGGTGATTCCATGGAGCAGGCCGCTCTATATCTTCGACCGCGAGGTCTCGTTGCAAATTGCAGACATTAACATCGGCATTCTTTACATTTTTGGCGTAGTGAGTCTTGGTGTGTATGGCATCATGATCGGGGGATGGGCTTCGAATAATAAATTCTCGTTGCTGGCTGCTATACGCGGGGCATCGCAGATGATCTCCTATGAACTCGCGATGGGATTATCACTGATTGCCTTGCTCATGCTCACGGGTTCGCTACAAATGAGCGTGATCGTAGAGAACCAGCAGGGAGGCCGCCTCGGGGGCTTGCTGAGTTGGCATGTCTTCTACCAGCCGCTCGGCTTCTTCATCTTTTTCATCTGCGCGCTGGCGGAATGTAACAGGACGCCATTTGATCTTCCTGAAGCGGAGAATGAACTGAACTTCGGCTATCACCAAGAGTATTCATCGATGAAACTTGGATTCTATCTCTTCGCAGAATACATCAACATGTTCATCAGCGGGGTGGTGATGTCCACTTTGTTCTTCGGAGGATATGACATTCCGTTCGTAAACGAAGCGACATGGAACATTCATCCCAATTGGTTGGCGATACTAGGATTCATGATGTTGCTGACGAAGGCGTTCTTCTTTGTATTTGTATTTATGTGGATACGTTGGACGATACCTAGGTTCCGTTATGACCAGTTGATGATACTCGGCTGGAAGAAATTAATACCATTGGCGTTGATCAATATGGTGGTGACTGCCTTAGTGATCCTGATATGGAAGAAGTAAAGACGAGTGCGAGAATAAAAGCTGTTGATTAGTTAGGCACATAAAATATATTTGCGAAATTTTTAAAACCGATCGCTCGGCGATTACACTGATAATGTTAACACAAAGAGGCAAATTGGTAGATCGTAAGCCGCTCAGTGCCTGGGAGAACCTTTACCTGCCTGGAATCATCAAGGGCATGTTCATCACTCTTAGCCACTTCTTCAAGAAGAAGGCGACGATAAAATTCCCGGAAGAGAAGCGCACGTTTTCTAAAGTGTTCCGTGGTGTTCAGATCCTGAACAGGGATGAGGAGGGACGCGAACGCTGTACGGCCTGTGGTCTTTGCGCGGTAGCATGTCCGGCGGAAGCCATTACCATGGAAGGAGCGGAGAGGCAGCCCGGAGAAGAACATCTCTATCGTGAAGAGAAGTATGCAGCCAAGTACGAGATCAATATGCTGCGCTGCATATTCTGTGGCTATTGTGAGGAGGCTTGTCCAAAAGATGCCATTTACTTATCACAGACTTTCGCGCAGGCTAATTATCATAGGAAAGGGTTTATATATAAGAAAGAAGATCTGCTAATTCCCAACCCGAAGGAGGATCCGGAAGCGTATCAGAGGGCGGTTGGGGAGAGAGCGGGTGGTAAGTGAGACGGTAGGCGGTAGGCGGTAGGCGGGAGACGGTAGGCGGTAGACGGTAGACGGGAGACGGTAGACGGGAGACGGGAGACGGGAGGCAACCTTAGTTAGACAGTCAACAGCATAAATGAAATGAGCATTACGCAAATACTTTTTTGGTTTCTCTCGGTTCTGGCACTCTTCAGTGCTTTGATGGTGGTTACCAGCAAGAATCCCGTGCACAGTGTTCTGTGGCTCATCCTTACGTTTTTCTCCATCTCCGGTCATTATATATTATTGAACGCGCAGTTCCTGGCAGTCGTGAATGTGATCGTATATGCCGGAGCTATTATGGTCTTATTTCTCTTCGTGATCATGCTCATGAATCTCAATAAGTCAGTCGAGCCACAGAAGAACCGCTGGATTAAGATCGCAGGCGGAATAGCCGGAGGATGCTTGTTACTCGTGCTGGTAGCGGCTTTGCGGAATTCGGAGATCCGGCAACAGGTGGTACAGGTAAAGGAAGGTGAGATCGGTTTGATCCGTAACCTTGGAAGGGAATTATTCACCACCTACGTGGTGCCATTCGAAATAAGTAGTATCCTTTTCCTCAGTGCGATGGTTGGAGCAGTTGTGATCGGAAAGAAAGATTGATTGAAGGAGAGGCGATTTAGTTTTTATAAAGTTTGGTAAATCATTATGCCGGTAAATTATTACATATTCCTTTCCATCGCGCTATTCTGCATCGGGATAGTGGGAGTGCTCACGCGCCGGAACGCAATTATCATCTTCATGTGCATAGAACTCATGTTTAATGCGGTGAACCTGTTGCTTGTCGCCTTCTCCAAGATGCACCACAAAGCTGCCATCGATGCCGGCAGCGTGGCAACCAACGTGGGATCGGATGGTCAGATATTTGTATTTTTTATCATGGTCGTAGCCGCCGCAGAGGTGAGTGTAGGACTGGCGATCATCGTCATGATGTATAGAAATGTGCATTCGGTGGATGTGAATTTCCTGAATAGGTTAAAACATTGATAGGACTTTAGAATAGAATTATGCAGAATGCTCTACAAATAGCCTGGCTGATCCCTTTCCTTCCACTAATTGGTTTCCTGATCAATGGTCTTGGCAGGAAGCACTTGTCGAAGTCTGCGATAGGAATAATCGGCAGCGGGGTTATCCTGGTATCGTTTGCCCTGAGCATTTGGGTGTTCCTGCAGGTAAAGCAGAGTGGTGCCGGATACGTCGCCAACTATTTCAATTTTATCAATGTGGCCGGCCTAGAGATTCCATTTGCATTTCAACTTGACCAGCTCTCTTCGATCTTCCTGCTCATCATCACTGGTGTCGGTTTTCTCATCCATGTTTATTCTACGTCATACATGCACGACGAGAAGACGGAACACTTCGGCAGGTATTTTTCTTATCTCAACCTATTCGTGTTCTCGATGCTGTTGCTCGTGATGGGCGCCAACTACGTGATCATGTTCATCGGTTGGGAAGGCGTCGGACTCTGTTCCTATCTACTGATCGGTTATTGGTTCAAGAACCAGGAGTATAATAAAGCCGCAAACAAAGCATTTATCATGAACAGGATCGGCGACCTCGCCTTCCTGATCGCGATATTCTGGATCATCTCTCGTGTAGGCAACGTCAATTACAGTGACGTGCTGCTTTTTGCTGAAGAAAACAGGTTTAGTACCACAGATATCACTGCTATCACCATACTGTTGTTCATAGGCGCTACGGGTAAGAGTGCACAGATTCCACTTTATACCTGGTTACCAGACGCCATGGCCGGTCCTACACCGGTATCTGCGTTGATCCATGCCGCGACCATGGTTACGGCAGGTATCTATATGATTGCGCGTAGCAACATATTATATTCATTGTCGCCGCTAACGATGAACATCATCGCCATCGTCGGCCTCGCGACGGCCTTGCTCGCGGCCACGATAGCCATAAAGCAAAACGATATCAAGAAGGTGTTGGCCTACTCCACTGTAAGCCAGCTCGGCTTCATGTTCCTCGCGCTTGGAACCGGCAACTATGTAGCGGCCGTATTCCATGTGATGACGCATGCATTCTTCAAAGCATTATTATTCCTCGGAAGCGGCAGCGTGATCCATGCAATGGGCGGAGAACAGGACATCAGGAGGATGGGAGGACTAGGGAAATACATGAAGGTTACTCACATCACATTCCTCATCGGTTGTCTCGCCATAGCTGGCATCCCCGGCCTTTCGGGATTCTTTTCTAAAGATGAAATACTGGCTGGCGCCTTCGCCAGGTCTCCGATACTTTATGCGATCGCATTAGGTACAGCGCTCATCACCGCATATTATATGTTCAGACTTTACGCGACAACATTCAGGGGCAGCTTCCGCGGAACAACCGAGCAGCAGCATCACTTACATGAAAGTCCCGGAGCCATCACGACTCCTCTTATCATATTGGCCATCCTGGCGGTTGTTGGTGGATACATCGGCATCCCGGAGTACATGGCGCATGGCGCACACTGGTTACAGGAATTCCTCCGTCCCGTATTTGCCAGCTCCAACGAAGTGTTGAAACCTCACGCCATCTCGCACTCAACGGAGTGGATGCTTACAGGTATCTCGACCGCATTGATCGTTATCGTAGTGGCATATGCGTGGAGCAGGTTCAGCAAGAAGCCGGAGCTCGAGGATGCAAGGGGTGTCGGAAAGGTGCTCGAGAATAAATGGTACGTGGATGAACTATACCAGAAAGTAATCGTGAACCCGCTTCATAAGACTGCGGGATTCTTGAACACTTTTGTAGAAAGACTTGTGATCGATGGCCTCGTCAATGGTGTGGGAAGGCTTGTGAACTATGGCAGCCGCCAGATGCGCCTTTTGCAAAGTGGGCAGGTGGGCAGTTATATATTCCTGATGGTGCTGAGCATGCTGGTGATTTTCGTATTACAATTCTTTTTGAGAAAATAAAAGGTGAGATAGGAATCGCGATGCGTTTGAAGATTGAATTTTTATAAACTGTAAATGTCCGCTTGACGGATTAGGGTTCTATGATCGCTGTTCTATTGATATTAATACCATTGCTGGCGGGCCTGATCTCGTTCTTTCTAAAGAGTGAACGAGCGGCGCGTTCGTGGGCCCTTTTCTCCTCACTGGCCGCGTTAGCAGTTGCTATTATCGCGGTGACGGCAAACGGCAATGAGAGCAATTTGGCTTTCCGTGCCGATTGGATGGGTGCGTTGAACAGCAGTTTCTCCATCAGGATGGATGGCCTCGGCAAGTTGCTTTGCCTGCTCAATGCGGTCGCATTTCCTATTATCTTCCTGGGCACCTGGCATACACAGTATACGAAGGCGGCAAATTTCTTTGGTTTGATGCTACTCACCCAGGCGGGAATGATGGGCGTGTTCCTGGCGATGGATGCATTATTATTCTATTTCTTCTGGGAGCTGGCGCTCATACCTGCATACTTTCTTTGCTCGCAGTGGGGTGGACCGAAACGCATACAGGTCACGTTTAAATTTTTTATCTACACATTCATTGGCTCCCTCCTGATGTTGGTGGGACTTTTATATATCTATTATCATACGCCCGACCGCAGTTTCGACATCAAGTCGTTCTACGCGATACAGCATCACATCACTGGCAATGAACAGACGTGGTTGTTCTGGCTCCTCTTCGTGGCCTTTGCGATCAAGATGCCGATATTTCCCTTTCATACATGGCAGCCCGATACCTATGAGCAGGCGCCTACATCGACTACGATGGTGCTAAGCGGAGTGATGGTGAAGATGGGTGTGTTCGGCCTCCTGCGCTGGCTCATTCCCGTGCTGCCTGCTGCCTCGTGGGCATGGGGTGATACTGTCTCCTGGATGGCGGTGATAGGCATGTTATATGCCTCACTGATAGCCATCCGCCAGGATGATCTGAAGAGACTGGTGGCGTATTCATCCATCGCTCACATAGGACTGATGTGCGTTACGGTTTTCTCCGTAAACGAGATCGGCATGCAGGGCGTGATCATCCAGATGTTCAATCACGGTGTCAATATTATCGGGTTGTGGATCGTGGTGGAACTGATCGAAAGACAATTTGGAACAAGGAAGATCTCGGAACTGGGAGGAATCGCCCAAAAAGCTCCTGCAATGGCGATACTGTTCGTGGTCATCGCGCTGGCCAACATTGCGCTGCCACTCACCAATGCATTCGTGGGAGAGTTCCTGATGTTTACTGGGATATTTAATTCGGCCGTTACGAAATACAATGTGTGGTTCACGGTTCTCGCGGGACTGTGCATCATTCTCGCAGCCGTGTATACGTTGAATATGATCCGCAAAGTATTTTATGGAAACACGGTTGAGCGGACTGCCAATGCAATAGATATTGGTCTAATGGAGAAGCTCGCACTGGGGATCATCGTGGTCCTGATCTTCTGGATAGGGATCTATTCGCAACCATTCTTCGCAATATCGGATACGGTATCGGCAGATATAACGAACAGCATTTTGAATAAACAGGAAGTACTTCCGGTTATTAAGAAGTAAAGGAAAGGTATGAACGCATTACTACTATCGGCGATCTTAGGTGTCATGATGATGTTCAGCAGTGTGCTGATCAGTCAGAAATCCGCCGCGCGCACGATCGCCATTGCAGGCATGCTGTTGCTGCTGATCGCTAATATCATGGACATGCAAGGCATTCATTTCTTCCGGATCAACACCGAGGGAATGATGCACTTCGACAGGTTCGCCTTATTATTTAATAGTATCGCCATATTCTCCATCCTGCTTTACTTCATTTTATCGTCGAAGGACATGGAGAAAGTAGGAGGGTATTATTCTGAATATTTCTCCCTGATCTTCTTCATCCTTTGCGGTATCATATTGGTGACGTCGTTCAAATCATTGCTCATCCTGTTCCTGGGCATCGAGATCATTTCTATACCGTTGTATATTCTTACTGGCGCGGAGAAGAAGAACCTCAGGAGCAACGAGGCTTCACTCAAATATTTTCTACTAGGCGCATTCTCCACGGGACTTATGCTGATGGGCATCGCGCTCATTTATGGAGCTACGGCCACATTCAACACTACGCAGTTGACGGTCTCGGAGAAGCCCGGCGTATTGATGATCACGGGAATGATCCTGCTCCTGTTCTCAATGTCGTTCAAGGTATCCGCAGCGCCATTTCACTTCTGGACGCCCGACGTGTATGATGGAGCGCCGACAGTTTTCACCGCATTCATGGCGACCATCGTCAAGGTGGGCGTATTCATCGGCTTCATCCGGCTCTTCGATGAATCCTTCGGCATGCTGAAGCCGCAATGGCAGATATGGGTAGCGCTGATCACGGCGGCCACACTGTTCATTGGTAACATCACGGCAGTATTTCAACAAAGCGTCAAGAGAATGCTGGCCTATTCGAGCATCGCGCAAGCCGGCTTCATGTTGCTCGCCGTATATGCGATGAACTCGGAAGCGAAGGAAGGGCTGTTGCTTTATTCCGCCGCGTATTGCCTCGCCACGATCGGAATATTCTCCGTGCTGATAAAGATGACGGACTACACCTTCGACGCCTTCAACGGCCTCGCAAAGAAAGAACCTATCGTTGCGGCAACTCTCGCAATATTCCTCTTATCACTCGCGGGCATTCCGCTTACCGTTGGCTTCATGGCAAAGTTTTATATGCTGGAGGCCGCAATCGCTACGGGCAAACATCTCTGGCTCGTGATCTTCGCCGTCCTGATGGCCGCAGTGAGTGTATATTACTACTTCCGCGTCATCCAGGCCATGTACTTCAAGGATGGCCAACCCAACCCGATGCAAATCTCTCCGTCGTTCAAGTGGACGTTGGTCGTGCTTGCGGGGTTGATAGTGCTTTTGGGGATTTTTCCGAATCTGCTTCTGAACTGGTTCTACTTCTAGTGTAGTTTGAAAGTTTAAAAGTTTAATAGTTTAAACGTTCTTAAACTCGCATCTCGACTACAGTATTGCAAGGCCCGATTATCACAACTCTTAAACCATTAAACCATTAAACTTTTAAACCAGCACACCCTCATGCCTTTTCGCTAACTTTCAGGTCGATGCGAACCTCAGACGTGCTTTCCTTATCCTTCCGAACCATCCGCAGCAACAAACTACGGACCGGGCTCACCGTCTCCATCATCGCGTTTGGCATCATGGCGCTGATTGGGATCATCACCGCGATACAGGCGATGAATCAAAAGTTTTCCGAGAGTTTCTCGACAATGGGCGCCAATGCATTTACCATTCGTTTCAAGGAAAGAAATATTCGTTTCGGTGGCGACAACAACCGCGACATCAGGGTATCGAAGAAAGGCAGTCGCAAGGAAAAGAAATCGAGCCTTGGAAGACGGATTACCAAAGACGAGGCGGAATTATTCGTCGGGAGGTTCGACTACCCCGCAACGCTGAGCCTTTCGATATTCGGCGGACGAAACAACATTGCATCGTACGAACAACGGAAAACCAGTCCCAACATACTCATGTTCGGTGGCGATGAGAATTATGTTCAATTAAATGGATTTACTGTAGAGTCAGGTCGTAACATGAACAGGTCGGATGTACAATCCGCTTCAAATGTGGCGTTGCTTGGATACGATGTCGCGAACAAGCTCTTCCGGGGCGAGGTCGGTCGGGCAGTGAATACAGTGATCAGGGTAAACGATATTCCCTTTCGGGTGCTGGGTGTCCTCGGCAGCAGGGGTTCATCCTTCGGCTTCAGCCGGGATAATATTATTATCACTAGTTACAACAATGTTGAGCGCAACTTCCCTACCTCGAGTTCGTACGTGGTGGCGATCATGACAAACGATCTTTTGAAGGTAAGCCAGGCGATGGGGGAGGCGGAGGCCTCCTTTAGAGCTATTCGAAAGTTGGCGGTGACGGAAGAAAATAATTTCGTACTGGACCGCAGCGACAGCATCGCCGAGAAGGCGATGAACAGCCTCAACTTCCTCACGGTGTCGGCGACGGTGATTGGCCTGATCACGCTGATAGGCGCTGCTATAGGGCTCATGAACATAATGCTCGTCTCGGTATCCGAGCGCACCAAGGAGGTGGGCCTGATAAAGGCTATTGGTGGCAAGAGCAAGACGGTGCGAAGGCAGTTCCTGCTGGAGGCGATCATCATCAGCATGCTCGGTGCCGTGTTCGGGATCATCCTCGGGGTGCTTGTTGGCAATATATTTTCAGTTGTACTCAACACGGGATTCGTGGTTCCCTGGAATTGGGTGATGTATGGCATCATCATCTGTACTATCGTTGGTTTGTTGGCCGGGTTGTACCCAGCACTCAAGGCAGGACGACTCAATCCTATCGAGGCATTGCGGTATGAGTAGTGAGTGGTGAGTCGTCATTGCGAGCGAAGCGAAGCAAGTGAATGGTGAGTGGCTCTCATTAACTTCAGCACTTACATGTCTTTCGACCCTCATGTATTCTTTTCATTTTTTTTCCTGTTTCCAAATTCCCCATCCCGAATTCCCGATGCGAGACTAGTTGTGGTTCACTCCCCGTCTCCCGTCTCCCGTCTCCCGCCTCCCTTCTCCGACTACTTTCAATTTCTCGTCTATTTTATTACCACAAATTGAAGGGTATCAAAAATTCCTTAACTTGAAGCCCTTCCCAAAAAAAAGTGGGTCAGGATGTTATGTAATTGATTTTTTGCTTAGAATTGTATCTCTTATTTCTGGACTTGTCATTTTCATTCAATTAAAAAAAACTAAAAATTTCAACCATGGCAGAGACTAAACCAACTGCAACAGTTAAGGCTACTTCTGTTCAACCCAAAAAAAGCAGTAATGCCATCTCTTGGATTGCTCCAATAGTATGTATCGTTGCGGGTTATCTCATCTGGCGTTTTATCCTAGGAAGTGCGGATGGTTTCAAAGAGCCATCATCGGAAGGTGGTTTCTGGCCAAAACACCACAAACCCAAAGACGCATTGCATGGTATTTATGAAGGTGGAATCATCGTTCCATTATTGATCGGAATGTTGTTAATGGTGATCGTGTTTTCTATCGAGCGTTTCCTCACTATCCGCAAAGCTCTCGGAAACGGTTCTATCGCCGACTTCATCCGCAAGGTGCAGTATCACCTGGCTAACCGCAATGTTGATGCAGCATTGTCTGAGTGCGACAGGCAGCGTGGTTCAGTAGGTAATGTAATGAAGGCAGGTCTCCGCCGCTACAAAGAAATGATCAGCGAAGGTGGATTAAGTACAGACCAGAAAGTAATCGCAATACAAAAAGAAGTAGAAGAAGCCACGGCCCTCGAATTGCCGATGCTTCAGAAGAACCTCGTGTTCCTTTCTACCATCACATCGGTAGGTACCCTCGTAGCCCTCTTGGGAACGGTACTGGGTATGATTCGTTCATTCGCCGCTCTTGGTGATTCCGGTGGAAGCAGCGATACAAGTGCACTTGCGGTAGGTATCTCCGAGGCCCTGTATAATACAGCCTTGGGTATCGGTACTTCAGCGGTTGCCCTTATCATGTACAACATATTTACTACCAAGATTGATTCGATCACATACGGTATCGATGAATCAGGCTTTACTTTAACACAAAGCTTTGCTTCTCAATACAAATAATTTCATGGATGGTTTGTGGAATCTGTCCACCCATACATCTAATCAATTAAACTGAAGTAGATATGCCCAGTGTAAAATTGCCGAAAAAAAGTACGGATACGGATATGACCCCTTTCGTGGACATAGCCTTCCTTATCCTGTCCTTTTTCATCATGGCGACAAAATTCAAACCACCTGAGCCTGTTGCAGTGGTCACTCCTGGTTCCGTCTCATCGGTTATCGTGAAGGACGAGAACTCCATGCTGATCACAATCGACAAGGACAGCAAGGTCTATATTAACATCAACGCAAAGAAGGACCAGAACAAGCTGACGCAGATCATCGAAGGCATCAACACAAGCCGCAGCCTGGGACTATCACCCGCACAGATCCAGAATTTCAAGACCACGCCCATCATAGGAGTACCATTCGGAAGTCTGAAAACATTGCTCAATCTTCCAGCCGACCAGCAGGCGACAGTGGGACAACCCGGTATTCCCGTGCTTGACTCAATCAACAATGAGCTGATATGGTGGGTTTCGGAGACAAAAAAGGCTTTCGCGGGTGAGAAACTGTTGTACCTTATCAAAGGAGACAATGGTTCCAAGTACCCAACTTTCGAAGGCGTGGTGAATGCGTTGCGTAAGAATGATGAATTCAAGTATAACCTTGTCACTTCCCAGGAGGGACCTCCCGAAGGCACCGACGAATACAAACGGCGTGCAGCGGGTGGTAAGTAAATTGATTAATTAATTAAAACTAATCCATATGTCTAGTATTGACACTGGTGGTGATGATGGCCACAAAAAAGGACCGGGGGTCAAGAAGGCTAAGAAACTTTCTACCAGGGTGGATATGACACCGATGGTGGATCTTGGCTTCCTATTGATCACTTTCTTCATCTTCACGGCTACCATGAGTAGTCCCGTGGGTATGGACCTTAATATGCCGAAGGATACCGACAAGCCTGAGGAGGAAACCGAGATTAAACAATCCGGTGCCCTTACTATCATGCTTGGAAAGGATAACCACGTGTATTATTACGAGGGCCAGTTGACGCAGGAGAATGCCTCCACGGCATTTAAGTCATCGAGTTTTGACAAGATCCGCGATATCATCATCAACAAGAAGAAAGATGTGATTTCCAGCTACAGGGGCAATCCTGCCTGCGAGCAGAAAGCGCGTGACAAGGGCAAGGATCCTAAGGCGGAATGTATCGACGAGGACTTCGTGGTGGTGATCAAGCCTACGGCAGAGGCCACTTATAAGAATACCGTCGATATCCTGGACGAAATGACCATCAACAACGTGAAGAGGTTTGCCATGGTGAAAATCTCCGATACGGAGAAGGAAATGATCGCCAAGACGGAGGGCGGACAGTAACCAGGGCATGCTTTTTTATGGAAATAAAGGGTGCGAAGCATCTAATTAAAAATAAACGCAAACATGGAAGCCAATAAAATATTATCCGCTGATATTCTGGATATTGTCTTCGAGGACAGGAACAAGGAATATGGGGCCTACCAGTTACGCAAGTCGTATAACAAGCGTATCCTGATGGCTCTTGGTATCACTGGTTCTATTGCATTGCTGGCCCTGGTGGGTTCAATCCTGGCCAGTACCCTGAAAACGGACACTGCTGCAGTGGAAATCAAGGAAGTGACCATCCAGGACCTCAAGCAGGAAGAGGAGATAAAGGAAATTCCCCCGCCTCCTCCCCCGAAGCCCCCAGATCCCCCGAAGATCGAGATGAAGCAGTTTACACCTCCCAAGATCGTGAAGGATGAGGAAGTGGAAGAACCACCACCCGCCCAGGAGGAACTGAAGGAAGCGAAGATCGACGTGGTGAACCAGGAAGGTATTAAGGACGAGGGTATCGCCGCACCGGTGGAAATCGACCAGGGCAAGCAGATCATCGAAGAGAAGAAGGAAGACGATAACCACATCTTCGAGAAAGTGGAAATCGAAGCCTCTTTCAAAGGTGGAGAAGGTGCCTGGAAGAAATACCTCGAGAGAAACCTCAACCCGAATGCACCGGTTGACAATGGTGCTCCGGAAGGAACTTATACGGTGTATGTACAGTTCGTAGTGAGCAAGGATGGAACTATCAGCGATGTAAAGGCGCTGACCAACCATGGCTACGGAATGGAAGGAGAGGCGATGAGGGTAATCAAGAAAGGACCAGCCTGGGTACCTGCGGTACAGAATGGTAGGAGTGTGAATGCGTATCGTAAGCAGCCGATTACGTTCCAGGTGACTTCAGAATAAGAAGAGTAATCTATTTGATAGGAAACCTCCCGCGTATTAGCGGGAGGTTTTTTTTTGAGGTTTAAAAGCGTAAGGGTTTTTTGCGACTCCTATCGGACTTAAACCAGTAGATTAAAGTTGGGACACAGAGAGCCACGAAGCAGACACTGAGAGCCACGGAGCGTGTTCTAAGTCAAATACAAATAGTTGAACAGATAAAATGTGAAGTAGCATAAAACGAAAAAATGTAGGAATAAAAAAGCCGGAAGACCGCGAAGACCTTCAGGCTCGATGAAGTAAATTATGTATTAATGATTAAAAGGCCACCTAGTAAAAATGTTGATCACTTGTCGCTGCCGAAAATGTCTGGGGGTGCGTATGTTTGCCTTAGCCCACAGGAGGTGCAAAAACAAACATCAACACAAAGCATTTAGGCGTATGTATTTCATAATTTATTTACTCAGCAACCGCCTTTGCGAGGGATACGTTTAAAAATTACTTTACTATCTCGTTCTACATAGTCGCCTGATATTATTGGATATGCATACTTGGGCGCATGCGATACATTACGGCTTCTTATAATTATTTTGTCGTCAACTTTCAGGCTACGCAATTGCTCAAGTTGAGACTTTTCCGGCGCAAAGTTGAGA
>JACMKU010000091.1 GCA_014379965.1 Chitinophagaceae bacterium
ATAACAATCGTGACAATCTGCGGGCTAATTGACCGCTGATCCTCATGATCGTTATGATTAAAAATGATACCAGCCTGTTCTATGCCGTTTTCAATCTATCTGCGTAAATCATAACAATCATTTAAATCTGCGGGCCCATAGTGAAAAAGACAGGAAACCATGTTCCTGCCTTTTATCAGACGACTGCTTGCTAGAAAGAGTTGTTATCCTACACAGGTTTTATTGCCATTTGAATGGCAGGAACCAATTTTTCGCCATTAATTTAGTACGCGCCTGGTTGGCAGCTCCCATTGAAAGACCCGACTTGATAAGTTTGTTGTACACTTTGTCTGCCAGGTAGGCCGGGTCATTCCTACGAATTGCTACCCTGAGCAGGTCTGACCAGCGCTGGCCCTCATATGCAAGTTCAAGTGCATTCTCTTCCATGATCATTTCCTCGATAAAGAGCATCAAACCCTGCGGATCGATTAGTGGTCTTGGTGCCGCCATTGACATATTGAAGAACCGGGCGGAGTCGATTACGACGTTGCTCAGGCCAGCCCTACCCCTTATTCCCTGGTTACGATACCAATTATTACGATAAGGCGGTGAATCTCCAAGTCGCGCATCGAAATCAAAAGGATATGGTTCAAATGTCTGGTGCAGGTTCGTCACATCCCTCGTAGCAGCTGCACCTGGAATTGGATCATAAGTATCCTTGATGCCCCTGTTCGTGAGTGCATACGCAACCTTGTATTTGCCTGCCCTATTTGCGGCTTCCGCAAAGCGGAGATGAACTGATGCAGCCCTCGATAAAAACCATTTGCCCTGCCTGCTAAGAAGATTTACAGGCAAATTATTTGTCCCAAGATAATTATAGAGATACTTCATGATCACCGGTTGACCATTGATATTCCTGAAAGTGAAATTCGCCCTCGAATCGAAAGGAAAATTATCACGGTAAACAGCTCCGACAGTCGATGTTCCTGATGTAAACGTGTATATCTGTTGTTGCTTCGCCCAATAGTCTATAGCCTGCTGTGAAGGCTTTACTAAATAGCGTCCCCCATTAGGAGAGAACAGGTCGATGAATGGATTGACTGGTTCAAAATTTCTATCGAAAGGCAATACCCATATCCACTCGTAGTTAAATGGATTGTCCTGTGCCCTTTCAAACAGGTATCTCCAACCGGGAGTATAAACGAGTGAGTTGAAATCTAACACCCGCGCATAAGTAATTCCAGATTCACTAAAACTGGAGATCTTATATTGATTGTAGAATTGCTCCGTGTTTCCTACCTGTCCATTTATCTCCATCACCTTCTTGAAACTCATCGCTGCCTTGTCGTATTGTCCATCCCAGAGATACAGATCGCCGAGAAGAATATTCTTATTGATAAAAAACTTCGATGTGCTATATCCGTCGACAACAGTCTGCAGCGTGGTACCTGTAGGATAATCGTCTGTGAAAGGCAAGGTCTCTGCAAATTTCACCAGTGAGTCGATTAGTTGTTCCAGGGGCACCATCGGGAATCTCGATAAGTCCTGTACATCGCTTACCTGCGCAAGTGGGTCTGTAACATACGGCACTTCACCAAAATGAATTCCTAATTGCAAATAAAGCCATGTCCGAATTGCGCCAACGTCGGAATAACGTTGCTTAAACTCATCTTCCCGCAGTTTGCTTTGTTGCCTCATCAACTGGAAGTTCTTCAACACATCATTGCAGTTTACGATGACACTGTAGTACTGTTGCGGATTGATATAGGGATTATCATCCGTCGTAGTGTGTTCGCTTAACTGGCGGAGGTAGTTGTCAGCGTTGCTGGTGATGTCCATCAGGTCGGCCCTGAGTTCATTGGTCAACACGTATGGCCTGGCAAGCTTCATCACCTGGCCATATATACCGATCACAGCGGCGTCGGCATCGTACACATTACGATACATCTGTGCCTGGTCCACGGCATTTTTCGGTTCCATGTCAAATATTTTCTTACACGAAGAAAGCGCCACAACGCAGCAGGCTAATGGAAGCAAGATTCGTGGAATGAATTTGGTAGTCATATTCAATGATCCTTTTAGATAGTTAATTTTTATAAGCCGAACCTCACACCAAGAATTACTGATCTTGACTGCGGCTCTAGCGTGTTATCGACTCCCTGTCCGAAAATGCTCTCGGTGGGGCTAAATTCCGGGTCGTAACCTTTGTACTTCGTCAACGTCACCAGGTTATTACCGGTCAGGTAGGCAACCGCATACTTCAGGAAGCCGGCCTTGAATGGAATATTATAAGAAAGTGAAACTGTCCTCAGGCGTAAGTAAGAACCGTCTTCGATCCACCTGTCGGAGAAACGGCTATTTCCCATCGGGTCGCCCCAGGTTGCTTTCGGAACATTCGTCTCATGTCCATTTGTTCTCCAGCGATTGAGAACCGCCTCTGTCTGATTGTTGAAGTTTGACATGGATTCCAACTGCTGGCGGGTATAATTAAACACATCATTCCCTGATACGAATGTGAACAAGGCGTCAAGAGCAAAGCGCTTGTATTCGACCCGGGTATTGAATGATCCGAACATATCGGGATTGGGATCTCCTATCACCTGCTTGTCGTTAGCATCGATTACTCCATCACTGTTGACGTCGACGAATCGCACATCGCCACCTGTGAAAGGAGTAAACGATCCATCGGATTTCTTAACGGTTAGTCCCGCCTGCGCTGCTTCATTATCAGTGGCATAAACTCCATTCGTCTTGTAGCCATAGAACTCATTTGGCGAGCCTCCTTTCTGGGTGATATACTCGGCACCAGCAAAGGATGAAATGATCCTTGTTGTCGGAAGACCGTCAATAGTTGATGTGTAAGTGCCAAGCGTGAAGCCGACATCCCATTTCAAGGCGGCTTTGCCGATTATCCGGGCGTTTAACGATGCGTCTATTCCATTCGTAGTCATGCCGGCCGAGTTGGTGATTGCATAAGAAAATCCTGATGCCGTCGGCGTGGGCTCATACACTATCATTTTGTCAATATTGTTCTGGTAAACATCGAAGCTGAAGCTTACTCTCTCATTAAAGATTGATACATCCGTACCCACGTTCACCTTTCTTACACTCTCCCATTGCAGTTGGTCGTTTCCGAAACCGGAACGGACAAGCCCCTGGACACCGAGGAGATTCTGTGGCACGTAAGTCTGGCGGGCAGTGTAATTACCGATGTCGTCATTGCCCGTCATGCTATATGAGGCTCTTAATTTCAGCAGATCAATATTTCCTCCCTTTAAGAAGTTTTCCGAAGAGATCAACCAGGCCGCTGCTATCGACGGCATCACTGCGAATTTGTTTCCGCTAATGGTAAGTGCATTCTGTTGAATGTTTTTTCCGAACCGAGAAGATCCATCAACTGCGACATTGAGTGATAAAATGTATTTATCTGAGTAGGTGTAGTCTGCATTGAAATAAGTACTTAACCAATTAGATTCCCCGATCGAACCACCAATCCTCCTCAACGCGTTCACTCCATTGCCAACGCTCACCAGTTCATCTATGGCTGAATTAAATCCCAATCCGAAATCCTGCTCGATCCTATTGTATAGATATCTTACTCCAATCCTGGAGGAAACATCATGAAGTCCCCTGATGGTCTTGTTAAACGTCAGACGGGTGTCATTATACAAGGAGAAAAGTGAATTCACCTGTGTACCAGATCTGCTGTCGGCGATGTCCGTCGTCAACGTATCCTCGGCGACTCCCTTTCTTGGGATGAAGAAGTTCTCACGTACTTTATCATTCGTTACGCCAACTGTAGTAGACAAGATGAAGTTCTTTGAGAGCGTATAATTGAAACCTATTGATCCAAGAAATCGGTAACTTTTATTTATGCCCAGTGCAACATTGGTTAGAACGGCCGGGTTGCCAATGCCAAATGTGTCCCTGTCTGCGAAGGTTGGCGACTCAACTCCTTTTTCTGAAACATCACGTATTCGTAGTAATGGCGATTTCGTTAGCGCGAGAAAGATGGGATTAGTCTTTGGAGAAACGCCCTGATCTCTTACATTTTGTTCGTTAAAAGTAAAACTAAGATTTGTAGTGGCAGTCATCCTGCGGCTAAGGTTAAGGTCACCATTGAAGCGCATGTTGTACCTGGTGAGGTCCGTATTTCTTGTAATGCCATCGTTGCCCATGTATCCTAGTGAAAGGGCATATTTGGCGATGTTATCGCCACCGGTCACTTTTAGGTAAATATTTTTCGTTGAACCCTGCTTAAATACTTCTTTCTGCCAGTCGGTATTGTTATGATACTTAAAATACTCGGGCTGGGTATTATCGTCATTCATATAAGGAAGCGCCATGATGGCCGCGTCGGTGAGTCCTTTCGACTTCAACAATTCAGACAGATAGATCCTGTAGTTGGCGGCATCCAGCACGGGGATGTTGGAAGGCGCAAGGTTTACGCCGCCATATGCAGAGAAATCGATCTTAGTGCCCAATTCGCGCGCCCTGGCCGTAGTGATGATGATCACGCCGTTGGAGCCTTTGGTCCCGTAGATTGATGAGCCATCCTTTATGACGGTGATATTATCTATATCCCTTGGATCTATCGTAGAAAGCGGCTCGGTGTAATGATTTGAAATGATTGAACCTCCGTGATCCTGGTTATTGAAGATGACTCCATCGACAACAATCAACGGTTGGTTGCTGGCATAAAGTGAAGAAATACCTCTTAGGAACATCGTTGCACCCATATTCGGTGTGCCAGAGCGCCTGGTTGCATTCAAACCAGAGACCTTGCCCTGTAGATAGGTTGCCGGTGTCTCATTGGTACGCGCCCAGTTACCGTTTGTCTGTACGGAGGTAATGGCAAACGGACTACGACTTTTCAAAACGTTACCAAAAGGATGAGCAGCCTGGTCATAAAAAGAACTATACGTATCCTCATACAAGGAAGTGGTAACATTGTTCCTGCCACGTAAAGCAATCTCCTTTGCCTGGTAACCGTCGCCTTCAACAAGCAACGTTAAGTTGAGCGATGGTAGGTTGATCTTAAAGGCGCCTGTGCTATCGGTGATTGCCGCGGCAACTTCCTTATAAGTGATCCTGATCCCTCGCAATGGCAGGCCGGTAGAGGCATCCTTTACAAGTCCGGAGACGGGTTGCGATCCCTGGTATCTACCAACGACAATTATCGCCTCTTCCTGCTTTTCCTGGCTTCGTCCCTCGAAACAAATGAGAGAGACTGCAACCATTGCAATAAACATTTTCGATACTTGCATGATCATGTATAAAATATTATTAAATCAGTTTATGGCACGGGTACCAGTCGCAGGTAATCCAACACGATCGGTCCCGTGGTCAAACCTGTCAATTGTATTTCGAGTGTTCCAAAATTCGTCGGGGTAAACTCTCCCAGCAACTTCTCATCATATGCCCCTGCGACAGTATGAAGAGGCACAGCATGCGCGAGCGTCGCCAGAGTTGTATAGGTAGCAGGTGGAACAAAAGACTTCACCACCACGTTCTGTGATAGAGCTCCCGTCTGGAAATCATTCACAGCTACTGCATACACGCGATACTTGATCGTAGGAATTTCATTTAACCTGTAGTAAGAATAAAACGTCGTCACTCCATGGCCCGTTACCATAATATCTACATAATCCTTATTGGTTACCGGGTTGAACCTCACGCGATAGTTCGTATTCGCGGTTCGATCAATCAGGAAACCACTCGGGAATTCTCCCTGAACCGTTATCGTTCCGAATTTATTTGCCGTGGGAATGTCGATCAGATTGAGAACATATACTACACCATTACTCAACTTGTGTGTCGCTATTACCGATGCAGCATTCGCTGGTATAGCGACGCCATACTTTGAAACAAGCCCGGCAAAATCCGCAGGCTGACGAATGCCCTCAACGACCAGGTCCTTGACTGTATTCCAGGCCGCAAGACTATCCGTAGTTGAAGTAAGCGGAGCTTTGAAGTATTTCTTCAATGAATCGGACTCGAGAGTGTATCCGGCGTTTGCAATGATAAAATAAGTATACTCCTTGCTTTCATCCATGAGATTAAACACGCGATCGTTAAACCTGTTACGTGGGACAAGGCCCGTTCCCGGTCGATAGATAGGAAGACCAGTCGTTGAGCTGATGCTATCGATGATAGCAAGGTCCGGATCGAAGGCATTAAAGTCAAGGCTATTGATGTATGCGTTTTGCAGGTATGTCCCCGTCGTAGACTTTATAAAGTCCCATATCGAAGGCAATACAACGATTCCTTTGTTGATCACATGCAATACACCGTTACGCACAAATTTGTCCGCGGTAGTTATGGTTGCGTCCGCGAAATTGTTATTGAGAAAATTATTGTACTTCCCATTCAACATTCCCAGGCGTACCGTATCCTGAGCGTCACGGGTGAAGTACGATTGGTTGGAGATATGATTTAGCAGGAAGCTCCTGAGTCTTACAGGATCGCTTACGATGGCAGGATCGAGGGTAGCCAGCGCGGCATCGTCTGGCGCCCATACTGTATAAGTCTTCGAAGACTTAAGGATCGAATCCAAACCCGTAGACTCCAGGTATTGAGAAAACTTGCTAAGAGCCGGGTTTGATGAAACCGCCTGCCACAAATCTTGTGAAAGGTCCTGGTTGTCGATCTTTGTATGGTCTTCCCATTTCCTACAGCCCAATAGACTGAGAGTAAAAATTGCGAGGATCGTAAGTGCCTTGAATTGACAGCGCATTATCTTTTGTTTATTGTACTTAGCGGATCTTAATAATCGTTATTGAAAAACCTTGGTTCCGTCCCTGTCAAACCGGGGCAGGTATTGATGTTGATCTACTGGTATGAAATGAATCATGTCCAGGTTATTGACGTCCTGTCCGGTACCAGCCGCCGCCAATGACTGGAGGCGAAGGAGATGACGGTCAGTGGTAGTGATATCTACAATTCCGACGAACTTACCTGTCATGTATTGCTCCGTTCTCACAGTATACCTCTTCCAACCAAGCGCTTCCATTTCACCATCAGAGAGATTAGGTCGCTGATCGGTAAAGGTTACGGGCCTTGACATGACCTGGTTGTTGATTGTCACCTGTACAGGGTTGAATGAACCTCCAGGCTGACCGATACTCCCTGATCCTTTTTGTGTCCTATAACATACCCAGACCTTATACTTCCCTTTCACAATAATTGGTGTGCGGAACTGGTACCAGAAGTTTCTGGCGCCCGTAGCTCCCAATCTTAAGATGAGGTTATCGAGAAAGGCGACGTGGAAGTTGGTAGAATTAAGTGGACTGAAATTATATCTCAAATCATTGGGTGCATCCGATTTCTCCCATGTAATATCGGCGATACTACCTGCGGCGAACGTAAAACTCGCACGACGGAAGATAGCAGGCAGCTTCCTGACTTCAGGGAAGTCGGCAACATCCCAGTACACTGCTGTCGGCAGGCGAACCTTCGGACTAAAATGTGCTAATGCAGTATGCAATACTCCATTGGTTGCGGAAATATCACTTGTTGATCGCTGAAGCTCTACGCCTATTTCATGCACCCCATTGAAGTCGATGTCATTGATCAAAACCCTTTCACCATCGAGGCTCGACGCTAGCACTTCCAACGGCTGCAGCGACAAGTGTGAAGTGGCCGATACAATGTCGGCGAGATAGCGAGCATCGGGAATAATATGATACGCGACATAAATGTAAAGGCTGTCAAGTGGGTTGCGCGGATTACCGGTGTTAGAATACCTTGCCTTTAACGCATTATAGCTCGTGATTCCAGAATCGGCGAGAGCCTGGTTAGTCTCGGCAAGCACGGTCAACCATCTTCTCGAAGGATTTGTCAGGTTGATCGTATTCAAAGTATCATAAAGTCCAGTTTCCACAAGAGCTTGTTTGAAAATGGAGAATGCCGGATTATCAGAGATAAGTTGTGCTACTGACTTGCTGGCTGGCTTCAATACATGATCTATGGAATGAATAAATCCGTTACCTGTGAGGATGTTGCCTGTAACTACCAACGCCTGGCGGTTGACATTGAAACTTGAAACTCCTCCTGAATTGGTGATGCTCGTGATCAGGTATTGTCCATACATCGTGACAAGTGGCAGCTTGCCGTCCTTGAACGCTGCGGTCGTTATGGTATCCTCCATCAAATGAAACTTGACGATATTCTTCGCTTCATCCTCCGTTACCTGGTCGATCGTCTTATTGATTTCGGTGAGATAGAGTTGAACTGCATCGTTTGTCGGGGCAAACAAGGTATATGATCCATACGCATTGAGAAATCCAGCATAACCGGACTTGTCCACGATTTTCACGAGCGATGAGTACTGATCAGGGTGTTGCTTAAGGTAGTCGTAGATGTTGACCACATCTGTAGTGGAAGTGACGATTGCCACTTTCTTACAACTGCCAAAAGTTAAGACAACTGCCAGGGTCAGGAAAACCGCGGTGATAGTTGATAGTATACTTTTCATAAAGAAAAATTATTATTATCTGTAAAATGGGTTCTGTACGAGGGCCGGGTCTGTTTGTATTTCATAGAAATACACAGGCAGGTAATGACTATTCTTGTCGCGAAATTTCGTGATAGCCGACTGCTGCCTGTCTGGTGGTACCGTTGTGGCCACCATCGAAAGCAGTAAATCGAGTTGCTGATAATCGTTCCGCCTGGCATTGCGCAAGAGATCGAACCATCTCTTACCCTCGAAAGCAAACTCTCTCGCACGTTCCTGCAATATGAAATCCGCTACGGCCGATTTGTCCGAAGCAGGAGGATTAAGATCCGTGGCGTCGAGTGCCCGCGCACGGTTGCGAACTGCATATACCAGGTCAAGTGCCTCCTGGCCGCTGCCCAGTTGATTTAATGCTTCAGCTTTCATCAGTAAAATGTCGGCATAGCGATAAATGATCCAATGCGCATACGATTCTTCCTGTGCACGACTGGTAGTACTTGTAATTCCTATATACTTCCAGATCGTATTATCGGTTGCGCGTACGGAGGCGCCATCACCACGGATATCCTTCTTGTCGGGATCGATGAAGTCGACGGTATATATCTCATCCATCACGATTGGACTCGCCTGGAACCTGCGTCGTGACGTGGTGAGCATGGTATAGAATGAGTTTATCTTCTGGCGATCGAACTGGAGTTCAAAGATGCCTTCATTCGAGTTGCCGTTTACATACAGGATATTAAACCAGGCTCCGGAACTTGTTCCATCGATCAATCCAAATTTATTAGCGTTGATCACTTTGTTGCAAGCCGTAACGCATTCATTATACTTCTCTCTCCAGAGATATACATCCGCCTGGATGGCGTTGATCGTATAACGGGTGATCCTTCCCTTGTCTGATGCCTGGTTGCCAAATGTAAATACGGCATTGGCTTCAGCTTCATTTAGATCTTTTTCAATCTGGTTAAGGACAGTATCCGCATTACTCTTAGGTATCTGGATAAGCTGCTGATCGCTCGAAGTTGCCTGCAACTTGAGTGGCACTTCACCAAACGTACGAACGAGATAAAAATACATCAGCCCCCTGAGCGCCTTTGCTTCGGAGAGGTACTGATTGAGCGCCGCTTGGGTAAAGGTGGCATCCTGTGCAAGCACACCCGGTGCGAAATCGATAACTGTGTTGCAATAATTTATTGTCTGGTAGATCGTTCGCCAGTTCGCGATGGAATTAGTTGGAAGAATATTCACATTTATCACGTCGATCTCCTCGTTCGTTGTACTCGTTGTTGCCGAGACCATGTCGGCCCTCAACTCTCCCCATAGGAAGAGATGTTCTGCCAACGGGCGGCTATTTGTGGGAGACCCCAGCAGCGATGCATAAATGCCAACGACGGCACCTTGCACCTGCTCTTTCGTCTTCCAGAATTCAGCCCCGGTAATGCCATCCTGCGGTTGCAAATCGAGCCATTTCTTACAGGAGAAGAGTGATACGATCACTAGGCCGAAGGAAAGGGTAATAAATGTCTTTCTAAGCATCGTTATTCGTATTAATTTTTTAAAAACTAGCGGTCAATCCTACTGTGAACGTTTTCACCGGTGGTGTGAATGAATAGTCTACTGCCACACGGAATGGGTCGCTTCCACGCATGGTCACTTCCGGATCCTGGCCAGTGTACTTTGTCCAGGTCATAATGTTCTCAACTGTGACATATCCGCTCAGGTTCTTGAACTTAAGTTTCTCGACGAATTTTTTCGGTGCGGTGTAGCGAAGTGTTAGGGTCCTAAAACGAAGGAAGGAAGCATCCTCCACATACCTGTCGGAGCCAAGCCAATTATATCCTGTGCGATACAGTGCCCTTGGGATATCCGTTTCGTCGCCTTCCTTGCGCCATCTCCTGAGTACGGCGGTACTCTGGTTATCGAACGTGTACATATTGGTAGTCGTCATCTTCGTACCGTTGACAACATCGAATTTATAGCGATAATTAAAGAATGCGGTTAATTTCCATTGTCCTTTGAATGAAACTGAGGGTCCGAAACCACCGGTGAACAATGGGTTTCCATTTCCGAGATAGACGACGTCCTGGAAATTGATGTTACCGTCGTGGTTGATGTCCTCATACATGGCATCGCCGGGCTGGAATGTGTAGCCAATACTAGGGTAGTTGAACTTCATATAAACTGTCTGCCCATTTGGTCCGATGATCGGCTTACCGCCACCGTCGCGGGCAACTGTTGACTGTGCGTCTTTGTATACTCCCAGGTATTTGAAACCATAGAATGATCCAAATGGATTATTCACCTGCATGAAACTGCGGTACTGGCCATTTGCCGTGAGGTCGCCCTTCTCGGTGGGATAGAATTCGGAAATCTCACGGATGACGTTCACATTACGTGCAATATTGAAATTGAAATCTACCTGCCAGTTCTTGCTCTTGTAAGGAATTGTATTCAAGCTTACTTCAAACCCCTGGTTGTCCATCGTACCAACATTCATATCGACCCTGTCGAAGCCAGTGAAGGAGGATATCTGCAGACCGGGGTAGAACATGTTCGTCGTTGTATTCTTATAAAACTCCACATCCATTGTGATGCGTTTCTTAAACATGCTAAGATTGATACCGATGTTTTTACCTACGATAGTCTCCCAGCGGAGGTCCTGGAGTTCCATGTTCGATGGATATACTCCTGGCATACCGAGGTATGTCCAATTGAATGTGCTGTAAGTGCTGAAATAACTATAGTCGCGGCGCGGTGCATTGCCACTATGACCATAGCTCGCACGAAAGCTCAGGTCGTCGATATACTTGAGGGTGTTCTCCATGAACTTCTCACCGGATAATCTCCACCTGAAAGAAGCAGAAGGAAATAACCCATAACGGTGTTCAGGTCCGAATCTCGAGTTGCCATCAGCACGGATACCGGCGTTGATGATATATTTGTCCTTGTAGCTATACTGTCCATTTAATAAGGCGCCGAGGCTTCTTGTCTGTGACTGAGACGATGATAGTCTTGAATCTCCGGAAAGCGTACGCGATGGCGAAGACGGGTCCTGCAATACAGAAGAAGCGGTGTTAGAGGTGAGTATTTCCTGGAACACAACCTTATTGTCATAAGTATTGAATGAGAAGAAGGCAAGCACATCATGATCGAGGTTCTTAAGTTTCGGAGTATAGACAAGATTTGATTTAGTCTGTACATTAAATACATCGAGGTCTCCGTTGAACGCGCGATTCACCGAAGGCTCTGTCCATGGACGACCTGTAGCCGTCTGTGGCAGGAAGTTCTTGTTGGATGTATTATTGATATCGAACTGTACATCGAATGTGGCCTTCAATACGGATTTCTTTATATCGTATTGCAGGTTAAAGTGTGGTGTGACACGTTGTGTAATGATGTTATTCTTCGCATTCTTGGCCATTGCCAAAGGGTTGACCGTACCCGAAATATTGCTGCTGGAGCTGATGCCAATATATTGACCCTGGATATTTCCCGGAGGCGAAAAGAAACTTCCGGAATTATTACCGAACTCATCATACTCATAGATGCTCATGTTCGGCATTTTTCTATAGGCTATGTCGCGAAGGTTCTCTGCGAAGTTTCTGTTATTGTCCGTATACGAAAACGATAAGTCGGAACGGAAAAGAATCCTGTCTGAAACATTATAGTCGAGGTTGATCCGGGTGTTGATACGACTTAAATATGTACCGCGAGTCGTTCCCTGCTGATTGAAATAGCCAAGCGAGGCATAGTAACGTGCCTTCTCTCCTCCACCTGTCATTGATATATTATGATCCTGCGTCCATCCGGTCTGTGTGATGGATTTGATCCAATCTGTGTTATTGCCATAATTGAAGTACCAATAGGGATCGTTGGGGTCGTATTGGAATTCCTTTACTGTCTGCGTGTTTAAGGCTGTACCAGTAGAGTTCATGAATGCTTCGGGAATCAGCGTTGAATACTGGTCTCCGGTTAGCATGGGTATAGCATCGGGTTGTTTCATGATGGAACCTTTGAACGTATAGCTGATAGTTGGTTTACCAACGCCTCCCCTCTTCGTGGTGATGACGATAACACCGCTCGCGGCGCGGGAGCCCCAGATGGCCGTTGCAGCTGCATCCTTCAGGATGGTTATTTCCCTTATATCTGACGGGGCAATATTAAGCAGCGATGCATAACCCAATTCATCGGCAGCTCCGAAGTTGAAATCTGATGGTATCTGAGTTTCGTAAGGCATACCATCTACTACGATCAGGGGATCGTTAGATGAGTTGACAGAGGATGTGCCGCGAATACGGATTTGCATGCCAGCACCTGGATCACCAGAAGTTGCAGTGATATCAACACCCGCGATACGACCTTGTAAGGCCTGATCGATAGATGCCGCCTGCATTTCTTCCATGTCCTTGGCGCTAATCCGTGCCTGTGCTGTAGTAAGGTTTTTTTCTGAAATCGCCACCATGCCGTTGTCGATCCTTCGCTGCGAGATGACGATGACATCGCTCAAATCCCGTGTAGATGATTCGAGGGCAACATTAAAAGTTGTCCTGGATTCGATTGGAAGATCCATTGAGCGGTGACTGATATGGGAGAAGCTAAGTCTGTGCTTATTGCTGTTGATCTTTAGTGAGAAGTTACCTTCGATGTCTGTTCGCGTGGCACGAATCGTGCGGCCTTCAGCATCTACTTCCGCTACGGTAACTCCCGAAATAGGTTTCTTGTCGCTATCGAGTAAGGTTCCTTGCACTATAATGCCTGGTGCACCTTGTGCTGACGCAGCGAAATGCAAAAACAGGATAAGACAGAAACTGGTGGTCAGTTGAATGATTAACTTCTTCATATAGCAGTCCCGTTTATTAATACTTTAAATAGTTGTCCAACAGGTGTATCGTGGTACGGTTTGAAAGCTCGTTGCTCAAAGCATTTATCAGGCGGGCCTTGCGGCCAAAACCGTCGCCGAATTCCAGCACGCCTCCCGGGTAAAGCACGGAAATGGTAACTGGATCACCCGCAGCATTCTTAAGCAGGGTGAGGAAGGATCCCTGGTCACGGCCGTCGGCAATGATTGAACGTTTGTCGAGGATATGGTACTGAATGAACTTTTCTACTTTCACTTTATCCGCGGTGAGAGTAGGATTAAAGTTTGGCGTGGCGGCCGTACCCGGTAACAGCCCATCGGTTATTGCCTGGCGTATGGCGTTATTACGTGGCGCCAGAATGGTGTAGAAAGAACCGGGTGAAGTGCCGACGATAGTTGAAGTCGTAGGATCATATGCTGTCGAATTCCTCAAATAGTTCCAAAACAAATTATACTCGGAGGTTGTCGGTGTTCCCAAGCGTTCGATATCCTTACCGATCGGGGCATAAGGGAAATAGAGAAGGTTATTGAGATACACGACACGACCATTCTTCGTATTCTTTATACTATCAATCGTAGCTGTTATCCCTCTTTCGCGCGTACCAGCGGTAATGATCTGGTTGCCATTGAACTTGATATATTCTCCTCCATAGCTTCCAATGATACCAGAGAAACCTGGTGTCCCTAGACCGGCCAGTTCGTTGTTAGGTGTTTCAATCACACCAGTATTGAGAATCCTCAACAGGTTAAGACGATTTGAATCATTGGCAGTCGTTCCAAGAGTCCATGCGTTGGCTGCAAGGTTGAAATTATACCCCTGCGCATTTAACACCGCATCCGGCATCATGAAGATTGTGTATTTCACTCCAGGATTAGTTATGATGGTGCGTAGCTCCATGTTGAGAAGCCGCGTCATGATGCCAAATTTCGGATTGAGGTAGGCTTTTCCGTATACTGTTGAGAATACGTTTGGCTCGTTTACTTTGCTGGTGCCATAGAAGATTCCGTTACTTAATACCTTCTTATCTACAACGTCCGTATTCTTATCAAGGTATGCTGGCTCGCCAAGGAAGTTGAAGGTACTGTTGAATTTACTCGGCCATACAGCAGTCTGCCACATATGGGAATTGAGAAGATCGGCAATGATGTTTAATGGAAGGGCGTTCACTGAACCATAGCCTTCCTTCAAAATCTTACCAAGGTAGTCGAGAAGTGAATCATTCTTTGGAGCAAAGAGCGTCCAGGAATCTCTCTGTCCATCATTATCCTGTAGTTTGAGATAATTCTCATTGTTCAAGGAAAACGCAAGAAGATTTGAATAGACTTTCACTAGTACATTGTCCGAATTGCCAGTGAGTACCTGGTAGCGACGAGTGGCGTCCACGTTGGGCAGAAACTGCACCATATATCTATTGAAGAGATTCTTGAACTCGCTGAACTCTGGCTTGGTGCGCAGGTATTGATCAAGGCTCATTTGGGGCGTCACGACATGATCGAGAACGTGAATCACTCCATTCTCTGCTGCAATATCCTGTTGGGTAACTTTTGCATTGGCTACGTTGAAGCCAGTATAGGGTGTATTGGGATAGAAATAATTATAGTCAGTAGCGTTGAGTCCTTTTGTGGCGAAGTAGTTTGACGTAAAGAAATTGATGTACTTATTATTATTATCGGCTGGGTTATAGTAACTGTTGACGCCACCTGTATTATTTCGGTTGGAAGCTACGGCAGTCACGATCTGGCCGGCGGCAGTGGTGTCTTTGTAAAAACCGGTATAGTACGCTGTCCTTCTCTTAAATGAATTGTCGACTACCCAGCCCAGGTTTGATTGGAAGTCGTCCAGCCGATCTTTTTCAAATCCGTTGAAGACGAGTAAATATTGTACGATGCTTTGGGCAGTAGCGGAATCTATAGCGGCCAGGTTTGCAATATTCCTCGATTGCAGGTAAGCGGCAAACTCAGTATCATTTTGAAAGGCAGAATCCGTTGGCGCGAACATAGTCCAATATCCTGCTGCTGCAAGGGTTGGTTTATACCCGGCCTTATCGATCAGTGAAAGAAACTGGGTGAACTTCCCCATCGCTTCTAACTGCTGGTAGATAGGCGGGTCGAGATCAGGAGGCGGTGCATAGAACTCATCGAAGTTCTTTTTACATCCAAATAGCAATGTAGCCGCGGCAATGGCAACCGCCAAACGTCTGGTGTAAGTACGCATAGTTAATCAGAGCATTTAAAATGATCTCTCTTTAAAATAAGAATTGATAAGTGTTGTACGATCGGGTAAAGGGTAAATGCTGTACGCAGTCGGAATGACTACAGGGTAGTAGAAAGAAATTTTCGATGAAACGCGCTGTAAAGCGGACGTAATAAATAACCAGAGGGCAGAAGTTATTTTCATCATGTAGCAATCAGTTAGTTTCCAGCAATCAGTTAGCAATCGTACTGTCAGGATAGTAAACCGTAAAACATCCTGGACACAATAAAAGTAGATGATCGATTCATATTAACTATCCTGCTGCATCCTGAGAATCAAGCGCAACGAAAAATATTTATGCAATCGTTCCCAAATCCGCTATGGGACAGCATTACATCAATTGTTGCTGCTCGGAATAATTTGATTCTTGTTCCTAATCAAGCATTATGATACTTAGACCAAGTAATTAGTGAAGGAAGATGAAATACAGGTATGGATCGTCATTGCGAGCGAAGCGAAGCAAATGGTTTCTTTAGGTCGAATATATATCGCCTTATGTGTCGCAAACCTTCGGAAAATACATCGACCTCGATTTAAGATTGTGTTTTGGTCACTATTGCTCCCGGGAGCTCTTGAAATGTCCATGACATTGGATTATTTGAGGCACATAAGATTGATTTTCAATCAATAGCGAGGAAAGTTAGATCATTTCAGCCATCCTCAATCGATTAGTTTGAGACATGACGCCAGGCTTTGCTTCCAATCTTTGAGCTCAATTCCGAAAGCGTCCTGGATACTAGCCTTATCGAGGACAGCATAACCGGGCCTCTTCGCAGGTGTAGGAAAATCAGCGGTGCTGATTGGATTTATGGTACACTTGCTTCGGATCAAGTCCCTAATGGCAATGGCGAATTCAAACCATGTAATGGCGGCATCATTGCTATAGTGAAAGATTCCTGCAGGAATTGTACCTGGGAGGGTGGAAATATATGCTTTGTTTACAATCTGAAGAATCACGTCAGCAAGATCTGCCGCGTACGTAGGAGAACCATACTGATCATTGACGACATTCAACTCATCCTTCTCCCTCATCAGGCGTAGCATCGTCTTTACAAAGTTCTTCCCATAACTGGAGTATACCCATGAAGTGCGAATGATCAGCGATTCCGGGTTATTCTTCATTGCGACACGCTCACCTTCCAGTTTGGAAGCACCATATATATTAACGGGGTCCGTTTGATCGCTTTCCTTGTAAGGCTCCGTGGCAATCCCGTCAAAAACATAGTCCGTTGAAATGTGAATGAACCTGGCTCCATATTCCCTGCAAATCGCAGCGAGGTTGCCAACTGCCTTGGCATTGATAAGGAATGCTTCTTCTTTCTCGGATTCTGCCTTATCCACGGCCGTGTATGCGGCGCAATTGATGCAAAACCCTGGGTGATGGAGGGAAACCGCAGACCTGACTTCTGCCTCCTGGTCGATTCGCAGTTGATCGCGTGATAAGAAGATAAATTGATATTGGGGATGTTGTGGTGCAAGGTCCTGGAGTTCGCGACCAAGTTGGCCGTTGGCACCCGTCACCAATACTACAGGCAAACCTCGATGGGCATGATCGCTATTCATAGACAAAGCAGTGCTTTACTTCGTTGAATAGCGGAAGCATTTTGTCCTTGTCAGAAATAATAGCGTTATTAGTTGGGATGCGCCAGTCGATACCTAGCCGTGGATCGTCGAAACGAATGCCGTTCTCACTTGGCTGGTTATAGAACTCATCACATTTGTACAACACGACAGCCTGTTCGCTTAACACGGAGAACCCATGGGCAAATCCCCGTGGTATGAACAATTGTTTCTTATTGGCGGAGGTAAGCTCTACGGAAAACGTCTTGCCAAATGTAGGTGACCCTTCTCGCATATCGACGACCACGTCCTGGATGCCGCCATCTAATACACGTACGAGCTTTGTCTGCGTATGGGGTGGAAGTTGATAGTGGAGACCGCGAATCACACCGTATGATGAGGAAGATTCATTATCCTGAACGAAGCGCACATTTAAGCCATGTTCTTTAAAGTTCCTCTCATTGTAAGATTCAAAAAAGTATCCCCTGCTATCAGCAAACACTTTGGGTTCAAATACCAACAGACCCGGGATATCGGTCTCGACAAACGGCATATTACAAACTCCAGTAGTTTCTTTTCTTGATCTTGTTACGATAGATGCCTTTCAGGTCGGCGATGAGGCCATGCGACTTGGTGATCCCGCTATAGTAATCATCATCGAGTGAAAGATAGTCCTTGTGTGGCACGGTGATGATCACCGCATCATAGTCAGTGGCGACTTTCTTCACAAGACCAAACCCGTATTCATGCTCGAGGTCCCCGGAATCCGCGTACGGATCCTCAACGTCGACATTGACATAGAATTCTTTCAGGGCCTTCACCACATCGCTGACCTTCGAGTTGCGGATATCGCTCACGTTCTCCTTGAAAGTGGCGCCTTTCACCAGTACCTTCGACGACTTCACATCGCCGTTATTCTTGATGATGTGCTGTAATACTTTCTTGGCAACATACTTCCCCATATTGTCATTGATATTACGGCCGGCGAGGATCACTTCAGAATGATATCCTAATTCCTTCGCCTTATAAGTAAGATAGTAGGGATCTACGCCGATGCAATGTCCACCCACCAAGCCTGGCTGGAACTTCAGAAAGTTCCACTTCGTACCTGCTGCTTCCAATACTTCGTATGTGTTGATGTCCATCTTATCGAAGATGACAGACAATTCATTCATCAATGCGATATTGAGGTCTCGCTGGGTGTTCTCGATGATCTTCGCCGCCTCAGCAACTTTGATGCAGGATGCCTTGTGTACGCCAACTTCTACCACCAGCTCATACACCTTTGCAATAACGTCGAGAGATTCCGCATCGCACCCCGACACCACTTTAATGATCTTTGAAAGAGTATGTAATTTATCACCCGGATTTATGCGCTCAGGTGAATAACCGAGTTTGAAGTCTGTTATATTTTTTAAACCAGATATCTTCTCAATGATCGGGAGACAATCTTCTTCAGTACATCCAGGATACACGGTCGATTCGAAGACCACATAGTCACCTTTCTTGATCACTTTACCGATGGTCTCTGACGCCTTTTGAACTGGTATGAGGTCGGGAACATTATGATCATCGACAGGAGTAGGAACGGCTACAATAAAGAATTTTGCTTCACGCAATACGTCCAATGAATTGGTAAATGTGATATCACATCCTTCGAAGGCATTCTTGTCGAGTTCATTGCTTGGATCAATACCATTCTTCATCATCTCAATGCGCTTCGCATTGATGTCGAACCCAATCACGGATATCTTCTTGGCAAATTCCAATGCTATCGGAAGGCCAACATAGCCCAAACCGATGAGGGCGAGTTTGGCTTTCTTATCTAAAAGTTCTTGATACATTATTCGTTTAACGTTTAACGTTTAAGGTTTAACGTTCTTTAGGTTGAACCTTAAATGATGATGGTTTAATTGTTTAAGAGTTTAACGGCTTAATAGTTTACTGGTTGAAGAGTTGAAGTGTTTAAGGCTTTAATCGATCCACTCACCACTGAACACTGACCATTCACTTGCTTCGCTTCGCTCGCAACGACGCTTCACTACATGCTCGAAACAAACTCCTTCGGTTGTTTATGCCATTCATCCTGCTGCAGAGATTTAAAGTATTCGTAGGTTATTTTCAACCCTTCCTTTCTTCCTACTTTAGGCTCCCAGCCGAGTAGCTGCTTTGCCTTCGTAATATCCGGTTCACGCTGCTTCGGATCATCGACAGGGAGGGGTTTGAATGCAATCTTTACCTTGTTACCGGTAAGTTCAAGTATCTCTTTTGCAAAATCGAGCAGGGATATCTCATCAGGATTACCGACGTTGACAGGCAAATGATGATCGCTCATCAGGAGTCGATAAATTCCTTCGACGAGGTCGTCTACATAGCAGAAGCTTCTCGTTTGCGAACCATCACCGAAGACAGTAAGGTCTTCACCTCTCAATGCCTGACCGATGAAAGCAGGTAGGGCTCTTCCGTCATTCAACCGCATCCTTGTACCATAGGTATTGAATATGCGAACAATCCTGGTCTCCAATCCGTGAAAAGTGTGATAGGCCATCGTCATCGCTTCCTGGAAGCGCTTCGCCTCATCATACACTCCTCTAGGTCCAACAGGATTTACATTTCCCCAATATTCTTCCGTTTGTGGATGAACCAGCGGATCACCATATACTTCGCTTGTTGACGCTACGAGTATCCTCGCCTTCTTTGCCTTTGCAAGGCCAAGACAGTTGTGTGTTCCCAGGGATCCCACCTTCAATGTTTGGATAGGGATCTTCAGGTAATCAATTGGACTGGCCGGCGAAGCGAAATGCAAGATATAATCTAGTTGGCCCGGTATGTTGATGAATTTGGTTACATCATGATGATAGAATTCGAACTGTTCCAGTTTGAACAAGTGCTCTATATTACGCAGGTCACCCGTGATGAGATTATCCATCGCTATCACATGAAACCCTTCTTTGATGAACCTGTCGGAAAGATGAGATCCTAGAAAACCGGCTGCCCCGGTTATTAATACACGTTTACGTTTCATACACAAATTTAATTAACGACTCTCCTGCCAACGCTCTCATAATGGAAACCAAGATCCTCGATGGCATTCAGGTCGAATAGGTTACGCCCGTCGAAGATAGCCTTGTTCTTTAGACTTGCCGCGATCTTAGTGAAATCCGGTGTACGGAACTCATTCCACTCCGTTGCGATGATGAGTGCATCTGCATTGCTGAGTGCATCGTACTGGTTCTCGGCATACTGTATCTTGTCTCCAATATGTAGTTTCACATTCTTCATTCCTTCCGGATCAAAAGCGCAGATGGTAGCACCAGCCTTCGTCAGCGCCTCTATCATATATAATGCAGGCGCTTCACGTACATCGTCTGTATTTGGTTTGAAGGCAAGCCCCCACAACGCAAAATGCTTTCCCTTTAGGTCGTCTTTGAAATACGACTTGATGCCCGGTATCAAATGCTCCCTTTGTATTTCGTTTACCTGCATCACAGCATTTAATATCCGAAAATCATACTCCACATCGGTTGATGATTTCACAAGGGCACGAACGTCCTTGGGAAAACAACTTCCACCATATCCAATTCCAGGGAACAGGAATCTCTTTCCAATTCTCTCATCGCTTCCCATACCACGGCGGACCATGTCTACATCTGCTCCAAGCAGCTCGCACAATCGGGCAATTTCATTCATGAATGAGATCTTCGTCGCAAGGAAAGAATTAGCGGCATACTTTGTGAGTTCCGCAGAACGCTCATCCATAAAGATCACAGGGTTGCCCTGGCGCACAAATGGCGCATATAGATCATTCATCAATTTCTTCGCCTTATCAGACTTGGTACCGATAACTACTCGGTACGGTTTCATGAAGTCTTCTACTGCTACTCCCTCGCGCAGGAATTCGGGGTTGCTCACGACATCAAACTCACCTTTGTAATTCTTCGCAATAGCAGCATGCACCTTCTCGGCTGTGCCAACAGGTACAGTGGATTTATCGACGATCAGTTTATATTCAGTCAGGATCTTACCAAGGTCTTCCGCAACGCCAAGAATATATTTCAGGTCCGCTGAACCGTCTTCGCCGGGAGGAGTGGGTAAAGCCAGGCAAATGATAACCGCTTCTTTGATGCCTTCAGCCAGGTCGGTGGTAAAATGGAGACGGCCGTCTTTCAGGTTACGAAGGAACAATTTCTCAAGGCCAGGTTCGTAAATGGTGATCTCCCCATTCTGCAGTTTATTAACCTTTTTTACATCAATGTCAATACAGGTCACTGTGTTCCCCGTTTCAGCGAAACAGGTACCAGTTACGAGCCCAACATAGCCTGTACCAACGACAGCAATTTTCATGAGACGTATTTAGTTTTAATCGGTTGATTATCACACCTAACATCCCGTCTGGGACGGGATGCCGGACGATTATTTAAACTGGTTTTGGCCCCCAAAATATAAAATAAAACTTTATTTACTGGCATATTCCTTCACTTTAGCCGTGACAAACGCCAACTGTTCTGTATCCAATTCGGTGTGCATGGGAAGCGAAATCACACGGCTGGTCAGCCAGTCGGTCACCGGC
>JACMKU010000092.1 GCA_014379965.1 Chitinophagaceae bacterium
AAATATTACCGGTTACAATTGGAACTTGCCAAAGAAGCAAACCTACCGGTTCAGATCCATACGCCCCACAGGTATAAGAAACACGGAACCCAACGCAGTATGGACATTGCCATCGAACATGGATTGTCTCCACAAATGGTGATCGTGGATCATAACAACGAAGAAACGGTGAAGGAAGTGCTGGACCGGGGATTCTGGGCAGGGTTTACAATCTATCCATTTACAAAAATGGGAAATGAAAGGATGGTTGAGATCGTAAAACAATATGGGTCTGACAGAATTATGGTGAATTCTGCTGCAGACTGGGGAATCAGTGATCCGCTCGCAGTTCCGAAAACCGCTGCCCTGATGCTTGCCGAAGGAATTGCGCGGAAAGATATTGAACTCGTTACCTACCGGAATGCAATAGACGCATTTGGTCAAAGCAACCAGATCAATGTGTCAGAATTTGAAATAGGCACCGACATTGACCAAAGCAGGAAGTTTGAGGGTAATACTATATTGCGCGGCGGACAACAGCCAAGGATAGATAAATCCTCGATTATTATAAGCTAAAGAAGATTCATTGAAAAAACTTAGTGGGTATTTAAGGCTGATACGACCTGCCAATATTGTTACATCTGTAGCCGATGTGTTGGCGGGGATAACTATCTCAGGCTTTCTTTCAGATAAAGATCTCACCTATTTGCCAGCCTGGCCCATTATACTGCTATGTATTTCTACTATCGGCTTATATGGTGGGGGCATCGTATTCAACGACGTATTTGACGCCTCGCTCGATGCCACTGAACGGCCCGAACGGCCGATTCCTTCAGGTCTCATTTCCCTTCGTGAAGCTTCTTTACTCGGCACGCTCCTGCTAACGATTGGAATCGTTTCGGCTTTTCTCTGGCACCCTGTGTCAGGATGGATTGCAGTGGCCATTACCGTTGCCGCGCTAGTTTACAATAAGTGGGGAAAACATCAAAACATCATCGGCCCTGTAAATATGGGTTTATGCAGGGGTTTAAACTTACTACTGGGCATCAGCATATTACCACTGATTGTCCATGACCATTATTACATTGCGTTTGTGCCTGTTGTTTATATTGCCGCCATCACCATGATCAGCCGGGGTGAAGTACACGGAGGTGGCAAATCGATTCTTTATTTTGCCGGGGTCTTATACCTGATGGTTATTTCTATCATCCTTTTGCTGGCATTCCAGCAGGGACACGTCATATTAACCAGCATTTTCCTGCTGGCATTTGCCTGGATGATCCTTAAGCCGCTGCTTGTTGCTATCAAAGAACCCATTGGCAAAAATATAGGCAAGGCCGTGAAAGCAGGTGTAATCAGTCTTATACTCATGGATGCTGCCTGGGCCGCAGCTTTCGGAGCCTGGTATTTTGCGCTTGTGATTCTCCTTTTATTACCGCTATCTCTTTATTTTTCAAAATTGTTTGCAGTAACCTAAAATTTTTAAGTACCTGCAATAATTGCATTCAGACATATTAGCTTTGTTTCTTAATTATGGAGCATTTACATCAGTCCTTTAGTGTGAATTTTGAATATAAGGTGTTCTTTACCAAAGCTATGTTCGATAGAGAGAACAAGTTGTTCGAAAATTTTCTGAAAGAACGAACTGAGCCCGGCGTATTGCAGAAGATCATTTTTGTTATTGATAGTGGGGTTCAAAAAGGGAATCCGGCACTTATTCAGCATATAACTTCTTATTTCAAACCCGTTTCTTTCATCAAACTGGTTAATGACTTTATTATCATTCCAGGCGGCGAAGAAGCGAAAAATAATGAAGCATATATATCGAGGATTATCGATGCAGTAAATAGTCATGGGATTGACCGTCATTCCTATGTTGCTGCCATTGGTGGGGGTTCGATCCTGGACCTGGCAGGTTATGTTTCTGCCATCTCCCATCGGGGTATAAAACATATCAGGATACCCACAACTGTTTTGTCTCAGAATGATTCTGGTGTTGGGGTGAAAAATGGCGTGAATTACCTGGGAAAGAAAAATTTCTT
>JACMKU010000093.1 GCA_014379965.1 Chitinophagaceae bacterium
ATGATCTTTCCTCCTTTCTTGAGAGAGGTAAGATTAGTCTTGAGCGCTGCGGCATTCATCGCTACCAACACGTCGCACGCATCACCGGGCGTATACACCCTGTCAGATGAAAACCTCAACTGGAAACCACTGACACCGGGAAGCGTGCCTTGCGGAGCCCTGATCTCCGCCGGAAAATCCGGGAAGGTCGAGAGGTCAATCCCAAGCAAGGCGGTATTGTTTGTAAACTGCGTGCCGGTCAACTGCATGCCATCACCACTGTCCCCGGCAAATTTGATTACTACGTCCTGTAGTACTTCTTCCTTTCGAACCATTTTAGAGAAAATTGTTGCCTCAAATGTAAGGCTTTCTGATGTGAGTGGTCAGCGGAGTGAATAGTGAGTAGTGAATAGTGAGTGGCTCTCCAAAATTCGAGGTAGGTTTACGAAACGGTAACGCATGGCCGAAGTTCGGAAAGCCACTCACTATTCACCACTCACCATTCACTTATAATTAACTAGCAAAATTTGCAACCTGGCCCCCCTCTCCCATAATTTCATTATTCAAATCAAATCAACCCCAATTTTATGTATCACGCAGACCCCGCCGACGAAGGTGAGCCTTCCAGCGGCTTTTTTAGTCATGCCCTCCCCGTAATTTTTATTTCTGTTTTACTCGTAGCCTGCAAAGAACCTCAACAAGAGATAAAGAAAATTCTTGCCGCGGTCCAGGATACTGCCAAACCCGTGGTAAAGAAGCCGCAGGAGGTAGTTAAGAAACCCCTTAAAAAGAAGAAGAAGATCTATCTCACTTTCGACGACGGTCCAAACAAAGGCACAAAAAACGTATTGGATATCGTGCAGCAGGAAGAAGTCCCCGTTACTTTCTTCATTGTCGGCGAGCACGTATTCGCTAGTGTCGGCCAATCTCAAACCTGGGATAGCCTGAAGATGGCGAAGAACATCGAATTGTGCAACCATAGCTATACACATGCACTACACAACAAGTATGAGAAGTTCTACGAGCAGCCCGACACCGTAGTGAAGGACATGCAACGGACCCGGGACGAACTTCTACCTGAGAATAACATCGTCCGAACACCTGGCCGCAACAGCTGGCGTATCGATAGCCTGCATTTCACCGATATAAAGAAAAGTAAGACTGCAATTGATTCCTTGCAGAATGCCGGGTTCGTTGTCTTAGGCTGGGACCTCGAATGGCACTATGATTCCAAGACGCTGGAAGTAAAGAATACTGCCGAAGAAATGCTTGTTCAGATCGATAGTATGTTTAATAAGGGAAAAACCAAGCGGAAGGATAACCTTGTGATCCTAGCCCACGACCAGGTATATTCCAAGAGTAATGATTCATTTCAATTGCGCGAGCTGATTCGGAGGTTGAAGAAGAGTGGGGATTATGAGTTTGCACTAGTGAGTGGTTATCCGGGCATAGGAGACAAGCAGTAATCAGCGTGGCGCCTCCTCGCTCTCGCTCTGTTTCTCGCTCTGTTCCTGTTCCTGTTTCTGGTTCTGTTCCTGTTTCTGTTTCTTTCTCGGTGGAGTGAGGAAACAGAAACAGAAACAGAGCGAGAGCGAGGAGGCACTCTGACTACTGACTATTCATTACTACTCCCTCCCATCAAACAAATTTCCAAGTCCGCCCAATACACTCCCCTCTTCCTTCCTATGCCACGTGCCGTATTCTACCAATCTACCCGCGAGGCGGCTGATTGGAAGTGACTGGATCCATACTTTGCCGGGGCCACGAAGACGGGCGAAGAAGAGGCCCTCGCCGCCGAACATGAAATTCTTGATGCCCCTTACGAATTCAATATCGAAATCGATAGTTGGAGTATATGCCACTACGCAACCGGTATCCACCTTGAGCACCTCACCGGGGATCAGGTCTTTTTCCAATACATATCCGCCGGCGTGCATGAAGGCCAGCCCGTCGCCCTCAACTTTTTGCATGATGAAACCTTCGCCTCCGAAGATTCCCGTGCCGAGCCGACGTTGGAAATGGATCCCTACGCTAACGCCCTTCGCTGCGCAGAGAAACGCATCTTTTTGAGCTATGATCATTCCTCCAAGTTCTAAGAGGTCGAGAGGGATAATCTTGCCTGTGAAGGGAGCCGCGAAACTGACCTTCTTCTTCCCGTGAGCGCTGTTTGTGAACGCAGTCATGAACAAGCTCTCGCCCGTCAAGACCCGCTTTCCCGCACTCATCAATTTCCCGAATATGCCACCGGTCTGCTGCTTCGACCCATCGCCAAAGATGGTCTGCATCTGGATACCATCTTCCATCATCATCATGGCTCCGCTCTCCGCAATGGCTGTCTCATCCGGGTCAAGTTCAATCTCCACAAATTGCAACTCTTCACCATATATCTTATAATCTATTTCGTGGTTGGTTCGCTGGCTGTAGCTCATAGTCTTTTTTTTTTCAAAGGTAGAAAAAGTCCTTTGCCACTTCAACGTCTAATCGGTGAATGGCGTTTTTTTCAGGCCAGATAATTTATCTTCACGGACTGCACTCCTAAAACTCAAAATTGCTTTTATGAAACAAAAACTCTTGTTGCTCCCCGGGCTGTTCCTATTGTTGTGTCATCTCGGTTGGGGCCAGGCAAAGCTCGTCGAGAAGGTGACCAAGAAACCGAATGAGCTCATTATCCCTTACGAAAAATATGTGTTGCCAAATGGCCTTACTGTAATCGTTCACGAAGATCATAGCGATCCCGTAGTGCACGTTGATGTCACCTATCATGTCGGGTCTGCACGTGAGGAGATTGGGAAATCCGGCTTCGCGCATTTTTTCGAACATATGATGTTCCAGGGAAGTGACCACGTTGCCGATGAGCAGCATTTCAAGATCGTTACCGAAGCCGGCGGCACACTAAACGGCAGTACGAATCGCGATCGTACTAACTACTACGAGACTGTTCCAAGCAATCAATTGTCTAAAGCACTATGGCTTGAAGCCGATCGTATGGGTTTCCTGCTAGATGCGGTGACACAAAAGAAATTTGAAGTTCAAAGAGCGACGGTTAAGAACGAAAGAGGACAGAACTATGATAACCGCCCATATGGGTTGGTAGGTGAGACTTCTGCGAAAAACCTATACCCTTACGGTCATCCTTACTCCTGGTTAACTATTGGCTACATCGAGGAATTGAATAGTGTGAATGTGAATGACCTTAAGAATTTCTTTCTTCGCTGGTACGGTCCGAATAATGCGACACTCACCGTTGGTGGCGATGTAAAAACTGCAGAGGTCATTAAGCTTGCGGAGAAATTCTTTGGCGCCATTCCAAGAGGACCTGAAGTTTCGCCTGTGCAACTTGCACCTGTTGTACTAGACAAAGACAGATATGTAAGCTATATCGATAATTATGCAAGAGCATCTCAACTCCGACTCGTTTTCCCAACAGTGCCTGACTACAACGCCGATGAGGCAGCACTTGCCTGCCTCGCGCAAGTGCTTGGCGGTGGTGGTGGATTCGGCGGCGGTGGACGTGGCGGTCGTGGCGGTGGCGGCGGTGGCGGCAACCGCAACTCCGTGTTTTACCAGACGATGATAAAGAGTCAAAAAGCGCTGCAGGCAAACACAAGCAGTCAGCTGTCAGAATTGGCTGGTGAATTCGCAATCTCCGTGACGCCGTATCCCGGCAAGACATTGTCGGAGATGGAGCAATTGATCAATGAAGGTTTTGCCGATTTTGAAAAGAGAGGAGTCACCGATGAAGACATTGAAAAATTCAAGAATGAATTTGAAAGCAGGATCATCAACGGCCTGTCAAGTGTACAAGGCAAAGTCAGCCAGCTGGCTGCCTTCCAGACATTCGCCGGCAACCCGAATATGATTAAGAAATTGTTGACATCATATAGCAGTGTCACACGCGAAGATGTGATGCGGGTTTATAATAAATATATCAAAGGAAAACCACGTGTTGTACTGAGCGTATTGGCAAAAGGCCAGGAAGAACTCATTGCCAAAGCAGATGATTATACTATCGATAAGAGTAACTACAAGGCTCCTGACTATGGCTATTCCGGTTTGAAATATTCTAAGGCAAAAGACTCTTTCGACAGGAGCAAGATACCCGGCAACGGTCCGAATCCATTGGTGAAGGTGCCCGCATTCTGGAGAAAAGACCTCCCAACGGGTATCAAGATGATCGGTACGGAAAATACCGAGATCCCTACAGTCACGATTTCGATTACAATTCCCGGTGGTCACCTGATGCAGGCAAATGAACTTTCGAAAGTAGGACTTGCGAATCTGTTCGGAAGAATGATGAATGAGGACACGAAAAATTATACGGCGGAACAATTCTCACAGGAATTGCAAAGACTGGCTAGTTCAATTAGTGTAAGTAGCGGAAAAGACGAGATTACGTTTAACGTGCAGACATTAAAGAAGAACCTCGACAAAACACTGGGATTGCTGGAAGAGCGCATGCTGAACGCGAAGTTCAAGGACGAAGCATTTCAAAGAATCAAGCGGCAGACGCTCGAAGGTTTCAAACAGAACAAAGCACAGCCAGCCACGGTTGCTACAAACGTGATCAACCGTATCAATTATGGTCCTGGTAATATCCTTGGAATGAGCGAGGATGGCACCGAGATGACCGTAGCGAATATTGGTCTCGCGGATATCGAAAATTATTACAACAGCTTCATGACACGCCAGGGAATGAAGGTGGTAGTAGTGGGTGATGTGAGTTCGGCGGAAATTCTCCCTAAACTCGCCTTCCTGGATAAGTTGCCAAACAAGAAGGTGACGCTTCCAAGCGTCAAGGCCACACCTATGCCGCATGGCCAGTCCCAGGTGTATCTTGTTGACATACCAAATGCAGCGCAGACGGAATTCAGGGTAGGATACAATACAGGCTTGAAGTACGACGCAACCGGCGAATATTACAAGGCAGGACTGATGAATTACCTGCTCGGTGGAGGTTTCAACAGCCGTTTGAATATTAATTTGAGGGAAGATAAGGGTTGGACATACGGCGCCCGCTCCTCCTTTAGTGGAGATGAGTACGATGGCGATTTCGTTTTTGCGTCGGGCATTAAGGCTGAGGCAACAGATAGCGCCCTGGCCGAGGTGATTAAGGAACTCCGGAACTATTCCACGGATGGCGTTACAGAGGAAGAAATGGCCTTCATGAAAAGCGCGATCGGTCAGCGGGACGCCCTGAGGTATGAAACGGGAATTCAGAAAGCAGGCTTCATACGTACTATCCTCGATTACAACCTGCCAGCCAACTATACGGCTATCCAGGCCAAGATCCTGAGGGAGATGACCAAGAAGGAAATCGACGCCCTGGCTAAGAGGCATATCGACGCCAGCAAACTAAATATGCTGATGGTCGGCGATAAGAACAAAATCCTCGCGGGTCTCCAGAAACTTGGCTACCCGATTATTGAGTTGGATGCGGAAGGGGTGCCGGTCGGCAGAAAAGCGTTTTGATCGCAGACCGTAAAAGCAATAGGCAATAGGCAATGGGCAATGGGCAATAGTCAAAGAACCCTGATTAGGGGGGATTTTGCCGATTGCCCATTGCCTATTGCCTATTGGTTATTTGATAAGTGGTGCTCGTTGCACGTGGTATTTCGTTAATTTGCTACCTCCCAAAAACTATCATATATATGAAACAAAAATTATCCTTGTTGACCATAATGGTGCTGCTTGCTTCCGTCGCCATAATGGCCCAGCCAAGTGCCTCAACGCAGGCAAAGCTTGTAGAGAAAGTAACCAAGCAGGGTGACGAACTGGTCATCCCCTACGAGAAGTATGTATTGCCTAACGGCCTCACACTGATCATCCACGAGGATCACAGCGATCCTATCGTTCATACGGACGTTACCTACCACGTGGGCTCCGCCCGTGAGGAAATTGGTAAGTCTGGTTTCGCACACTTCTTCGAACACATGATGTTCCAGGGTAGCGATCACGTTGCCGATGAACAACACTTCAAAATTGTAACAGAATCTGGAGGAAACCTCAACGGTACTACCAACGAGGACAGAACCAACTATTTCGAGACAGTACCTTCAAACCAATTGGAGAAAACCCTTTGGCTCGAGGCTGATCGTATGGGCTTCCTGCTCGATGCAGTTACCCAGAAGAAGTTTGAAATACAGCGCGAGACTGTAAAGAATGAAAGAGGCCAGCGAATTGACAATGTGCCTTATGGTTTGGGCCAGGAGATGATGGCGAAGAATATGTATCCTTATGGTCACCCTTACTCATGGCTGGTGATCGGGTATATCGAAGACCTCAATCGCGTTAATGTAAATGACCTTAAGAATTTCTTCCTTCGCTGGTATGGTCCTAACAACGCAACGATAACGGTTGGCGGCGATGTGGATCCTAAGCAAGTAGTGAAATTGGTTGAGAAATATTTCGGACCCATTCCAGGCGGCCCCAAGGTAGAAAACATGGCGCCAATGGTTCCCAGGCTCGACAAGCACCGTTTTGTTTCTTATGTAGATAATTATGCGCGGGTGCCTGTTATGGTAAAATCGTTTCCGACAGTACAGAATTTCCATAAGGACATGGCTGCCTTGGATTGCCTGGCCGAGATCCTTGGACAGGGAAATAATTCAGTGTTATACCAGCAGTTGGTGAAGAAACAGCTTGCGCTCGCGGCTAATGCCAATCACATCAACCGTGAATTGAGCGGTGAGTTCAATATCCAGGTTGTTCCTTATCCTGGAAAAACGCTTGCAAGCCTGTTTTACCTGGTTGATAATGCCCTCGATAGTTTCGAGGCTCGCGGCGTAACTGATGAGGACATCACCAAGTTCAAAGGACAGATGGAAGCGCAATACTTTAACTCTCTTCAGAGTGTGGCTGGAAAAGTTTCCCAGCTTGCGTCTTACCAGACGTTCACTGGTAATCCTAACATGATCGGCAAAGAACTCCAGTCTTACCGCAATGTAACGAAGGAAGATGTGATGCGCGTTTACCACCAGTATGTGAAATATAAGCATCCAGTTGTACTCAGCATCCTTACCAAGGGACAGGAGAAATTAACGACAGGCGACGACAACTATGCTATCAATAAAGACAATTACACACCTCCGCAATATGGATACGAAGGCCTGGCTTACATTAAGGCCAAGGATAAATTTGACAGGAGTGTAATTCCGGCAGCAGGTGCCAATCCAGTAGTGAAGGTTCCTGCATTCTGGAGGAAAGATCTTGACGGCGGCGTAAAGGTGATTGGCGCGGAGAATAATGAACTCGCAACGGTGACTGTATCTATCAAGGTTCCCGGAGGTCACCTGATGCAGGCGAACAATCTTGGTAAAGCCGGTCTCTCTTCTTTTGTGGCTACGATGATGGGACAGGATACGAAGAATCGTAGCGCGGAAGACTTCAGCAAAGAACTTGAGAAGTTAGGAAGCAATATCAACGTTCAGAGTGGCGTCGATGGCATAACCTTCAACGTATTTACTTTGAAGAAAAACCTGGATGCAACGATGGCTCTCCTCGAAGAAAGGATCCTCGCTCCGAAGTTCACCGAGGATGCATTTAGCAGGCTTAAGAGGCAGAGGATGGAAAGCTTCAAGCAATCAAAATCCCAGTCAGGAACGATCGCTGCCAATGTATACAATACCGTAAGCTATGGCACCAATAATATTCTTGGAATCAGCCAGATTGGAACCGAAGAAACAGTCAAGAATTTCAGTCTGCAGGATGTACAGGGCTACTATGACAACAACATGACCTCAAACGGAGTTAATGTTGTAGTAGTAGGCGACGTGAAAGAGTCGGAGATACTTCCCAAGCTCGCTTTCCTGAACAAACTTCCTAACAAGAAAATAGAAATTCCAAGTGTGGCTACGGGCATTCCTGTAGAGAAGACAAAGATTTACCTGGTGGATGTGAAGAACGCAGCTCAGTCGGAATACAGGATTGGATACGTTACAAACCTTAAGTATGACGCGACTGGCGACTATTACAGGGCCAACTTGACGAATTTCGCATTGGGTGGCGCATTCAACAGCCGTCTCAACCTTAACCTTCGCGAAGACAAGGGTTGGACTTATGGCGCGAGCAGCAATTTCAGCGGTGACAAGTACACAGGTCGTTATACTTTCAATTCAGGAATTAAAGGACCTACAACGGATAGCGCCCTGATGGAAATCGTTAGGGAGTTGAAGCAGTACTCAGCTGAGGGTATCAAAGACGATGAGGTCGTATTCCTCAAGAGCGCACTTGGTCAAGTCGATGCGTTGAGGTATGAAACCGGTTTCCAGAAAGCTGGATTTATAGGAAGGATTTTGGAATATGACCTACCTGCCGATTTCGTAGACAAGCAAAATGATATCCTTAAGAATATCACCAAGGCTGAGATCGATGCGATGGCTAAGAAATGGATCAATGCCGACAAGATGAACATACTCGTAGTAGGCGACAAGGCCAAGATCCTTCCAGGTCTCGAGAAACTCGGTTACGAGATCATCGAGCTGGATGTAGACGGTAAGCCGGTGGAGAAGAAGGGGTTCTAAGAAAGCATTTTATAATATTGAAGACGGCCTCGTTTAGAGGCCGTCTTTTTTTTATACAGCTTTAGACGTTTAACGTTTAAGGGTTTAACGCTTAACGTTCTGAAAGCGGGAGGTTTCCTCAGAGGTAGCATGAGTCAAGAGCAGTTGGAAAAAGATAGTGTAGTCGATTCGAAGAACGTTAAACGGTAAACCCTTAAACGTTAAACGTTGAAAGCATTTGAGAATGTTTTAACACGAAAAATTTCTTCCCGCACTTGACACCACCGTACCTTCAGTAAGCATTAACCATTTTTCCTTAACCAAAATAAAACTGTATGAAATTCATCTCTACGCTCCTCCTCGGCTTCGTAATTTTTTCTGCAGATGCTCAGAATTGGAAGATCACCAGCGCGTATAGCCTTGGCGCCCCCCGCAAGGAAATGGGTAACAATATTCCTCTTGTACATAGTGCGCAGGCCGGTTTTCTCTACCGGATGCCGGGTGTATTCAACAGGCTGTCTGCGGGAATTGAATTGGGCCTTGGTATCTATGCAAGCAAGCGCATCGAGCAGACATTCCAGTTCAACAATAACGTGACGGCGGTGCTACCGGTCAGCTACAACAGCAACGTATTCAATGGCGCTATGCAATTGAGGTACGATCTTGCGGGACAGAAGAGCCTGGTTGTTCCCTATGTTCAGGCAAAAGGCGGCTTGTACAATTTCTTCAGCAACATTTTCATCGACGATCCGCATGATCCCGACGGATGTCGCGCCCTACAACAGGAAAACATCATCAACGACAAGACGCTCTACTGGAGTGCGGGCACGGGTCTGCAGGTAGATCCCTCCATCTTCACCAAGAGAAAATACAGGGGAAGAGTGATGATTGACCTCAGTGTAAACATGGTGAAGGGCGGCGAACTAAGTTATATTAATACAAAGCGCCTGATGAGTGCGCAGGATGTTAGTACGAATGGCGGCAAGCCATTGAGTGTACAGTTCATCAACGCCAGTACGCAGGAAATACATGAGCATACGGTTGCCCAGGTGTATACTTCAGCGTTGCGCTTGTTGGAATTTAGGGCGGGTGTCACGGTCAATCTTGGAGATGACTGAGCCTTTGAACGTTTAACGTTTAAGGGTTTAACGTTAAACGTTCTGATTTC